>JBIQID010000176.1:2458-4096 GCA_044508215.1 Actinomycetota bacterium | reverse complement strand
TCCGACATCGAGCCCGGCGACTTCGACATGGTCTTCAACTACGACGCCCTGTCGGACCGCATCTACGCCGCAGCCGGGTACGCCCGGGCCGGCGAACGCGAGACCCTCATCATGGAGGGCTCCAAGATCATGCACCCGAACCCCGAGACGCTCACCGACGGCGGCGCCAACGCACTGACCAGCCACCGCTACGGGTCCGACGTGGCGGGCCGGTACATCTTCCCGGTGCGCGGCGGCTACCCGCTGGCCCCCGACCTGATCGTGCGGAACACGAACCTGCCCGAGCCTGCTCTCACCCTGCAGGGGACGCAGCGCAGCGTCGCCGTCGACACGACGTTCACCCCCCAGTTCGCCACCGACTCCACCGCCGTGCCGCGCTTCGTCGTCCGCGGCTTCAAGCCGGTGTGCTCGGTGTCCGACGGTGTGGTGTCGGCGAGCTCCGCCGGTCAGTGCACCGTCACCGTCGAGCTGCCCGCCGACGGCACGTGGGGGCCCGTGACCCGGACCGCCACCTACACCATCGCACCGCACCAGCAGACCCTCGACTTCACCGCGCCGCCCACGGCGAAGGTCGGGATCCCGGTGCCGCTCACCGCGACTTCCTCGGCGGGGTTGCCGATCACCTACAGCTCCCTCACCCCGGATCGCTGCACCGTCGACGGCGCCACCGCCATACCGGTCGCCCCGGGCGCCTGCCAGATCGAAGCAGACCAGCCCGGCAACGCCGAGTACGCCGCCGCGACCACCGTTCGGACCTTCGAGATCGAAGGCATCGCGACCGCCGCGACGATCACCTCGGCGCCGACCACCGCAGCAGCCGGCGGCACCGTCACCGTGGACGTGGAGCTCACCGCAGCGGACGCCCTCCCCCTCGAGTACGTCCAGGGAGCGACGGTCACCGTCGCCGGCGACGCCCTCACCACGACCGTCGAGGCCCCCCACGTCGACGGTGCATCCGGTTCGGCACGGGTCCGTGCCACCCTCGACGAGCACGTCGCCCCCGGTGCGCGCACCGTGACGGTCACCTTCCCCGCCCACGGCGACTTCGACGCCGCCGTCGCGTCGTTCCCCCTCGAGGTCACCACGGCCCCGGCCGCCCTGGCGGTCTCCGCGCCGCCCACCCTCACCTACGGCGACGCGCACAGCCTCACCGTCGAGTTGGACACCGACCCCGCTCTGCCCGTCGACGGGACCTTCGCGGTGACCGCCGACGTGTCCGACCCGCCCTCCGAGATCGCCTCGGTCTCCGCGACCGCCGGCCCCGTCGCCATCACGCTGCCGGACCTGCCCGTGGGCACCCACACGCTCACCGTCGAGCACCGCGGCGCCACCTTCCACTCGGCGAGCTCTGCCACCCACACCGTCGAGATCACCCCGATCGAGGTCGACGTCGAGCTGCACGCCGACCGCCTCGTCGCCGGGCTGCCCACCACGTTCACCGCCACCCCCAGCCGCGCCTTCCTCCCCGGCACCATCGAGCTGTTCGTCGACGGGATCAAGGTCGTTGAGGGGGACCCGTGGGGCGGGACCGTCACCGGCACCGTCACCCTCGCCCCCGGCGATGTCGAGGTGACCGCCAGGTTCGTCCCGTTGGCCGGCCACCCCGAGTACGCGCCAGCGGAGCGCACCACCACCTAC
>JBIQID010000176.1:0-2358 GCA_044508215.1 Actinomycetota bacterium | reverse complement strand
CGTTCACCGTCCTCCACGCGCCCACCACGATCTCGCTCGACGTCGTCGGGGACCTCGGCGACACGTACGGCGCGCCGACAACGCTGGAAGCCACCCTGTCCCAGCCGGTGTCCGGCCACGACCGCACGGGCGACGTCACCTTCTACGCGAACGGTGTCGAGCTCGGATCGGTCACGCCCATCGGCCGGACCGCCACCCTGACCGTCCACCTGCCCGCCGGGGACGACATCGAGGTGACCGCGGCCTACTCCGGTGACGACGTGCACGCCCCGGCCACCTCCGTACCTCAGCTCTTCGACGTCGCGCAGGGCACCGCCGAGGTGTCGCTGTCGGTGACGCCCGAGCGCGTGACCGCGGGAGAGGAGTCCACGCTGACGGCGATCGTGACGGCGGAGAACCCGACGCTCGCTGCGTCCGGCTTCTCCGGCGGCGCGTTCTCGCTGCTCGGCGGGTCTGCACCGGCCGCCCCGGGTGACGGGACCGTCACCTTCCACGTGAACGGTGTTGCCGTCGGGACCCGACCGCTGGTGGGCGGCGTGGCGTCGATGAAGTACGTGCTCCCGGTCGGCACCAACACGATCTCGGTGTCGTACTCGGGATCGCCGAACCTGGCTGCGGTGGCCGCGAACGCCGTGGCGCCCGTCGACGTGGAGGTTGCGGCCGCCGAGGCACCGTCGCCGCCGACTCCGGTCGCGCCCATGCCTGCTCCACAGCCCGTTGACCCTGCGTCAGCAGCTCCGGGCGATCGGGCGCGACCGGCGGGCACCGCACCGCGGCGGCGTCCGTCGAACCTTGCGCACACCGGCGCTGACGTCGACACGCTGGTCTCGCTCGGCGGCGTGCTCCTCACCGTCGGGCTGGTGATCGGACGCTTCCGCCGCCGCGAGACCGACTGACGTTCCGTCCACATCAGGACAACTTCAACCTGTCCACATCCGGGCGCGGGAGTCGACCACATCCGGACAGCCTCAACCTGTCCACATCCGGGCGCGGGAGTCGGCCACATCAGGACAGCTCCAACCTGTCCACATCCGGACGCGGGGGTCGCCCACATCCGGACCGCTCCAACCTGTCCACATCCGGACGCGGGAGTCGGCCACATCAGGACAGCCTCAACCTGTCCACATCCGGACGCGGGGGTGGCCCTCATCAGGACAGCCTCGACCTGTCCACATCACGGCAGCGGGACTTGTCCGCATCTGGGCGGTGGGGTCGCCCAGATGCGGACCGGTCCGCGACCGGCTGCTCAGGAGCCGGGTCGACCGACGAGCGGAGCGTTCGACGGGAGGTCGATCGACCAACCGCCGCCGGGTCGGGGCTCGGGAGCTGCCCGGAGCGCCGGCTTCGGCTGGAGCGCATCCGCGGGCACCGTCGCGGACCCGGAGACCGCCACCCGGTAGCCGCTTGCCGTCGCCGCCTCGACGGTGATCGTGAGCCCCCGGATCGTGCGGGTCTGGCCCGGGAGGACGACGTGTTCGTAGGAGCCCGCCGCCCCGGTGGCCTGGCCCTGCCGGCGCCACAGCGACGGGCAGCCGTCGAACGTCGCGCCCACGTTGCACATCGCTCGACGCTGGTCGACCACGTGGACCGCGACCCCTCCCGTGTCGAGGAGGTGGTCGAAGCCTGCCTTCGGGCGAGCCTCGATGGTGACGAGGGCCCTCGACGACGTGACCGACGGCGCCACCACCAGCTGGGGGCCTGCGGCGAGAGGTGCGGCGAGGTCCACCGTGCGAGAGCCGCTGCTGTGGACCACCACCTCGCTCGGGTCGATCCAGCCCGACCCCCATCGGTTGAACGCGAGGGTGTGGTGGGCCTCGCACTTGTAGATCCAGCCCGGGACGCTGCAGGTGTAGCCGCCGGGTTGCCCGCTCATGAGGTCGAGCGGGTTGTCGTACTGGTTGGTCGGCGTCAGGTAGGAGTGGGGCCAGTGCAGCGAGTGGCCGATCTCGTGGACCAGCACGCGCGGGCTCGGGAACTCCGAGAAGGAGCTCCCGTACACCGTGAACCCGCGTCCCGACTCGGCCGGGGGCGCCGCGGGTGCAGCGCCGCCGCCGTGCGAGTAGACGCTGCCCGGGCCCCCGAGCCCGCCGCCCACCAGCGTGTTGTCCACCACGAGCACGTTGGTGAACGGCGCGCCGGTCCGGGTCCGAGCCTCGGGCAGGCAGGACTTGTAGTCGTCGGTCGTGAAGGTGCCGGCGGCGGTGAAGACCGGGTGGTAGCGACCACGCGACACGCCGGCGTAGTACGCATCAGCGGCGCTCTGGGCCCACGTGGCGATGGCCGCCGGATCGTGGGCTGGCCGAGGCTCGCCGGTGACCTGGCAGCTCCACACGGCGATGCGGTCCTCCCCGATCGAGA
>JBIQID010000175.1:0-4168 GCA_044508215.1 Actinomycetota bacterium | reverse complement strand
CCGCCGTCGAGGCCATCCGCGCCGCGCGGGTGCCTGCATGGCACCGTGTGGCCTGATGGACGAGCAGCCTGCCTCTCCGTTCGGGTGGGACGAACGTCGCCTGCCGCGATGGTTCCCCCGCGCGCTGCTCGTCGTCCTGATCGCGGTGCTGATGCTCGAGGCCGTCCGCTCGGTCTTCAATGCGATCTCCGGCTTCCTCACGATCCTCCTGGTCAGCCTGTTCCTCAGCTTCGCCCTCGAGCCGGCCGTCGACTGGTTCGCCCGACGTGGCTGGCGGCGCGGCCCCGCGACCGCGGTGGTGTTCCTCCTCGTCGCCCTCTGCGGCGCGGGGTTGACCTGGCTGATGGTGTCGCTCGTGGTCGAGCAGGTGTCCGCCCTGGTCGACGACGCGCCGCGACTCGTGGAGAACGCAGCGGAATGGGCGAACGAGCGGTTCGACCTGCAGATCACCACCACGGACGTGCTCGAACGCCTGAACGACTACCAGGGCCAGCTCGCGAGCACGGCGAGCGACCTCGGCGGCCGGGTCGTCTCCATCACCGGCTCGGTCATCGGAGCGGTCTTCCAGCTGTTCACGATCGCGCTCTTCACCTTCTACCTGGTCGCCGACGGACCCAGGTGGCGGCGCAGCGTCTGCTCGGTGCTGCCTCCCGCCCGCCAGCGTCTGGTCCTCGGCCTGTGGGACCTCGCCGTCGCGAAGACCGGCGGCTACCTCTACTCACGCCTGCTCCTCGCCGTGATCTCGTCCTCGGTGTCGTGGATGGCGTTCTCGATCATCGGCGTGCCCTCGCCCCTGGCCCTCGCGCTGTGGATGGGCGTGGTGTCGCAGTTCGTCCCGGTGATCGGCACGTACATCGGCGGCGCACTCCCGCTCCTGATCGCCCTGCTCAACGCCCCGATCCGGGCCCTCTGGGTGCTCGGGTTCATCCTCGTGTACCAGCAGGTGGAGAACTACTTCCTCTCACCCCGCATCAGCGCCCGGACGATGGAGATCCACCCCGCCGTGGCGTTCGGCTCGGCGATCGTCGGCGCCAGCATCCTGGGGCCGATCGGCGCGCTGCTCGCCCTGCCGGCGGCAGCCATCGTGCAGGCGTTCATCTCCAGCTACCTGCAGCGGTACGAGTACATCGAGCAGCTCAGCGAGACCGAGGAGCAGGCAGCGCTCTCCCGTGAGGCGCTGGTCGAGGCGATCGAGGGCGATGCCGAGGGCGACGGAGACGCCTGAGCAGGCTCTTCCTGCGGCTCAGCCGGCGCAGTCGAGCAGCGCGTCGACACCCAGCTGCGCCGCAGCGTCGATCCCCGACGGCTCGTTCGGCGGCGGCACGAGCCAGTAGCCGCAGATCGCGCCCAGCGGTCCGTCCTCGGCCGACACCCGCAGCGGCAGGTGCACGCAGGTGCAGATCCCGTCGTCGCCCAACACGACGTCATCGGTGGGCGTCACCCGCAGGGCCGCAGCGGTCCGCACGAGCACGAACCGCTCGGGACGCACGTGGCCGAGCCCCCAGGGGAACCACCCGCTGTCGATCGGCTCGGCCAGACCGGCAGAAGGGCCGCCCCGCATCCCGAGCGCCTGCCACCACCCGGCGAGCCTCGTGGTGCCGTCGGGCCGGTGCCGGTAGAGCTCGACCCGGTGGACCCCCAACAGCACGCCGATGCGTGCCAGCGACTCGGCCAGGCGGTCGCCGCCCGGCTCGGTGGCAGTGCCGACCGGAGCTTGGTGGTCGGAGGTTTCGTCCTTGGGCATCGGGTGCTCGTCGGGTGCAGGTGCCGGCCCCAGCGCCGGTCACCTCTGCATCGTCCGGACCGGGCCGCAACTGGAGCAACACCTCGGATCTCGCGAGAGCTCGGGCCAGGAACGACGCAGATCCGGTCGTCTCCTGCCACGGTTCGGGGGATCTCCAGGGTCACCCCGAGAAACCCGGCGTCAGGCTGCCTCGGTCTTCGCCGGTGGGCGGTAGAACACGACCAGCTGGCCGATGCCGCCCAGGAGACCGACCCCTGCGGCGATCGCCAGGCCGGTCCAGCCGGCGATCGAGTTGTGCTCGTCGATGCCGAGCAGGTGGTCGAGCGAGTAGCGGCCGGGGCTGACCGCCGCCACGCACACCGGCGCCATGGCGAGGACCAGGTTGTACTCCCAGCCCGACTTCACGATGAAGAAGCCGTTCTCCCGATGGACCGTCCAACCGGCCACCACCATCACGCCGACGAAGCCGGCCGCCGCCAGGGGAGTGAGGAGGCCGAGGGCGAAGAGGATGCCGCTCCCCATCTCAGTGCTGGCCGCGAGGACGGCGTGGACCTTGCCGGGGCGCATGCCCATCGAGTCGAACCAGCGGGCCGTCCCGGGGATGCGGCCACCCCCGAAGAACTTGTTGTAGCCGTGCGCTGCGAGGGTGATGCCGAACGTGACGCGGAGCACCGCCAGCGCGACGTCGACCGACACTGGGAAGTCCATGCGGCCCGACGCTATCCCCGGCCTGGAGCCCTCTCGAAGCCGGCACCGGTTGGGAGTGGCTCCAGGGGCGACCGGTAACCTCGCCTCGTGTCCAGCCTCCCCACGACCCCCGCCGGACCCGCCGCCCAGTTCCCGACGCCCACCCGCGAGGAGTGGCTCGAACTGGTCGCGAAGGTGCTGAAGGGCGCGCCGTTCGACCGCCTGGTGCACCGCACCTACGACGGCATCGAGGTGCAGCCCATCTACGTGTCGGCCGACGTTCAGACCGGCGCCGACGAGTCGGGCTTCCCCGGCTTCGACCCCCACACCCGCGGCGCGTCGCCCGCCCCGCGCCCGGACGGCCAGTGGGAGATCCGGGCGCCGCTCGTGCACCCCGATCCCGCCGAGGCGAACCGCCACGCGCTCGAGGAGCTGACCTCCGGCAGCACCGGCCTGGAGATCCGCTTCGACGAGGCGTTCCGTCGTGGGATCGGCCCGGCCGATGCCACGTTCGCCGAGCTCGGTGCCGTCGACGGCGTGGCCGTGCACTCGCTCGACGCCCTGGACCGCCTCCTCGACGGGGTCCACCTCGACCTCGCCCCCGTGACCCTCGCCCCCGGCGCCTCGTTCGAGCGGGCAGCCGAGTGGCTCGCCGCCCTGTGGGAGCGGCGTGGCACCGGGGGCGCCGAGGTGTCGGGCGGCCTCGGAGCCGACCCGATCTCCGTCCTCGCCGCCCAGGGCGAGCTGGCCGGTGGGCTCGACGCCTCGCTCGCGGCGATGGGCGCCCTCGCCGCTCGGACCGCTGCGGCCACCCCGAACGTGCGGGCGGTCACGATCGACCTCGGCTGGGCGGTCGAGGCGGGCGCCACCGAGGTGCAGCAGCTCGCCCTCATGGCGGCGACCGGCGCCGAGTACCTCCGTGCGATGGAGGCAGCGGGCCTCCCGCCGGCGGCCGCTGCCGGGCAGATCGAGATCGTGCTCGTCCTCGACGCCGACGTCTTCGCCGGCATCTGCACGGTGCGGGCCGCCCGCCGGGTGTGGTCGGCGGTGCTCGACGCCTGCGGCGTCCCCGAGGAGCGTGCCGCCACCCGCATCAGCGTCCGGACGGCGCAGCGGATGATGACTCGCCGGGACCCCTGGGTGAACCTGCTGCGGGTCACCGCCGCCAGCTTCGCCGCCGCCGTGGGCGGGGCGGACGCCGTGGAGGCGCTTCCGTACGACCTCCGCTGCGGGTTCCCGAGCGACCTCGGGCGCCGCATGGCCCGCAACACGCAGCTGCTCCTCGCCGAGGAGTCGCACGTGGGCGCCGTGCTCGACCCTGCCGGTGGCGCCTTCTACCCGGAGGCTCTCACCGAGGAGTACGCCGAGCGTGCGTGGGCGGAGCTCGCCCGCCTCGACGGGTCGGGCGGCGTCTCCGGCGGCCTGGTCGACGGCTCGATCCAGCAGCTGCTCGCCGAGACGTGGGAGGCGCGGCGGCGCAGCATCGCCAAGCGCAAGGATCCGGTCACCGGGGTCAGCGAGTTCCCGCACCTCGCAGAGGCGCCGGTCTCATCGCCCGAACCGGATCGCGCCAAGGTCCTCGCCGCGATGGCGGCTGACGCGTCGGCGTCCGCGGTGGACCGCCACGTGACCCGGGACGGCGAGGCGCTCAACGTCGACCCGGTCCCGTCCCATCGGTTCGCCGAGGACTTCGAGGCGCTCCGCGACGCCTCCGACGCCCACCTCGCCCAGACGGGC
>JBIQID010000174.1:2539-4215 GCA_044508215.1 Actinomycetota bacterium | reverse complement strand
GGGTTGTGCTGTGTGCGCCGGGTGGGGGGAAGTGGGGGCGCGGGTGGGTGTTCCACGTGGAACATCACCGTGAGGCTCGGTCGCTTGCGCTCCTGCGCTGCTCGTTGCGAGCCTGGCGGTCAGAACAGGGGGCGTTTCGTGGGGCGGCCGGTGGGGCGGGGGTACTGCGGCGGGCAGGGCGCCACCTGACGGAGCTCCATGAGGGTTGCGGTGGCGCTGCTGTGGAGCGCGACGGGTTCGAGGCCCAGCTCCTGCAGTCCGTCGGCGGGCCAGCGTTCGGCGCTGCCGGCGGTCTCGTCGGGCGGCTCACTGACCAGGAGCACCCCGCCCACCCGGAGGAACGGCGCGGCACACTCGGCGGTGGCCGGAGGCGGACCGAACGACCGGGAGATCACCGAGTCGAAGGCACCACGAAGCTCAGCGTCGTGACCGGCTGGCTCGGCGCGCTCCACGTGGACGTCCACTCGATCATCGAGGCCCAGCGCTTCCACGGCCTGGAGGAGCACGTCACCCCGGGTCACGCTTCCGTCCAGGAGGGTGAACCGGCAGTCGGTGCGAGCCACTGCGAGCGGGAGGCCCGGCACTCCCCCGCCGCTCCCCAGATCCAGCACCCGGGCACCCTCGGTGATCAGCGAGCTCCACGCCAGCGCGTGTTCGATGTGCGGATCGAGCGGCCCGGGCCCGAGGAGGCCGAGCTCCCGGGAACGTCCCAGCACCGCCCGCAGGCGATCCAGATCTTCCGGACCGAGGGTCGGGTGCGCGGGGTCGAGGGCGGCCATGCCGCCCAGCATCGCACGTGGGTCGAGGAGGCCTCTTCCATTCGACTCCTTCCTCCTCGTCCTCCTCCATCTCCTGCTTCCTCTTCTTCCTTCCGTCAGCAGAAGTGGGGTCGAGTCGGCCAGCCCGGGACTGCGGGTGCCGAGCTGTCCGTCGTGGAGCTCGGGTGCGCCGGTCCTCGAGCGATCGGCACGATCACGGGGGTGGGTGGGACGATTGGAACCGCCACCGGGCTGAACGGTCGGGACGGCCAGGGTGTCAGGGCAGCCCAGAGTGGGAGCGCACTCGAGTGCCAGGGAGAGGACGGAGAAGAGAGGAGAAGATCGTTGACGCCGATGTCGCCGGCTGGGTCATGGAATGCGGACGCCTCCAGGGGGCGGGGCAGCGCGGCGACTGAGCCGCGCCGGCGGGACCGCTACGGCTCGGGCGCCACCGGCCGACGCCTCGGTCGTCGTCGAGCCAGCGGCCGGGGAGACGCTGGATCGACTCACGAGGGGATCGATCGCGGCTCGGGGGCCGCTCTCACCGGCGATCGCGTGGTTGCGCCGGGCGGTCCCCGGCCTCCTCCCCAGGCAGCTGGACCGATGCCGCGGGATACGTCGCCGAGGTCCTCGTTGTGGCTGCGAGGAGGATGGCGCCTCGCCCGACGGGTCAGCTGGAAGGAGCATTCCACCGGCGGCGTGGTGGGAGGCCGCCGCGGGTGAGCTGCCTTCGCCGCTGTACCACCGTCGACGGCTTCTTGCAGAAGCGGAGCCCCGGGGGTGCTCGGCGAACGATCCCGCGGCTCCGGGGCCTTGCCGAGTCAGCTCGCTCGGAGGCGCGGGTCAGGTTGCCCCCGCGACCGCACGACGCGCGGTCGACGCTCCGGGGACTGACCCGCTGGGCGTTCGACCAGTGCC
>JBIQID010000174.1:0-2439 GCA_044508215.1 Actinomycetota bacterium | reverse complement strand
GCCATGTTCCACGTGGAACATGACCGACGGTCCTTGACCTGGTCGACGGTGAGGGTCAGGATGAAGCGCTCGCCCCCAGTCCGGTGCGTGCAGTGCCCGCGGGATCTGCCCCGGCCACGCCGACGAGACCTGGACCCCGACCAGCGACTGGAGCAACTGTGTCCGACTCCCCTTTCGCCGCCGAGGACTCGGGCCTCGCAGACGGCGCCAGCCCGGTGGGTGCGGGAGATCCGGGCCCCGCGGTCGCCCGCCCGTCGACTGACGAGACGCCGGCACCGGTCCCTTCCGAGCTCCTCTCGGCAGAGCCAGCTCCTGCGGAGATCCCACCGCTCGACCCGCCCTCCGTAGACCCGTCAGAGGGCGCGTCATCCCCTGACCTCATTCGGGCCGAGGCGGATCGTCCGGCAACGGTGACGGTTGCGGATCCTCCTACCCGCAAGCTCCGGCCGCTTCCCAGGATCATCGCGGTGGCCAACCAGAAGGGCGGGGTGGGCAAGACGACCACCACGGTGAACCTCGGCGCGGCCCTGGCCGAAGCCGACCACCGGGTCCTCGTGATCGATCTCGACCCTCAGGGAAACGCCACGACCGGCCTCGGGATCAACAGCCGAGAGCTCGACCACTCGATCTACGACGTGCTGCTCAACGACGTCGACCTCGAGGACTGCATCGAGCCGACGTCCGTGCTCAACCTCTTCCTCGCCCCGGCCAGCCTCGACCTGGCCGGCGCCGAGATCGAGCTCGTGTCGGTGATGAGCCGTGAGACCCGCCTGCGGCGTGCGATCGAACAGGTCAGCTCCGACTACGACTACGTGCTCATCGACTGCCCGCCGTCCCTGGGTCTCCTGACGGTCAACGCCCTCGCTGCTGCCGGCGAGGTGATGGTCCCGATCCAGTGCGAGTACTACGCACTGGAAGGCCTGGGCCAGCTGATGCGCAACGTCGATCTGGTCCAGCGCAACCTCAACCCCCGCCTGGAGCTCAGTCTGATCGTCCTCGTGATGTACGACGGTCGTACCAAGCTGGGGGAGCAGGTCGCCACCGAGGTGCGCGAGCACTTCGGCGAGCGGGTGTGCCGGAACGTGATCCCCCGCAACATCCGGCTGTCCGAGGCGCCGTCCTACGGCCAGCCGATCACCGTGTTCGATTCCAGCTCGAAGGGCGCCGTCGCCTACCGGGAACTGGCAAGGGAGGTCCACCATGGCTCGGCGTAGCGGACTCGGGAAGGGCCTCGACGCCCTCATCCCCTCGGATCCGGGCGCCGCACAGGCGGACTCGCCGGCGTCGGGCTACCAGGAGGTGCCCCTTTCCGCCATCGTCGCCAACCGGTTCCAGCCTCGGGCGCACTTCGAGGAGGAGTCGCTGAACGCGCTGACCGAGTCCATCAGGGCACTCGGGGTCCTGCAGCCGGTGCTGGTCCGGCGCGCGGGCGAGGAGTATGAGCTGATCGCGGGGGAGCGGCGCTGGCGTGCCGCCCGCCGAGCGGGCTTGGCCACGATCCCGGCGGTGGTGCGCGACAGCGACGATTCGAGTGCGCTCGAGCAGGCGGTGGTGGAGAACCTTCACCGCCAGGACCTGAACCCGCTCGAAGAGGCGGCTGCCTACCAGCAGCTGGTCGAGGACTTCGGCCTCACCCAGGAGCAGGTCGCCACACGCGTGGGCAAGAGCCGGTCCGCGGTCACGAACCTGCTCCGGCTGTTCCAGCTGCCGCCCGGCGTGCAGAAGCTGGTGCGAGACGGTGCCGTCGGCCTCGGGCACGCGAAGGTCCTGTTGGGCACGCCCGACCGCGCCTACCAGGAGCTGCTCGCCAAGCGGGTGGCCGCCGAGGGCCTGACGGTCCGAGAGCTCGAAGCGCTGCTCCACGCTCGTTCCGAGCTGGAAGACCAGCTCGACGACACGACGCCGAAGCCGAAGCCCCAGCTCCGACCCCCCGGACTCCTCGAACTGGAGAACCTGCTGTCCGACCAGCTGGAGACCCGGGTCCACGTCCAGATGGGTGGCAAGAAGGGCCGTGTCGTCATCGACTTCGCCAACCTCGAGGACCTGGAGCGGATCTACCGGATCATCAGCGACTGAACCTCTTGTCCACGTTCGCGACTCGGTCTCCCCGGGCACCTGAGGTCTATCCACAGAGTTGCGCACAGCCTGTGAGGATCCCAACCTCAACCTGAGAACGAGGTGCTTCACACCCCGAAGTGGAGGTTCACCCCCGGTCGGCGCGCCGCTCCGCGGGCTTCGCCGACCCGCTCCACGAGCTGATCGCCCAGATCACGGCGGAGACCAGCACGGCGGACAGGTCGGGTGACTCCGCTCCGCCCACCTCCACGAGCAGCGTGGGCGCCCGCGTCTCCCTGAGGATCGGAAGCTGCATGCCGGCCACCGTCGGCGGCGCCATCTGGGGGAGCGCAGCCATCGCGTCCGCGACGGCTTCGGCCGCGA
>JBIQID010000173.1:2032-4321 GCA_044508215.1 Actinomycetota bacterium | reverse complement strand
GTCCCCAGCCCTGCCCCGCGACCCCTACCGCCACGAGCACCAGCATCGACCCCAGGATCACCCCGACGTTGGGGAGCACGTCTGTCAGCGAACCGCTCCGGAGCGTCAGCTCGTCGATCCCACGCAGGAACCACCACGTGGGCAGCGCCCGGCCGATCACCATCGCCCACTCGGGCAGCAGCGTGTAGGGGGCGAGCCCGCCCGACGCCGCCGTCAGCCCCAGCGTCGCGGCGTAGCAGACCATGTTGTAGAGGGCGTTCGAGCGGCTGAGCGACACGAGCGCGAACCCCAGCGCCGTGGTGCACGAGGCGAGCGCCACCACCAACAGGACCCGGGCCGCGATCGAACCGCTCCAGCGCACCCCGAACCACCAGCCCCCCACCAGGTAGAGCAGGGCCCCGGTCAGCAGCTGGTGGGCGAACACCACGATCAGCTTCGACCCGACGCGCTGACCCGACCGCACCCCCGACATGCGGAGCCGGTCGGCCATCCCGTTGTGCTGGTCGTCGAAGGCCGTGTAGCCCAAGAAGAGCAGGTTGGCGATCATGAACAGGCACACCTGGCCGGCGATCGCCTGCTCCGGCGCCGACCTCCACGACGGCAGCCCGGCGTGGTCGAGCGCGAAGGCGAACGCGGGCTGCACGAACCACGCCAGCTGCAGGCCGATGGCCACGAACACCGCCCGCGCCGGCCAGTTCCGCAGCGCCCGGCGGGTCTCGTGGCCGATCAGCACCGCCCACCGCGTGGCGTCGCCCACCACCGGGGCCGCCACCGTCCTCACCGACCCGACCTCATCACCAGCTCACGCCTGACCACGGCATTCACTGCAGCCGTCCCGTCTTGCGCCGACCCGAATCGAAGAGCCCCAGCGCCACCAGCGTGAACCCCCCGGTGAACGCGGCCAGTGCGAGCAGGGGCCGACCGACGTCCCCCAGGCCGCCGCCGTCGAGGAACACCGTGCGGAAGCCCGAGACGGCCCAGTGGATGGGGCTGATGGGGCCGAGCGGCTTCACCACGTCGGGGAGCAGGTCCGACGGCACGATCGCGCCACCGAGCGCAGCGAGCAGGATGCCGCCCCCGAACGCCCAGGCGTCGAACATCGTCGCCGTCGGCAGCAACGCCATGCCGAGCCACCCCCACGCCACCGTCGAGGTCACCGTCAGCAGCCCGAGCAGCGCCACCGCGGCCCACGCGTCGCCCACCGTGAGGCCGAACAGCAGGCCGGCACCGCCGAGGATCAGGGTGAACTGCAGCGCCTGGTGGGCCAGGTGCGCGCCCACCTTCCCGGTGACGATCTCCGGGATGCTCGCCGGGCCCGACCGCAGCCGGTCCCACACGTTCCACTGGTGCTCGCTGAAGGTGAAGAGGCCCTGGTGGCTCAGCACGAGGTAGCCGTACAGGGCGGCCACGCCGGGCGCCACGATCTCGGCGCCGCTGGCCGTCGGGTACCTCGTGTCGTTCTGGAGCCACACCCCGTAGCTGTTCTTGGTGAACGCCATGAGCACGTACGGCACCAGCACGTAGGCCAGCGTGATGGGCGCCGACGACACGAGGTAGCGGACCTCGTGGCGGAACAGCGCGGCGCTACGCCGGAGCATCGGTCACCGCGGCGTCGCCCGCGGTGGTGATCGACCGCCCGGTGAGGCTGTGGAACACCTGGTCGAGGTCGCCGGCGATGACCTCCACCCCCACGAGCGCGTCGGCGTGGTCGCCGAGCATCCGCACCGCCTTGCCCACGTGGCTCCGGGCGTCGGCGATGGTGAGGCGGATCACCTCACCCACCACCGTCGCCTCGCCGGGCAGGCCGTCCACCGTGGGTGCCGGGCCGTCGAAGCGGAGGTGGATCGCCGTGGTCGCATGCCGCTCCACCAGTTCCGACACGGTCCCTGACGCAATGACCTCGCCCCGGTCCAGCACGGTGACGCGGGCGCCCAGGGCCGTGACCTCGGGGAGGTAGTGCGTGGAGTAGCAGACCGCGGCGCCGTCCCGGGCGGCCGACCTCACCACGTCGAGCACAGCGGTGCGGGTGGCGGGATCGACGCCGGCGGTCGGCTCGTCGAGGATCAGCACGTCGGGGCGGGCCACCAAGGCGATCGAGTTGTGGACCCGCCGCCGCTGCCCGCCCGACAGCTCGCCCACCTTCCGGTCGAGGAGGTCGCCCACCAGGAACGCGTCGGCCACCTCGCTGATGCGCCGCCGCATCGTGGCCCCACGCAGCCCGGCCAGCTCGCAGAACAGGCGGATGTTGTCGGCCACGGAGAGCACGGGGAACAGCGCCTCCTCCTGCGG
>JBIQID010000173.1:0-1932 GCA_044508215.1 Actinomycetota bacterium | reverse complement strand
AGCACCACGAAGTTGTCGTCGAAGAGGTCGTGCGAGCGGGGGTCGTCGAAGAAGTCCGCCAGGCGCTCACCGCTCAGCCGCTCGCGCAGCGTCGTCCCCACCGAGCTCTTCTGGGTGGTCTCGGGTGGCAGGTCGCACAGCCGGCGGGCGGCGTCGCTCAAGCGGTCCCAGGCGAGCGCCTCCTGCCGCACGATGGCGGGCACGGTGGCGCTGTCCACGTTCGAGTTCGCGCCGATGATGAACTTCGACCGCCCCACGTTGTAGATGCCATCTGCGAGCACCAGCCGCTCGAGCGAACCGGGGCTCAGCTGCTCGGCCCAGCGGCGGGTCTGCGAGTTCCGCCGGGCGGTGTCGACCAGCTTCTCGGCGCCGTCGGCGAGCCGCTCGGGGACGTCACGGGTGAGGTAGCGGAGGAGGTCGTAGGTCGAGTCGTCGGAGCGCAACCGGTTGGGGAGGCCGTCGATGAACTCGTTCGACGTCAGCACCATCTGCGTGGCGACGTCGCACACCTTGCCGATCGGGACGTTGCCCTCCGCCGCGCCGTCGGGATCTGCCGAGCCCAGCACCACGGCGCCGCCGATCAGCGCGATGCCGGCGATCACCAGCAGCGCCCGGCGGCTTCGCTGCGCGAGCGACTCCGTCGACCGTCGTGGGGCCCGTGGGCCTCGTGGGCCTCGTGGGCCTCGTGGGGCGGCGACGGCTGCGGCTGGGGCGCGCTCCTCCCGCTCGGCGTGTCGGTCGGCGAGCGCCTCGGCGACCCGGGCCGCGGTCGGCCGGTGCGAGGGGTCGGGGTCGAGCATCGCCTCGATCACGGCGAGCGCCTCGGGGCTGGGCCGGAGGTGGCGACGGAGCCGCGGGATGCGGTCGTTGCCGCCCTGCATGTCCCGAGCCACCGCGGCGAGGAACGAGTCGCTCTGCTGGCCGTCGGCCTCGACCACCGCGGTGATGGTCCGGGCGAGGGCGAAGACGTCGGAGGCCGGGGTGGGCTGGCCGCCGTCGAGCACCTCGGGCGCCACGAAGTGCACCGTGCCGCGGACGTCTTCGAGCGTCGGTGCCGTGTGCTCCAGCATCCGTGCGATGCCGAAGTCGCCGAGGCGGGCCGTTCCGTCGGGCGCCAGCAGCACGTTCGACGGCTTCACGTCGCAGTGGACGATCCCGCTGCGGTGGGCGGCGGCGAGGGCGGATGCCACCTGCACCGCGGCGTCGAGCACCACGTCGATCTGCGAGTCGGGTGCGCCGACGGCCTCGTCGTCGACCTCCAGGTCGCCGAGGGTCCCACCGGGCACGAACTCGGTGACGAGGAACGGGATGCCGTCATCCGTCGTGCCGGCTTCGATCAGGCTCAGCACGTTGCCGTGCCACGACAGCCCGGCGAGCGCGCTGACCTCCTCGACGGGCGGTTCGCCCGGGGCTCGCCGGTCGTTCATGAGGAGCTTGATGGCCACCCAGCGACCCGTGGAGCACTGGCGCGCCCGGTAGATCAGCGTCCCGGCCCGGGCCTCGAGGCTCTCGAAGTCCTCGTACCGGTCACCGAGCGCCGCTGCCAGCGAGTCACCGCCGAACGCGGCACGCGACCGACCCCCATCCATCGCTCCCACGGTACTCCCCGTCGTCGCTGGGACGTCCGTAGGAGCAGGTCGGCGTCCCAGGCGGCGGCGAGGTCAGCCCGGCAGCTGCGGGGTGATCTCCGCCCGGGCGTCCGCGACGGTCCGCACCGTCACGCCGCTCGAGGCCACCGCATCGATCATGGCGTTGAAGAGCGCCGGCGTCGTGTCGTAGAGGTGGTCCGGGTTCGACGGGTTCACGTTGGTGCGCAGCTCGTGGAAGACGAGGATCAGCCAGTGGCCGCGGGACCTGGCCTCGGCGATCCACTGCTGGACCTCGGCGACCGTGGTGGTCGACAGCACCATCTTCGACTTCACGTTGGTGAGG
>JBIQID010000172.1:0-4335 GCA_044508215.1 Actinomycetota bacterium | reverse complement strand
TCCACTGGGTCACCGCCACCTCCGCTCCGTGCACGTCGATCTTCAAGCCGGTCCGTGTCGGCGAGCCGATCGCCGACGAGCCGTCGGCGTCCAACCGCTTCGACCCCACTGTCCGTTGGTGGCGCCACGAGCTGGTGCACCGAGCCGCGCTCCGCGACTCCGGCGGCCTCCTTCCCCGGCTCGCCCCCGAGCGTGACCGCATCGAGGCCGCGTGGCTGGCCGAGCCCCCGCCTTCCGCCGAGGCGTTCGCTACGTCCGACGAGCTCGACGCCCGGTGGATCGAGGAGCTGGCGATCCTCGCCCCACGCGACCGCCGGCCCGCGCTGGTGAAGGCGCTGTGGGCCCGCCTCGACCGTGCCGCGGCGATCCCGCCTCCCTCGGAGTGGCCCGCTGCTGCTCGCAGCGCGGCGGCCGGCGCGAAGGAGCGCGCCGCGTGAGCGCCCGGGTGATCGTCATCGGCGCCGGCCTGGCCGGCCTGTCAGCCGCCCGTGTGCTCGTCGACCGTGGCCTCGACGTGGTGGTGCTCGAAGCACGCGACCGCGTCGGCGGCCGCACCGAGGGCGGGCAGACCGCGGACGGCACCCCGATCGAGCTGGGCGGCCAGTGGCTCGGCCCCACACAGACCCGCATGTACCAGCTGGTCGACGAGCTGGGCCTCGAGACGTTCCCCACGTGGAACGAGGGCGAGCACGTGGTCCACCTCGGCGGGCGCACCACCCGCATGGGGTCGCAGCGTGGAGCCGTGCCGAAGCTGAACCCGTTCGTGCTCGCCGACCTCTTCCAGGGTCTGACCCGGTTCCAGCGCCTCGCCGACCGCATCCCCGTCGACCGCCCGTGGGAGGCGCCGGACGCCCGCACCCTCGACGGCCAGACGTGGGAGACGTGGGTCCGCAGGAACCTCCGCACCGAGCTGGGCCGCACCTACTTCCGGATCGCATGCGAAGCGGTCTTCTCAGCCGACACCACCGACATCTCGCTCCTCCACGCCGCCTTCTACACGCATTCGGGGACCGACTTCGAGACACTCCTCTCGGTCGACCGGGGCGCCCAGCAGGACCGACTGGTCGGGGGCACCATCCGGATCTCCGAGGCGATGGCGGCGCAGCTCGGCGACCGTGTCCGCCTGGGCCAGCCGGTGCGGCGCATCGAGTGGCACGACGGCGGCGCTGTCGTGGAGACCCGCAGCGGCGAGCGCAACGAGGCCGCGGCGGTGATCTCCACCCTGCCGCCCACCCTCGCCGGGCGCCTCGAGTACTCCCCTGCCCTCCCGGCGTGGCGGGACCAGCTGACCCAGAAGACGCCAGCGGGCACCGTGATCAAGCTGTACGCGGTCTACGACGAGCCGTTCTGGCGAGCCGAGGGCCTCACCGGCCAGGCGGCGTCCGACACGGGTCCGGTGAAGGTCACGTTCGACAACAGCCCGCCCGACGGATCGCTCGGCATCCTCATGGGCTTCATGGAGGGCGGCGACGGCCGCGAGTGGGGCCGCCGCACCGTCGAGGAGCGCCGCCAGGCCGCGGTCGACTGCTTCGTCCGCTACTTCGGTCCGAAGGCCGCGAAGCCGCTCGAGTACATCGAGCGCGACTGGGCGGCCGAGGAGTTCAGCCGCGGGTGCTACGGCGCCCACTTCGCGCCGGGCGTGTGGACCGCCTTCGGTCCTGCGCTGACCCGGCCGATCGGCCCGATCCACTGGGCGGGCGCCGAGTGCTCACCGGTGTGGTCCGGCTACATGGAGGGCGCAGTGCGCTCCGGTGAGCAGACCGCCCGCACCCTCGCCGATCAGCTCACCTGAACGCCGGCCTCTAGAACGAGGCCTACTTATCGATGAGGAAGCCCAGCACCATCGTGTTGAAGGCGAACAGCAGCGTCACCACGACGGTGATCCGGTCGAGGTTCTTCTCCATCACCGTCGACGACGACGCCGACGCACCGAGCCCACCGCCGAACATGTCGGAGAGGCCACCGCCCCGCCCGGAGTGGATGAGGACGAGGAACACCGCGCCGATTGCCAGTGCGAACTGCAGGATCATCGAGGTGACGTACACGGGGGCTCCAGGTCGGGCGATCGATCGGCGGACAGCGTAACAGGGGCACCGGAGCACCCCGTGGTCCGGCCGGGCCGGGTCGACGGGGGCTCAGGTGCTCGAAGGGGTGCGGCGGCTCAGACGCTCGCCAGGACGATGTTGGCGAAGTCGTCGGCGTCGAGCGACGCTCCACCCACGAGGGCGCCGTCGATGTCGGGCTGGCCCATCAGCTCGGCGGCGTTCCCCGGCTTCACGGAACCGCCGTACTGGATCCGGACGCTGTCGGCGGCCTCGGCGCCGGCGATCTCGCCGATCACCCGGCGGATCAGGGCGCACATCGCCTGCGCGTCCTCGGGCGTGGCGGTCTTGCCGGTGCCGATCGCCCAGATCGGCTCGTAGGCGACGACCAGCTTGGCGATCTGGTCGGCGGGAACCCCGGCCAACCCGGCGCGGATCTGGCCGGACACCTTCGACTCGGCCTCGCCGGCCTCACGCTCGCCGTCGGTCTCGCCGCAGCACATGATCGGGGTCATCCCGGCCTTGATCACGGCCTTGACCTTGCGGTTCACGTCCTCGTCGGTCTCACCGAAGATCTCGCGCCGCTCCGAGTGCCCCACGATCACGTAGGCCACGTTCAGCTTCGCGAGGAACAGCGGCGACACCTCGCCGGTGAACGCGCCCTTCTCCTCCCAGAAGCAGTTCTGGGCGCCGAGGGAGAACTTCATCCGGTCCGACTCGATCGCGGTCTGCACCGTGCGCAGGTCGGTGAACGGCGGGTGCACCGACACGGCCACCTTGCCGTAGTCGTGCCCGCCCAGGTTGTACGACAGCTTCTGGACGGTGCGGAGCGCCTCGAAGTGGTCGTGGTGCATCTTCCAGTTGCCGCTGATGAGTGGGACTCGTGCCATTGGTGCTCCTCTGGTCCAGGGTCAGCCGTTGTGGGCGTTCGATGCGCTGCGCAGCGCTGCGAGGCCCGGCAGGTCGCCGTCCTCGATGAGCTCGAGCGACGCGCCGCCGCCGGTCGAGACGTGGGAGATCCGGTCGGCCACGCCGAACTGGGCGGCCGCCGCAGCGGAGTCGCCGCCGCCCACCACGGAGAAGCCCCGGGAGTCGGCGACGGCGTTCGCCACCGCCCGGGTGCCGGCCTCGAAGCGGGGGTCCTCGAAGACGCCCATCGGGCCGTTCCAGAGGATCGTGCCGGAGTCGCCGATGATGTCGCCGAACTCGGCCGCGGTGCCCGGGCCGATGTCGACGCCCATCCACCCGTCGGGCAGCGAGGTGCCGAAGTTGCGGACCTCTCCCCCGGCCTCGGGCTCGAACAGCTTGCCGCCGGGACCGAGCCCCACGATGTCGGAGGGCAGGTGGATGCGGTCGCCGTGCTCCTCGAGGAGCTTCCGGCAGGTCTCCACCTGGTCCTCCTCGAACAGCGACGAGCCGATCGTGTTGCCCTGAGCGGCGAGGAACGTGAAGCACATCCCGCCGCCGATGATCAGGTGGTCGGCGATGTCCAGGAGGGCGTTGATCACGCCGAGCTTGTCGGACACCTTCGAGCCGCCGGTGATCGCCACGAACGGGCGGGTGGGGTCGTTGCGGACCCCGAGGAGCACCTCGACCTCCTTCGCCAGGAGGCGACCGGCCGCCGACGGCAGGGTCTGGGGCGGGCCCACGATCGAGGCGTGCGCACGGTGCGACGCGCCGAACGCGTCGTTCACGTACAGGTCGTGGCCAGCGACCAGCTCGCGCACGAAGCGCTCGTCGTTCGCCTCCTCACCCGGGTCGTACCGCAGGTTGTCGAGGAGCGTCACGGCCGGCAGCAGCTCGGCCAGGCGCTCACGGACCGGACCCACCGAGTACTTCGGGTCGGGCGTGCCCTTCGGCCGGCCCAGGTGGGTGCAGGCCGTCACCGAGGCGCCGTTCTCGACCAACCACTTCAGCGTGGGCACCGCCGCACGGATCCGCAGGTCGTCGGTGATGCGGCCGTCCTTGATCGGCACGTTGAAGTCGACGCGGACCAGGACCGAGCGCCCCGAGACGTCGGGCAGGTCCTCCAACTCGGGCACACCGAACTGCATCTCTCTCGACGTTCCTTTCCGCATCCCTGCTCGCGGGAGCGACGTTGCCGTTTCCACGGATCTGCGGGAGCCAGGACGCCATCTCCGGAGAGAGAGCGCGCTCTGGCTCCCGCGAAACGGGAGTGGTGGGACCGGGGCCGATCGCTCGGTCCCGGTCGCCGTCAAACCTGGTGGTTCAGGACTGGTTCGCCGCACCCACGATGAGGGCGAGGTCGATGAGGCGGTTCGAGTAGCCCGCC
>JBIQID010000024.1:20131-29158 GCA_044508215.1 Actinomycetota bacterium | reverse complement strand
CATCCAGTCCCACTGGCCGTGCATGACGTTGTGGCCGATCTCCATGTTCTCGAGGATCTTCGCCAGGCCCAGCATGCCGACGCCTGCCAGCCACGCCGGCGGGAACAGGCCGAAGGCGAGCGATGTGCGGCCGGCGAGGTCGAGCGAGCGCTGCACGCGGAGGAGCCGGCGGATGTAGGCGGCGTCGCGCTCGCCCAGGTCGGCCAGCACCGCCTCGCGGATGGCGTCGAGCTCCTCGGCGAGCTGGTCCAGGTCGACCTCCGGGAGCGGCGCCCGTTCGTCGGCGAGCGGGACGAGCACCGCCTTCGGGCGGGCACCGGACGGGGCCACCTGAGCGGCGGGGGTGTTGCGGGTGGTGGGTGGATCGAGGACAGCGGTCATGGGGAGGTTCCTTCGGAGGGTCGGTCGGGTTGCGGATCGGTGTCAGCGCTCGACGGCGACGTCGCCGAGCGGTGCGGTGACGCAGAGCTGCACGTGGTCGCCGGCCTCGCGGACCCGGCCGTCGCGCAGGTCGACGGCGGAACCGCACTCGAGGCGGCTGGTGCAGGTGTGGCAGATGCCCATGCGGCAGCCGGCGGGCGGAGCGAGGCCCGCCTCCTCCGCCGCGGCGAGCAGGGACGTCCCGCTGTCGCCCGTCGTCACGACGTCCGACAGCGAGAAGCGGACCGAAGCGGGGCCGTGCCCGCCCTGCTCCCCCACCGGCGTGGTCGCGCCCTGGGGAACGAACCGCTCGACGTGCAGCCGCTCAGCCAGACCGGCGTCGGCCCAGTGACCGGTCGCGAACGACGTCAGGGCCTCGGGTCCGCAGACGAACACCTCCCGCTGGCGCCAGTCGGGGCACTCGCGCTCGAGGCGGGTGGCCTCGAGGTGGCGGCCGCCCTCCCCCGTGCGGGTGAGGACCGTCCTGATCGAGGGCGTCCGGCCTGCCCACCGCTCCGGCTCGTGGCGGAACATGAGGCGGTCGAGGGTTCGCACGTGGTGCAGGAGGACCACGTCGGCGTCGACGCCGGTGGCCTGGAGCCAGCGCAGCATCCCGACCACGGGGGTGATGCCGCTGCCGCCGGTGAGGAACAGCAGGCGCTGGGGCATCGGATCCGGGAGGACGAAGTCCCCGCTCGGACCGTCGACCTGCACGACGTCGCCGGGTCGTGCGCGATGGACGAGGTGCTCCGAGACCGTGCCGCCGTCGACCGCCTGCACCGCCACCTCGATCCGGGCACCACGATCACGGCCGCTGGTGGGCAGGGAGGTGATCGAGTAGCAGCGGTGGTGGCGCCGGCCGTCGACGTCCACGCCGAGGGTCACGAACTGGCCCGGCCGGTGCGGGCGCCACGAGCGGGGCGGGCGGATCCGGATGGCCGCCGCGGTGCTCGTGAGCGGCACCACCGACTCGATGACCCCCTGTGGGCGGCGGCTGCGCGTGGGGTCGACGAGCGCGAGGTAGTCCTCGACGTCGAGGGGGTGCGTCCAGCGATCCAACAACGAGACCATGACAGTGCACACTGTTACGGACAGTGCCAGGTGTCAAGTGTTTCTGACAGTGACGGCTGTCATCGAATGTGGCAGGATCGGCCCGTGGCGCGAGGAGGCCAGGAGACCGAGGACGACGGGGGCGATGCCGACGAGGCCGCCCCGACCGAGCTCATGTCGCTCGAGGAGCTCGCCGAGCTCACCGGTGTCGCGCCCCGGACCATCCGCTTCTACCAGACGAAGAAGCTCCTCCAGGCACCGTCGAAGGACCCCAAGGACGCCCGCCTCGCCCGCTACGGCCCCGAGCATGCCGAGCGCCTGCGGCTCATCGGCGAGCTGCACGACCGGGGCCTCAAGCTGCCGGCCATCAAGAACCTCCTCGAGGAGGGCGACGCCAGCACACGGATCGCCGACTGGCTGGGCCTGGACGACTCCCTCCGTGGCTCGTGGCGGAACGACGCCCCCCGCCTCGTCGACCGGGACGAGCTGGCGAAGCTCCTGGCCGCCACTCCCCCGGGCACGCAGGGCTTCATCGAAGACGCAGGTCTGATCGTCCGGCAGGGCAACGCCTGGCTGATCTCCGACCCGAGCCTCCTCGACCTCACGATCCGGCTGGTGGCCGACGGCGTCCGCATCGACCTCGTGCTCGAAGCCGGGGCGATCCTCCAAAAGCAGCTCGGCAAGGCCGCCACCCAGCTCATCGACCTCTTCGTGAAGGCGCTCGGCGAGGGCTTCGGCGCGGGGGTCGACATGGCCACCCTGGTGGAGGCGCTCCGCCCGACCGCCGGCGACGCCGCCCGGATCATCTTCGGCCAGCAGCTGGAGCGGGCGATCGAACAGCTGCTGGCGGACACCAAGCGCCTCGGCCGGCGCTGATCAGGGCGACGCTGCGATGGCAGAGGTCGTCCTGCTCGCGATGGAGCCGGGACCCCGGTGGGTGGAGGCCCTGCAGAAGGTGTGGGACGCCGGTGACGCCGTCGCTCCGGTCGACGCCGCCGCGCCAGCGCCGCACCGCGAGCTGATCGCCCGCGCCCTCGCCCCCACCGCGGTGGTCGAGGACGACGGTGAGCGACGCTCGCTCGCCGGGGGCCGCCCCGCCGAGCCGGGCGACGCGCTGGTGATGGCGACGAGCGGCACCAGCGGCGACCCGAAGGGTGTCGTCCTCACCCACCGCGCGCTCGCCGCGGCGGCGCACACCACGGCCGAGGGCGCGGGCGCCGATGCGTCCTCGACATGGCTCGCGTGCCTCCCGCTCCACCACATCGGCGGGTTCGGCGTGGTCAGCCGCGCGCTCCTCACCGGCGCCGGGCTGATGGTGCAGCCTCGTGTCGACCCCCAGGCGATCGCGGCCGTCGCTCACCAGGTGACCCACACCTCGCTCGTGGCAGCGGTGCTCGACCGGGTGGACACCTCGGCGTTCGACGCAGTGCTGCTGGGTGGGAGCGCCGTCCCGGCCGACCGTCCCTCCAACTGCATCGCCACCTACGGCATGACCGAGTCCGCCGGCGGCATCGTCTACGACGGCCGGGCGCTCGCCGGCGTGGAGGTCGCGGTCGACGCATCGGGCCAGGTGCTGCTCCGCTCCCCCTCGCTGCTCCGGTGCTACCGCGACGGCAAGGTGCCGCTCGACGCAGACGGCTGGTACCGCACGGGCGACCTCGGAGCGCTCGACGCCGAGGGGACGCTCACCGTGTTCGGCCGGGCCGACGACGTGATCGTGACCGGCGGGGAGAAGGTCTGGCCCGGTCCCGTCGAGGAGCTCCTCCGTTCGCACCCCGGCGTCCGGGACGTCGCCGTGGTCGGACGGCCGCACCCCCGCTGGGGTGAGGCGGTCACCGCGGTGGTCGTCCCCGCCGATCCGTCGCAGGCACCACAGCTGGACGAGCTCCGCGACCTCGTGAAGGCGTCGCTCCCCGCCTACGCGGCGCCGCACGCGCTGGAGCTGGCCCCGGCGCTGCCACGGACCTCCCTGGGCAAGCTCGGGCGGGGCCGCCTGCGGGCGCAGCGCTGACGCGTCCCGGACGCGTCCCGGACGCGTTTTTCCCACCGCCCGTGGCCTTCGTGGACACCCCTTGGGCGGGGCCGCCACGCTGAGTGCAGAAAACGCGTCCGCGGCGCGTCCTAGAGGAGCATCCCTCCGTCGACCACGAGGGTGTGACCGCAGATCCAGCTGGCCGCGTCGGACGCGAGGAACACCGCGGCGTTGGCGATGTCCTCCGGCTCACCGAGGCGCTTCATCGTGACGTGCTGCGCGACTGCGTCCTCGTTCGACTCCCACAGCGCGCGGGCCATGTCGGTCTTCACCAGGCCCGGAGCGATGGCGTTGACCCGCACCTTCGGGGCCAGCTCCTTGGCGAGCGTGCGCGTCTGGTGGATCAGCGCAGCCTTCGTCACGTTGTAGTTGCCGATCGAGGGCTCGATGGAGAGGCCGCCGATCGACGCCATGTTGATGACCGAGCCGCCGTGCTCCCCCATCCCGGCGTGCCAGGCGAACTGCGTCCAGAAGAGGGGGGCGGTGAGGTTGACCTGGAGGGTCTTCTCCCATCGGGGCAGGTCGATGTCCACCGTCGGGCCCATGTACGGGTTGGTCGCGGCGTTGTTCACCAGCACGTCGAGGCGACCGAACCGCTCGTAGGTGGCGTCGATGCAGGACTTCGCCTGCTCCAGATCCCCTGCGTTCGCAGCGAAGACCTCGACCTCACCGTCCATCCCCGCGGCCGCCTCCCGCAGCAGGTCCTCCTTCCGCGACGAGATCATCACCTTGGCGCCCGACGCGGCCATCGCCGCCGCGATCGAACGACCGATGCCCTTGCTCGCCCCGGTCACGAGGGCCACCTTGCCGTCCAGTCGCAGTTCCATGGGCGGGAGGATACGTGCGGGGCGCGGGGCAGACTCGACCCATGGCCAACCGCCTCGCACACGAGACCAGCCCCTACCTGCGCCAGCACGCCGACAACCCGGTCGACTGGTATCCCTGGGGAGAAGAGGCGTTCGCCGAGGCCCGCCGGCGCGACGTGCCGGTGCTGCTCTCAGTCGGCTACTCGGCCTGCCACTGGTGCCACGTGATGGCGCACGAGAGCTTCGAGGACGCCGACATCGCCGCGCTGATGGACGAGCTGTTCGTCTGCGTGAAGGTGGACCGCGAGGAGCGCCCCGACGTCGACGCCATCTACATGGAGGCCACGGTGGCGATGACCGGGCACGGCGGCTGGCCCATGACGGTGTTCCTCACGCCCGACGGCGAGCCCTTCTTCTGCGGCACCTACTTCCCGCCGGTGTCTCGGAGCGGGATGCCGGGCTTCCCCGACCTCCTCCGCGGCATCGCCGCGGCGTGGCGGGACCAGCACGGCGAGGTCGTCGAGCAGGCCGGCCGCCTCACCCAACACCTCCGGCAGGGCGTCGGCCTGGGAGCCGGGGCGGCGCTTCCCGGTGCCGAGGTGCTCGATCAGGCGACCGCCGCCCTGAAGGAGGCGTTCGACCACCAGTGGGGTGGCTTCGGAAGCGCTCCGAAGTTCCCCCAGTCGATGTCGATCGACTTCCTCCTCCGGCGCCACCTGTCGTCCCCCGAACCGGAGGCGCTCACCGCGGCCCTGCACAGCCTCGACGCGATGTGCGCGGGCGGCATCTACGACCACCTCGGCGGCGGGTTCGCCCGCTACAGCGTCGACGAGCGCTGGCTCGTGCCGCACTTCGAGAAGATGCTCTACGACAACGCGCTGCTCATCCGGCCGTACCTCCACGCCTGGCAGGTCACCGGCAACGACACCTACGCCGAGGTGGTGCGCCAGACGATCGAGTGCATGGTCTCGGACTTCCAGGTGGAGCCCGGGGCCTTCGCCTCGGCGACCGATGCCGACTCCCCCGTCGAAGGGGAGGACGGCCACAACGAGGAGGGCCGGTTCCAGACGTGGACGCCGGCTGAGGTGCGTGCCGCCCTCGGTGACGCCGACGAGGCCGCGGCCATCTGCGAGTGGTACGGGATCACCGAGGAGGGGAACTTCGAGGGGCGGAGCATCCCGCACCGACCGATCGGCGGCTTCACCCGCCCAGCGGAGCTCGAGGAGCTCCGCCGCCGGCTCGCCGCGGCGCGAGAGGCGAGGCCGCACCCAGGGCTCGACGACAAGGTCCTCACCGAGTGGAACGCGCTGTTCCTCTCGGCCCTGGCGGACGCAGCCGCAGCGATGGAGCGGGACGACTGGCGAGCCCTCGCCGAGGAGTGCGGCGAGTTCCTCTGCCGGAACCTCCGGAGGGAGGACGGCCGCTGGCTGCGCTCGTGGCAGCGCGACGGAGGTGCGCGGCACCTCGGGTACGCGCAGGACCATGCAGCGCTCGCCGACGCGTTCACACGGCTCTACGAGCTCACCGGGCGCCGCCGCTGGCTCGACGAGGCCGTTGCCGTCGCGGACGCCCTCATCGACCTGTTCTGGGATGGCGAGCGGGGCAGCTTCTACACCACCGGCACCGACGCGGAAGCGCTGATCACCCGGCCGGTCGACCTCCAGGACGGTGCCACCCCCTCGCCCCAGTCGACCGCTGCGGTCGCACTCCTCCGGCTGGCACCGTTGGCCGACCGCAGCCGCTACCGCGAGGTCGCCGAGAGCGTGCTCAGCCTGCTGGGCGGCTACGCGGGCCAGCACCCGCTGTCGTTCGCGAACGTCCTCGCCGGGATCGACCTCGTCGTCGGCGGCATCGACGAGGTCGTCGTCCCCGGGGACCGGCCCGACCTGGTGGCCGTCGTGACCGACCGCTGGCACCCCCGCGCGGTGCGGTCCTGGGGCGAGCCGCTCGACGGGCCGCTCTGGGAGGGGCGCGAGGACGGGAAGGCCTACGTCTGCCGCTCGTACGCCTGTGGCCTCCCCGCCACCACCCCGGAGCAGCTGGCCGACCAGCTCGCATAGCGTCGGCCGCATGAGCGAGCCCCCCGCCCTGCCACCGGCCCGCCGGCTCTGGCAGCTGATCGAGCCGATCCACGCCGTCACCTACTTCGCCCCTCGCTGCATCGAGGCGATGGCAGGCCTCGGCCTGAAGGGGTTCTGGATGGGCTACTTCGCAGCCCGCTCCGCACCACTGGGAGCGGCCGCGCCTGCGGTCGTGGAGGCCACCTTCGCCAACTTCGCCCCGAAGCTGGTCCACCGGGCGCTCCCCGACGCCTGGGACCGGACCACGCCGGAGGGCGTGCTCCGCGAGCGGGCCCGGGCGGCGGCAGCCGTGCTGCGCGAGGTCCACCCCCGGATCGACGCCGACGCGCCGCGCATCGCACCGCTCCTCTCCTCCGCGGTTCGGGCCGGCCACCTCGCCGGACGGCCGCTGTTCGCCGCGAACCAGGCGCTCGAGCCGCCGGAGGACCCGGTCGAGGCGCTCTGGCAGTGCTGCACCGCCCTCCGCGAGCACCGTGGCGACGGGCACGTGGCGGCGCTGGTCACGGCGGGCCTGTCCGGGCTCGAGCCGCACCTCCTCGCCGGCATGTCCGACGAGGTGCTGCAGGGGGCGCGCGGCTGGACCCCCGAGGAGATCGAGGCGGCCCGCGCCGGCCTGCGCGAGCGCGAGCTCCTCGCTGACGACGGCCAGCTCACCGCCGAAGGGCGGGACCTTCGCGCCCGGATCGAGGCGCAGACCGACGCCGTCGCGCTGCAGCCCTGGACCGACGGGCTGACCGAAGCCGGCTTCGACCTCGTCCCCACGCTCCTGCGACCCATCGCCGACGCGGTGATCGAGGCCGGCATCCTGCCGTTCCCGAACCCCATCGGCCTCACCTCCCGGTGACGGCCGCCGGGGACGGACCACGGTGCGTCGTGGTGGGCGGCGGAGTGCTCGGGACGATGCACGCCGTCGAGGCGCTGCGACGTGGTTGGAACGTGACCCTCCTCGAACGTGACGCCGAGCCGCGCTCGGCGACGGTCCGCAACTTCGGGATGGTGTGGATCTCGGGTCGCGCACCCGGGGACGAGCTCCGCTTCGCCCTCCGCGCTCGCGAGCTGTGGGAGGCGCTCGGCGCCGACGTGCCCGGGGTCGGCTTCGTGGGACAGGGCTCGCTGCTGGTGGTGTGGGAGCCCGAGGAGCTGGCGGTGCTGGAAGAGGTGTGCGCACGGCCAGACGCCACCGACCGGGGCCTGCGGATCGTGGACCGGGACGAGGCACGACGCATCAACCCGGCGATCGGCGGCTCCCCGCTCGCCGCCCTCCACTGCGAGCTCGACGCCAAGGTGGAGCCGCGTGCGTGCCTGCCGGCCATCCGCGCCTGGCTCGCCGCGACCTACGCCGACCGCTTCCGCTACGAGCCGGGACGCCCCGTCACCTCGATCTCCGACCGGAGCGTCGAGGACGCGACCGGCGAGTCCCACTCGGGCGACCTCGTGGTGGTCTGCCCCGGCGCCAACGTCGACGGACCCGTCGCCGAGGTGGTGGCGGGTCGTCCACTCCGGCGAGTGCGCCTCCAGATGCTGCAGACCGCGCCCCCGGCGGTCCCGCTCACGACGATGCTCGCCGACGCGGACTCGCTCCGCTACTACCCCGGGTTCGCCGTGCCGGCGCGGGAGCGGATGCAACCGCCCGCCGAGGTGGTCGACCGATGGGCCATGCAGCTGCTGTGCTCGCAGCGCGCGAACGGTGAGCTGACCCTCGGCGACACCCACGAGTACGAGGAGCCGTTCGAGGTCGGCGTGGTGGACGCCCCGGAGCGGCACCTGCTCGAGCAGCTCGGGAGGATCCTCGGCACGGCGCCGCCTCCGGTGCTCCGGCGGTGGGCCGGCGTGTACAGCCAGTCGACCGACCCGGATCGGATCTGGCATGCAGAGCGGCTGGCCCCCGGCCTCGCCGTGGTGACCGGTCCGGGTGGGCGCGGGATGACCCTGGCGCCCGCCATCGCCGAGCACACGTTCTCGACGCTCGACACCTCGGAGGGGATGAGATGACGACACGGCTCCTGGTGAGCGACATGGCCGGCACGTCGGTGCGCGACGACGGGCTGGTGGAAGCGGCCTTCACGGACGCCGTCGGCGGTGAGGGCATCGAACCCGGCACCGCCGCCTACGACGAGGCGCTGGGCATCGTCCGCTCGACGATGGGCATGTCGAAGATCGAGGTGTTCCGCCAGATCCTGGGCGACGAGGCCCGGGCCCGCGCCGCCACGGCTGCGTTCGAGGAGGCGGTCGCCCGTCGCATCGACGCGGGCGCGGTCGCCCCACTGCCCGGCGTCGAGGACGCGTTCCGGCGGCTCCGGGAGGCGGGCGTGAAGGTGGCCCTGACCACCGGCTTCTCCGACGTGACCCGCGAGGCGCTGGTCGACCGCCTGGGCTGGAGGGACCTCGTGGACCTCTCGTTGTCACCCTCCGACGAGCTCCGGGGCCGACCGCACCCCGACCTGGCGCTCGCTGCGGTCATCCGCCTCCGGATCGACGACGTGCGGGAGCTGGCGACCGTCGGCGACACGCGCAGCGACCTGGAAGCGGGTTGGCGGGCCGGGGCATCCGTGGTCGCCGGCGTCCTCACCGGGGCGCACTCACGAGCCGAGCTGGAGCAGGCTCCCCACACCCACGTGGTCGACTCGCTTCCCGACCT
>JBIQID010000024.1:18244-20031 GCA_044508215.1 Actinomycetota bacterium | reverse complement strand
AGCATCGGGGGCAGCACCACCAGCGCCGAGACGAGCGCCACCAGCACGTTCATCGCCACGATCCGGCCGAAGTCCCGCAGCAGCGGCAGCGAGGAGAACGACAGGACCGCCACACCCGCGATCGCCGTGAGCGCCGACACGATGAAGGCCCGGCCGGTCCTCGACGCCGCGACCTCCGCCGCCTGGCGCGGTTCGAGGCCTCGCTGGCGTTCCTCCACGAACCTCAAGAGGATCAGCGACGTGAACTCGGTGCACACCGCGATCACGAGCGGACCACCCACTGCGGTCATCGGGCTGAGGGTCAGGTCGAACGCGAAGGCCACGAGCGATGCGAGCCCCACGGCGATCAGCACCGGGACGAGCGACAGGAGCGACCGCACCACGCTCCGGAGCCGGAACGAGAGGAAGATGAACACGAAGCCGATCGCCAGGTACGTCAGCTCGACGCGGTTCGCCTCGAGGTTGCGGAGCAAGCCCACGCCCACCACGGCGAGGCCGGACGGCGTGAGGGAGATGCCCGCCGGCACCGAGATGTCCTCCTGGATGTGCTCCACGAGCACCGCTTGCCGCTCGAGCGAACCGGGGCCCACCCGGAACGCGATGTTGAACGCCTTGCCGTCGTCCTTGACGGTGGACACCTTGATGTCCTCGGGGGCCACGTCGTAGGCCGCCTTCACGTCCGCACCCGTCGGCGCGATGTCGCTGGCACCGGGGATGGCGAGGAGGTCGCCGATCGTGGTCTCGATGCTGGACCCGGTGACGAGGTTGTTGTCCTCGTCCTCCAGGAGGTCCTGGGTGAAGTGGTGGATGTACTCGACGAATTCGTCCTGGAAGACGTCACCCTCGGTGGCCCGGACGAACACGCCGAGCTCGTTGGCCGAGCGGGTCTCCCGCTCCACGAACCGGAAGTCGCGGATGTGCTCCGAGTCCTGGTCGAGCCACTCGACCACGTCGGTCTGGAGCGTCAGGTCGTCCTCCACCAGGACGCCGCCGATGAAGATCGCGATCGAGGCGATGATGAACGGGATCGCCAGCGCGGTGGGCAGGTCGCCGAGCTTCACCACCAGGCGCCCGAGGATCCCCTCCCGGAAGTCGTGTCCCTTGGTCGGGCTGCGGTACTCGCGGATGCCCAGGACGGCGAGGGGCAGGAAGATCGAGCACATGCAGATCACGGCGATGCCGATGGCCAGGAGCAGACCGAAGTCGCGGATCATCGGCACCTTCGCGAACTGCAGCGCCAGGAAGGCGAAGATCGCATCGAACGTCACGACGAGCAGCGCAGGGCCCAGGTTCCGCGAGGTCTCCTGGATCGGGTGGGGGCTGCGGTCGATGACCACCTCCTCCTCCACCCTGGCGTGGAGCTGGATCGCATAGTCGATCCCCACTCCGAGGAGTACGGGGAGGCCGGCGATCGTGACGATCGTGAGGGGGATGCCGACGAAGCCCGCGAGGCCGAACGCCCAGACGCAACCGATGAGCACCGTGATGAGCGGCAGCAGCCGCCACCGCACGTCGAAGAGCACCAGGAGGATGACGACCATGATCGCCACGGCGATCCCGGTGAGCGTGAGCATCCCGCCGCGGAGGTAGTCGTTGATGTCCTTGAGGAGCAGCGGAGCGCCGGTGACGGTGATCGTGGCGTTCGGGATGTCGAGCTTGTCGGCCGCCTCCACGACGCGGACCGCCGCCTCGCCCTCACGCTCGATCGACTCGTTGCCGTTCACCCGGGCGATGACCTGCACGTGGGTCGGATCCAAGATGAAGCTCCGGAGCGCCTTGCGGATCTC
>JBIQID010000024.1:15045-18144 GCA_044508215.1 Actinomycetota bacterium | reverse complement strand
TCGGGGGTCTTCTGCACGAGCGAGTCCGAGAACTCGAGCGCCGTGACCGGGGTGATCACGCCCTCGAACTGGCCGGACGACATGAGCTCGTCGTGGAGGCTCTCGAACTGGGCGATGGTCTCGGGCGTGTAGAGGTCGCCGACCGTGTGGCCCTCGTCCATCGTGACGACCACGATCATCGCCTGGCCGCCGAAGAGGTCCTGGTAGACGACGTTGTCCTTGGCGATCTGCTCGTCCGCGTTCAGGTAGCTGTCCTGACCCGTCGCGAACTCGAGCTGGGTGATGCCGAGACCGAGGCCCACCGTGATCAGCAGGCCGACGACCGAGACGAGACCTGCGCGCTTGCCGAGCTGGACAGCCAGGCTCGACCAGAACCGCTGCATCATTTGTGCGTTCCCTCCGCTGCTGCCGGCCGTCGCTGGTCGGCGCGGGCGACGACGTTATTCGGTTGGACGGCCCGGGACCCCAACCGTGGCTGCATCGGAGCCTGCCCCCCGTTCTGGACGTACGTCCCTGGTCAATCGGCCGCTTCGCCGCGACGATCAGAACAGTCGCTCGACGAGGGGGTGAGGCGGATGAAGGCGCTTCGACTGACGGGATGGCAGCGTCCACCGGAACTGCAGGACGTCGACCAGCCGGATCCCGGGCCCGGCGAGGTCCTCCTGAAGGTGGCTGCGTCCGGTGCGTGCCACTCGGACCTGCACCTCATGGACGAGTTCACAGACGGCATCGTGCCGTGGGGACCACCGTTCACCCTCGGTCACGAGACGACCGGGTGGGTCGAGGCGCTGGGCGACGGCGTGCCGGGCCTGGAGGTCGGCGAGCCGGTGGCGGTCTACGGGCCGTGGGGGTGCGGGCGCTGCGTGAGGTGCCGCGAGGGCTTCGAGAACTACTGCGTGCACCAGCTCCAACTGGGCGCCGCGGGACCGGGTCTCGGCTACGACGGCGGAATGGCGCCCTACCTCCTGGTGCGCAACCACCGGTGGCTCGTCCCCCTCGGGGACCTCGACCCGGTGGAGGCGGCACCGCTCACCGACGCGGGCCTCACCCCGTACCACGCGGTCAAGAGATCGCTGCACAAGCTCGGACCTGGTTCGACGGCGGTGGTGATCGGCGCTGGCGGCCTGGGTCACATGGCGGTGCAGATCCTGCTCGCGATGACGCCGGCGCAAGTCGTCGTGGTCGACCAGCGCGCAGAGGCGCTCGAGCTGGCACGAGCCGAGGGCGCCCACCACACGGTGCTCTCCGGTGACACCGCCGCTGAGCAGGTCCAAGACCTCACCGAGGGGCTCGGCGCAGACGTCACGCTGGACCTCGTGGGGGTGGACGCCACCCTGGCGCTCGGGGCGGCGGTGACCCGCCCGCTCGGCGACCTCACGATCGTCGGCATCGGAGGCGGCACGCTGCCCCTCAGCTTCTTCTCCATCGCCTACGAGGTCTCGGTGGCCACCACCTACTGGGGCAGCCTGCCCGAGCTGTGGGAGGTGATGGCGCTCGCCCGCTCGGGGCGGATCCGCCCGAAGGTATCCCGTTATCCGCTCGACCGGGCGCTCGAGGCCTACGACGCGATGCGGGCCGGCCGGTTGGAGGGCCGCGCTGTGATCGTGCCGCAGCTCGCGTCGTGAACACCGTGGAAGAGCGGGCGGTCGATTCCACCGAACCAGCCGCGACGAGCGCCGTGCACGCCGACGTCGCCTGGTTCGAAGAGGTGGGCGTCGACGACGTTGCGCGCGTCGGCGGCAAGGGCGCCAACCTCGGCGAGATGGCCGCGGCAGGTCTCGCGGTCCCCCGCGGGTTCGTCGTGACGGCTGCCGGCTACCTCCAGTCGATGCAGGCCGCCGGCAGCAGGGGGCTCCTCGTCGACCGGTTCGCCGACGCCGTTGCGGCCGTCGATGACCCCGACCGGTTGGCCGCCACCGCGGCGGACCTCCGCGAGCTCGTGGGGACCGCCGGCATGGCCGGGTCGGTGTCCGAACACGTCGTGGAGGCCTACGGGCGCCTCGGGAGCGACGTCCCGGTTGCCGTCCGGTCGTCGGCGACCGCAGAGGACACCGCCGGCGCCTCGTTCGCCGGGATGCACCTCACCGTCGCCAACGTGGTCGGCGCCGAGGCCGTGGTCGAAGCGGTCGTGCGGTGCTGGCAGTCGCTGTACGGCGAGCGCGCCGTGGCATACCGGGCGAGCCGGGGGATGCGGGATGAGCCGGTCATCGCGGTGGTGGTCCAGGAGATGGTGGCGGCCGAGCGCGCCGGCGTGATGTTCACCTGCGACCCCTCGACCGGGGCCACGGACCGGATGGTGATCGAGGCCGCGTTCGGGTTGGGCGAGGCCGTGGTGAGCGGCCTGGTGGAGCCCGACACGCACGTCGTGTCGAAGGTCGGCCCGAAGATCTTGGCGACCCACGTGGGCCGCAAGGACCGACGGCTCGACGGGCGCAGCGACGGGACGGTCGCGACGGTCCCCATCGACGACGCTCGCGCCGAGAGCAGGGTCCTCACGGATGATGAGGTCGTCCGCGTCGCGGTGCTCGGCATCGAGGTCGAAGAGCACTACGGCACTCCTCAGGACATCGAGTGGGCGTTCGACGAAGCGGGGCAGCTCCACCTCCTCCAAGCCCGTCCGGTGACCACCCTCGTCGGAGACCGCATCGGCGGGACTGCGGAGCCGGCGACGTCCCCGGAGGGGCCCGTGCTCCTCCGGGGACTCGGAGCGTCCTCCGGCGCGACATCCGGCCGGGTCCGCGTCCTGCGGTCCCCACGGGACGGGGCACTGCTCGAGGACGGTGAGGTGCTGGTGGCGCCGACCACCAACCCGGACTGGGTCCCGGCGATCCGTCGGGCTGGAGCGGTCGTCACGGACACCGGCGGGATGACGTGCCACGCTGCGATCGTCTCCCGTGAGCTCGGTGTCCCGTGCGTGGTCGGCACCCGGACGGCCTCCTCGACGTTGCACGACGGCGACCTCGTCACCGTCGACGGCAAGGAGGGCGTTGTGATCGAGGGGGAGGTGGAGCGCGGTCCAGCGCCGACGATCACCGCCAGGGACGCACCCGTGGCGGCAGCCGCCGAGCCGCTGGGCACGCGCATCTACGTGAACCTCGC
>JBIQID010000024.1:5299-14945 GCA_044508215.1 Actinomycetota bacterium | reverse complement strand
GAACCTCGCCGTGATGATCCCGTTCGTTCGCACGGCGTGGGAGCTCGAGGCCTGCCTGGAGGCCATCGACCAGAGCCCTCTCGGCCGGCAGCGCGGCCTGCTCCGCTGGATCATGGCCGAGGTCCCCTCGGTGGTCCACCGACTGCCCGAGTACGCCGCCATGGGCATCGACGGCGTGTCGATCGGCTCGAACGACCTCACGCAGCTCGTGCTCGGCGTGGACCGCGATTCGGAGACCTGCGCCGAGCTGTTCGACGAGTCAGATGCTGCGGTCCTCGATGCGATCAGCCGGATCATCCGAGGCTGCAGGGAGCTGGGCCTGACCTCATCGCTCTGCGGGCAGGCGCCTTCGAACCGACCGGAGTTCGCCGAGCACCTCGTGCGGCTCGGGATCGACTCCGTCTCCGTCGATCCCGACTCGGTGGGTGCAGCACGCCGTGCCGTCGGAGCGGCCGAACGGCGGCTCCTCCTGGAAGCGGCTCGCCGATGACGAGGGCGCGGGCGCGGGCCACCCGCTCGTTCGGGCCGTCACCTCGGATGTAGCTGCGAGGAGGTCCGGATGGCAGAGCTGATGGATCCGGTGACCCTCGTGATGACCCCAGAAGGTGCTGCTCGGGATCAAGGCCCGGGTGGAGCGCTGACAGCTCGCTCAGCGGAGCGAGAGGAAGAGCTCCTCCATCTGCTCCGCCGTCATCCCCTCGGCTGCGGCACGCTCGGGGTTGGCGACGCACTCGTGCATGCCCGCCGCCATCAGCCGGAGCGCCGCGCGGTGGAGGGCCGCCTGGGCGGCGCTCAGCTGCATGATCACGGCGCGGCAGTCCTCGCCCTCCTCGAGCATGCGCTGCACGCCCCGGACCTGGCCCTCGGCACGCCGCAGTCGCTTCGTCACCTCGTCCGACACGTCCTCCGGGAACCTCATGCTTGGCAGCATATACCCCCAGGGGTATGATGATCCAGCGTCCGATCCCGGAGGTCAGAAATGGACCCGCTCTCCACCCTCTCGTCGCTTCCCCACCACGTGGCGATCCGCCAGCTCTACCTGGGCTGCCTCTCGCAGGCCTCCTACCTGGTGGGCGACCGCACCACCGGGCGCGCGATCGCCGTCGACCCCCGCCGCGACACCGACGAACTGCTCGAAGCCGCGCAGGCGGAGGGTTTGCAGATCGAGCTGGTCGTGGAGACGCACTTCCACGCCGACTTCCTCTCCGGCCACCTCGAGCTGGCGGCCGCCACCGGCGCCGCGATCGCGATCGGTGCAGCAGGCACCACCGAGTTCACATCCCGGGCCCTCGGCGACGGCGAGGTCATCGACCTCGGCGGGGTCCAGGTGGAGGTCCTCGCCACGCCTGGCCACACGCCCGAGTCGATCTCCCTCGTCGTCCGCCCCGCCGCCGGCGAGGAACCCGTTGCGGTGCTCACGGGCGACACGCTGTTCATCGGCGACGTCGGCCGGCCCGACCTGCTCGCCGCAGCCGACGTGTCGCCCGAGGTCATGGCGCGGCAGCTGCGTGGCTCGCTGCAGCGGTTGATGGAGCTGCCCGACCACACGCTCGTGCTGCCAGCGCACGGCGCCGGCTCCGCCTGCGGCAAGGCGCTCTCCAGCGAGACCGTCTCCACCATCGGCACGCAGCGGGCGACGAACTACGCGCTGCGCCCCATGTCGGAGGATGACTTCGTTCGGCTGGTCACGGAGGGCCAGCCGGCGGCCCCCGGCTACTTCGGCCACGACGCCCGGCTCAACCGGCAGGCACACCCGCTCCTCGACGAGCACGAGCCGCCCCACCCGCTCTCGCTCGCCGCGGTCGACCAGGCCCTGGCCGGCGGCGCCGTACTCCTCGACACCCGGGCGCCCGAGGACTTCGCCGGAGGCCACCTCGCCGGCTCGCTCAACGTCAGCCTCGGTGGACGGTTCTCCGAGCAGGTCGGCAGCATCGTCCCGGCGGCCACGCCGATCGTGCTGGTGAGCGACGTCGGCACCGAGCTGGAGGCGAAGGTCCGCCTGGGTCGCATCGGCTTCGACGACGTGGTCGGGCACCTGGAGGCGCCCCTGCGAACGCTGGCGCGGCACCCTGAGCGTACGGCCCGCCTCTCCCGCCTCACCGCCGGGGAGCTTGGCAACCGCCGGGCCGAGCTGGGCGACCAGCTGCAGCTCGTCGACGTCCGGAATCCCGCCGAGGTGTCGGCTCAGCCGGTGGAGGGCGCCCGCAACGTCCCGCTGGCGCGGCTCCGCGACGAGCTGGGTTCGTTCGATCCCGGGCGACCGACGGTGCTGTTCTGCGCAGCCGGAGCCCGTTCGGCGATCGCGAACAGCCTCCTGCGATCCGCCGGGTTCACCGACGTGTCGGATGTCCTCGGTGGGGCTGCCGCGATCCTCGCCGAGCCCGTCGGAGCCGGCGTCCACGGCACCGCATGACCGTCGCGGTCCTCGCCGGTCTGGTCATCGGGACGCTGCTGGGAGCGCTCGGCGGTGGCGGCTCCGTGCTCGCCGTGCCGGTCCTCGCCCACCTCGCGGGCCTCTCGGCCGCGGGAGCCACCTCAACCTCGCTCGTGGCGGTCGGCGCCTCCGCCGTGGTGGCGAGCGCCGGCCACTGGCGGGCGGGACGAGTCCAGTGGCCCGTGGCGCTCCTGCTCGTTGCCGTGGGCGTGCCAGGCGCCTGGGCGGGTTCGCTCGTCAGCAGGCGGATCGACGGGGACCTGCTCCTCCTCCTGTTCTCGATCCTCGTGCTCGTGGCCGCCCAGCGGATGCTGACCGCCTGCCCGTCGTGCACGCGTGCCGGGGAGGAGGCTGCGACCGCGACCGATGCGGAGCCGGGCGACCCCTCGGGTGACGAGGTCGCCGCCGAAGCGGTCAGGGGCGGCACCGTGCTGGTGCGACGGCAGCCCGCGTCAGCGGAGCAGGCGCTGGAGGGGCTCTGGAAGGTGGCGCTCGCCGGGGCGGCCGTCGGCTTCCTGACCGGCCTCTTCGGTGTGGGAGGCGGGTTCGTGATCGTTCCCGTGCTGACCCTGGTGCTCGGTTTCTCGATGGGCCCGGCGATCGGGACGTCCCTCGCGGTCGTGGCCGGCAACGCGCTGGTGGCGCTCGCCTTCAGGGATCTCGGCTCCATCGACTGGGCGGTGGCGGTGCCGTTCACCCTGGCGATGCTCGCCGCCTCGTTCGCTGGATCGCAGCTGTCGTCACGCCTGCCGGCGACTCGATCGCTCCAGGGCTTCGCCGCGCTGCTCGTCGCCGTGGCGATCGCGAACGGCGTCGCGTCAGCGGTCGCCCTCGCCGGCTAGCAACCCGCTCGGGACCCGAGCCCGATCACCACCCGCCACGGTGCACGATGCGGTCGAGCGGGGGTCGGCGTCGCTGCTCGACCGACGCGGACCGGGACCTGTCCGGGTCACCCGCCGGTCGGCCGAGAGCGACCGTCCCCACAGCGAGGCGATCAGAAGGGATCCCGAACCGCTCGGCCACCGCGCCGGTGTGCCCGAACTGGCCGAACAACAGTGCCCCCAGGCCCAGTGATTCGGCGGCGACCAGCATCGCCATCACTGCCGCACCGGCGTCCACCCACCAGTACGGGACCGCCCACGCGTCCGTGCCTTCACCCAGACCGCTCGGCGCCTTGTCCGGCTGCGCGTAGCGCTCGACGTAGGCCGCCGGGTCGACCACGGGGATCACCAGCACCGGCGCTCGGAGGAGTCCCGGCCAGGGGAACGCTGTCCGGCGTTCGACGGGCAGGGTGGTGTCCCAGTAGCCGCCGACCTCATCGGGCCCCTCGAGGACCAAGAGGTCGAGACCCCAGGAGTTGCCGGCCGTGGGGCCGCGACGAGCCGCGTCGAGCACCAGCCGGAGGTCAGCCGGATCGAGGGGATCCGGCAGGAAGTCACGGCAGGAGCGCCGTGACCTCAACGCCGCGAGGGCGTCCACGCCGTGGTGGCTCAGCTGTCGTACTTCAGCAGCTCTTCGGCCATGATCCAGCCGAAGGTGATGAGCGCGTCGCCGTTCTTCTGCTTCAGCGGCTTGAACAGCTTGTCGACGTCGGGGTCGATCTTCTCGGGCTTCAGCGACTCGTGGTCGAGGACGAGCGGCGGCGCGCCGTCGCCCTTGACGATGAACGACTGGTCGTCGTAGGAGGCGTCGACGCCGAACCGCTTCGCGAGGCGGCGGCCCCACGCACGCTCCTCGCCCGACGCCTTGTGGCCGGGACGGGGGTTGATGTCGACGAGCACCTTGTACGCCTCGAAGGCGTCCGGGCGGCTCATGCGGGTGCCCACGAGGACGTCCTCGTCGGGGAAGGCCATGAGGGCTCGCCGGTAGTTGTCGGCCATGATCGCCTTCAGCGCTCCGTCACGCCGGGAGTGGCGCTTCACGAAGCCCATGCCGATGATCACCGAGGGCGTGCCGCCGATCCGCTCGAGGGTGGAGAAGGAGAATCCGCGCAGGTTGTTGCCGTCGCGTGCCAGCGTGACGAGCACCCAGGCCTCGGCCTGCTTCGACAGGGTTCCGATGTCGTGACCCGTCTCCGCCTCTGCGCACAGGTCGGCCATCTCGGCCAGTTCGGTGTCGCTGAGCTGCGTGCAGTCCTTGGTCGTGACGTCCAACGGCATTGAGGCCCCCACGGTCCTGGGTAGAGAGGTGGCCCCACTAGTTCAGTCGTCCAGACCGACCGGAAGCAAACCGTGCCTGAGGGGCTCTCAGAGGACTGCTTCGGGCCCGAGGAGCACGCGCAGCTCCCCCATCAACCCGCTGTTCGGGTTCACGGTGAACTCGTCGGGCAGGCGCACCACCTGGGTCTCGCCGAGGTGGATGAACACCTCGGACTCGCCGGGGAACTCGCCGAGCAGCTGCTTCAGCTCACGCACCGTGTCGTCGGACAGGAGGTTCGGGTGCACCTGGATCCGCACGGGTGGGGTGCCGTCGGCCATCGGTTCGAACACCTCCACGTCCCTGAGGATGAACTTCGGGGTGTCGTCGCGCTTGTCGACCCGGCCGTGCGCGATCACCACGACGTCGTCGGCCAGCTTGTGGCCGCAGTCGGCCATCGTCTTCGGGAAGACCATCACCTCGACCGACGAGGCCAGGTCCTCCAACGTGAAGACGGCCATGAGGTCCCCCTTCTTCGTCCACTTGGTGACGAAGTTCGTGACCACCCCGCCGAGCGAGCGCTGCGCGCCGTCCTCCTGGGTCTCGAGGTCCGACAGCGCGCAGTCGACCTTGCGGGCCAGCGCGGCCTCGGCGCCGAGCAGCGGGTGGTCCGAGACGTAGAGGCCGAGCATCTCCTTCTCGAACGCCAGGCGCTCCTTCTTCTCGAACTCGATCTCCGGGATCGGTGAGCGCTCGTCGAACGCTGGGCTGTCGCCGCCCAGGTCGCCGAAGAGCGACATGACGCCCATCTCCCGCTCCCGCCGCCGAGCCACCGTGGTGTCGACGATCTGCTCGAACACGGCGAGCAGGCCGCGGCGGGGGTGGCCGAACGAGTCGAACGCACCGGCCTTGATCAGCGACTCCACCGTGCGCTTGTTGAGCACCGTCATGTGGACCCGCTCGCAGAAGTCGTAGAAGTCCTTGTAGGGACCGTTCTCCTTGCGCTCGGCGACGATGTGCTCGACCAGCCCCTCCCCCACGTTGCGCACGGCGGAGAGGCCGAAGACGATCGAGCCCGTGCCGTCGGGGTCGGGCGAGAAGTCCGACATCGAGCGGTTGATGTCGGGGACCGTCACCTCGATGCCCATCGTGCGGCACTCGGCGAGGTACACCGCCGCCTTCTCGAGCTTGTCCTTCACGCTCGTCAGGAGCGCGGAGAGGTACTCGGTGGGGAAGTTCGCCTTCAGGTAGGCGGTCTGGTAGGCGATGAAGCCGTAGCCGTAGCTGTGCGACTTGTTGAAGGCGTAGTCGGCGAACTTCTCGATGATCCCGAAGAGGTGGTCGCCGAGATCCTTCCCGAAGCCGGTGTCCTCGACCCCCTGCACGAACTTGTCGCGCTCCTTGGCCATCAGCTCCCGGACTTTTTTGCCGCAGGCCTTCCTGAGGTTGTCGGCGTCCGCCAGCGAGTAGCCGGCGAACCGCTGCGCGACCCGCATCACCGACTCCTGGTAGATCATCAGGCCGTAGGTGTCGGCGAGGATCTCCTCCGCGGCGGGGTGGAAGTACGTGACCTCCTTGCGGCCGTTCTTGATGTCCGCGTAGTCGTTGTGCATGTTCACGCCCATGGGACCAGGGCGGTACAGCGCGACGAGGGCGGCCACGTCCTCGAAGGTGGTGGGGGCGAGCGAGCGGATGAGCGCCCGCATGTTGGGCGACTCCAGCTGGAACACGCCGATGGTCTCACCCCGGCGGAGGAGCTCGTAGGTGGGCTCGTCGTCGAGCGCGACCTCGTCGATGTCGACCTCGACCCCGTGGTGCTCGCGGATCAGGTCGAGCGTGTCGCTGATCACGTCGAGGTTCCGCAGGCCCAGGAAGTCCATCTTCAGGAGCCCGAGGTCCTCGACCCCGTGCATCTCGTACTGGGTGACGACCGGCGCCTCCTCCGGCTCCTGGCCGGACTCGGGCTTGCGCTGGATCGGCAGGTAGTCGGTGAGCGGGTCCTTCGTGATCACCACGGCTGCGGCGTGGATGCCGTCCTGCCGACGCAGGCCCTCGAGGCCCTTCGCGACGTCGATGACCTCCTTCGCCTGCGGGTCGGTCTCGTACATGTCCCGCAGGTCCTTCGCCATCTTGTAGCCGTCCTCGTACTTGGGGACGGGCTCGAGGCAGGCGCGCAGCGGGGTGTCGCGCCCCATGATCAGGGGCGGCATGGCCTTCGCGACCTTGTCGCCGACCACGTAGGGCAGGCCCAGCACACGGGCTGCGTCTCGAACAGCAGCCCGGGCCTTGATGGTCGAGAACGTGACGATCTGCGCCACCCGGTCGCGGCCGTACATCTCGGCTGCGTAGCGGATCATCTCGTCCCGGTAGCGGGAGTCGAAGTCCATGTCGATGTCGGGCATCGAGATGCGGCTGGGGTTCAGGAACCGCTCGAACAGCAGGTCGTAGCGGATCGGGTCGAGGTCGGTGATCCGTAGGCAGTACGCCACCGCGCAGCCGGCGGCGGAGCCGCGGCCGGGACCCACCCTGATGCCCGAGTCGCGCGCATGGCGGATCAGGTCCCACACGATCAGGAAGTACGAGCTGAAGCCCATGTCGGCGATCACGCGCAGCTCGTAGAGCAGGCGGTCCGTCACGTGGTCCGGCAGGTCGCCGCCCCAGCGGGCGCGCGCACCCTCGAAGGTGAGGTGGTGCAGGTAGGCAGCGTCGTCCTCGAACCCTTCCGGCAGCGGGAAGTCGGGTAGCTTCGGCTTCCCGAACTCGATCTCGAGGTTGCACCTCTCGGCGACCCACAACGTGTTGTCGCAGGCGGACTCGACCTCGGAGAACAGCGACCGCATCTCGGCTGCGGTCTTCAGGTAGTGCTCGTCGCCGTGGAACTTGAAGCGGTTCGGGTCGCTGCGCAGCGACCCCGTCTGCACGCACAGGAGGGCGTCGTGGGCGACCGCGTCGTGGCGGTGGACGTAGTGGCTGTCGTTGGTTGCGAGCAGCGGCAGCTTCAGCTTCTTCGCCAGGTCGAGCAGCATCGGGTTGGTCCGCCGCTGTTCGGGGATCCCGTGGTCCTGGATCTCGACGAACAGGTGGTCGCGCCCGAAGATCTCGAGCAGCCGGCCGGCCTTCTCGCAGGCGGCGTCGAAGCCCTGGTTCATCATCGCCTGGAGCACGTGGCCGCCCAGGCAGCCGGTCGTGACGATGAGCCCCTCGCTGTGCTGGGCCAGGAGGTCCCAGTCGACCTTGGGCTTGCGGTAGTAGCCCTCCATGAAGGCCCGCGACGACAGCTGGATGAGGTTGCGGTAGCCGACCTGGTTCTCCACGAGCGTGGTGAGGTGGTAGTACGGCTTCTTGCCGCCCTCCGCCTCGCCGCCCGAGTCGTCCATGCGGGACCCGCGGAGCTGCAGCCGCTCTCGCCGGTCCTCGTACGCCATGTAGAGCTCGCACCCCACGATCGGCTTCACGCCCACGTCGCGGCACGCCCGGTAGAAGTCGAGGACCCCGTACATGTTGCCGTGGTCGGTGATCCCCATCGCCGGCTGGCCGTCCGATGCCGCAGCAGCGGCCACCTCGCCGATCCGCGCCGCGCCGTCGAGCATCGAGTACTCGGTGTGCTGGTGCAGGTGCACGAAGGACCGAGCCACCGGGCGTCTCCTCTCGAGGGGTGCGGGTCGGCGCCGGCCGGTCACCGAGCGGCGCGAATCACAACGATGTGAGTATGGCGCGCCGCCCGTCGCCGTGCACGGGCGCCCGCCAGTCTGATGGTCGCAGCCCGCCACGGCGAGCGCGAGGGCTCAGATGTAGCCCGGCCCTCCAGGGGGCATCGCCCCCGAGGAGCGGCCGCCGCCACCCGGCTGGAGCTGGGCCCGCATCCCCTCGAGCTGCTGGCGCGCCGCCATCTGCTGGGTCATCAGCGTCGCCTGGATGCCGTGGAAGAGACCTTCGAGCCACCCGACGAGCTGAGCCTGGGCCACCCGCAGCTCGCCGTCGGAGGGCACCTCCTCGCCGCCGAAGTCGGGTGCGAGGCGATCCAGCTCCTCAGCCAGCTCGGGCGAGAGGGCGGTGCGCAGCTCGGTCACGGAGTTCTCGTAGATGCTGCGCAGCCGGTCACGGGCCGCTTCGTCCATCGTGGTCGAGCGCACCTCGTCGAGCAGCTGCTTCACCATCGACCCGATCCGGATGATCTTGGTCGGCGACTCCACCGACTCGGCCGGCGAACCCTCCTGCTCTGCGTCGGGCTCGTCGACGCCGTCGGGTGCGAGCACCTCGCCGGGCGTCCCGCTCGGGCCGGTCCGGTCGCCGGTGGTGGGGAGATCAGCCATGCTCCGACGCTACCCGGTTCCTCCCGGAGGCAGGCCAGCTCCGGCTCCGTTCCGTTCGCCGGCGTCAGGCGCGGGCGCAGAGCAGGGGGACGTAGACCTCGGCCGGCGTGAGCGAGCCGTGGCGGCCGACCAACTGGAACGGGCCGGTGTCGGCCGGGTCGTCGAAGGAGATGTCCTCGCGGGCCACGAGCGCCACGTCGCCCAGCCGGGCAGCAGCCTCGTCGCTCACCTCGGGACCGAACCAACCCTCTGCGATCGTGTCCTCCCGGGTCACCACCCACGCCACGTCGCCGTGGTGCCGCTTCGCTGCGTCGGCCAGCTCGCCGGCGGCGCCGGGGACGGCGTGGAACCAGCGGAAGCGCCCCTCGCCCGACTGGAAGTCGGTGAAGGACAGGAGCTCGGGGTGCGGGCGGAGGATCCGGTCCCCCACGTCGACCTGGCCGTGGTCCGCCGTGATGACGAGCGCGGCGCCAGGGGGGAGCGCGGACACCAGGTGGTCGACCATCGTGTTCACTGCCACGAGCTCGCCGTCGTAGTGCTCGCCCAGCCCGTACTCGTGGGCGACCTTGTCGATGCCGTCGTAGTAGGCGTACACGAACGGCTCGCCGCTGCGGAGCACGCGGTTCACCTCCACGGCCAGCGTGGACATGGTGCGGTACCCGACGAAGCGGGAGCTGCGGAGGTGCGCCTCCGAGAACCCGGAGTCCTGGAACTCGGCTCGCACGACGATCGGTGGGCGCTGGTGGCAGAAGGGCTCGACCCT
>JBIQID010000024.1:0-5199 GCA_044508215.1 Actinomycetota bacterium | reverse complement strand
GCAGGGACGACGTTCGAGACACAGGCGCCCTCGTAGTCGGGAAGGACGGGGCCCCAGCTGCCCGTGGGTCGTGCCCGGTGGATCACGCCACCTCGCGCATCGAGCTCGTGTTCCGTGTGATCCACCGTACCGGCTGCCCCTGGCGTTCGACGTGCATCTGCAGGCGCGACCAGCGGCCCCGGTGCTCGCCCCCTTCCACCCTACGATGGGCGCCGTGAAGGTCTCGACCCGAGGTGACTACGCGAGCCGCGCCCTGCTCTCCCTGGCGCTGCACCGCGACGACGGTCCCACCTCGGTCCGCGACATCGCGGAACGCACCGGCCTCCCCCAGCCGTACCTCGAACAGATCCTGCTCGCGCTGAAGGGCGCCGGGCTGGTCCGCTCGAAGCGCGGCGTCGGAGGCGGCTACGTGCTCGCCCGCGACGCGTCGGAGATCAGCCTCGCCGAGATCGTGTCGGCGGTCGACGGCCCCATCCAGGCCGGCGACTTCGGCCGCCCCCACACCGACGGAGCGTGCGACCACGAGGGCCAGTGCGTGCTGCTCGCGATCTGGGGCGACGTCGGCGAGCGGATGCGCACGCTGCTCGACGGCTACTCGCTCTCCGACCTCGCAGCGATCACCGCCGGCGAGGCCCCCTGGCCCGGTGATCCCTAGGTGGGCCGGGCCGGCTAGCCGTCTGACGGGTCCCGACGTCCGCGGAGGTCGGCCAGCACCGCGGCGAGGTCGGCGGGGAGCTCCGAGTCGAAGCTCACCGACTCCCCTGTCCCCGGGTGGTCGAAGCGCAGGTGCGCGGCGTGGAGGAAGGGGCGGTCCATCCTGAGCGACGGCCGCACTCCCCCGTAGAGGTCGTCGCCGACCACGGGGTGGCCGATGGATCGCAGGTGCACCCGGATCTGGTGCGTCCGCCCGGTCTCGAGGTGGCACTCCACGAGGCTGAGGGGCACCGGATCGTCGAGCTCCTCGGTCACCGCGACGTGGGTACGGGACGGCCGCCCGTCGGTGGCGACCGTCATGCGGAGCGGGTTGCGGCGCGACCGCCCGATGGGAGCGTCGACCGTCGACGAGCGCGTGCTGAGGTGCCCCCACACGAGCGCCACGTAGCGGCGGGTCACGTCGTGGGTGGAGAGCTGGGCCACGAGGTCCTCGTAGGCGTCCTCGGTGCGGGCCACGACCATGAGCCCGCTCGTGCCCTTGTCGAGGCGGTGGACGATGCCGGGACGCTCGGGTTGGCCGACGTCGCCCACCTCTGGGAACGCGGCGAGGAGGCCGTTCACGAGCGTGCCGCTCGGGGTGCCGGCGCCGGGGTGCACCACCAGCCCCGCCGGCTTGTCGACCACGATCACGTCGTCGTCGGCGTGGACCACGTCGAGCTCCACGGCCGCATCGGCCTCGGGCAGCGCGACCTCCTGGTGCGGCGGGCGGGTCACCGCCAACCGCTGCCCCTCCCTCACCTTGACCGACGCCTTCCCCACGGGGCGGTCGTCCACCAGCACGTGGCCGCTCTCGATCACTGCCGCCGCCTCGGCCCGCGTGCAGCCGGTGATCATCGCCACCACCCGGTCGACGCGCTCCCCTGCGAGCGGGGCCGGGATCTCCTCCTCCACCCGCCCCGGGGCGCCGTCGGCCGCCGTCACTGCTCCGCCGGCACCTCGTCGACGTCAGCGTCCGCCTCCTGCGGGTCGGGCATCCGCCACGCCACCACAGCGAGGATGAGGCCGCCCACCACCACCGCAGCGTCGGCGACGTTGAACGTGGGCCACCAGCTGGTCCAGAAGAAGTCCACCACCGCCCCCCGCATGAACCCCTCCGGGTTCCCGGGAGCCGGGCTCCGGAACAAGCGGTCGGCGAGGTTCCCGAGGGCGCCGCCGATGACGATGCCCACGACGATCCGGGGCCACAGGCCCTTCAGGTGCCGCGAGAACCAGACGAGCATCCCCACGATCGCCAGCGCGATCGCGCCGATGACCGGACCGCTGTCGGAGAACTGCGAGAACGCCATGCCCTGGTTGAAGGCGAGCCGGAGCTCGAGGCCCAGCCCCACCTCGACGTTCGGGCGGCAACCCGCCTGCGCTCGGCCGATCGAGCACAGCGAGGACACCGCCCAGCTCTTGGAGAGCTGGTCGACGAGCAGGAGGAGCGCCGCCGCTGCGGCGACCGGCCAGTAGCGGCGCATGTCGAGGTCAGCGGCGGGAGAACCCGCCCACCTTGTACTCGACGCGTTCGGTGGCCCACGGGATCGCCTTCAGGCGCTCCTTGGGGATCGGCTGGCCGGACACCCTGCAGATGCCGTAGGTGCCGGCATCGAGCCGCTCCAGCGCCGCGTCGATCTCCTCGATCGCTGCGTGCGCCTGCGCGGACAGCGCCAGGTCGCGCTCACGTTCGACGGCGAGCGTGTCGCCCTCGCCGGACTCCTCGTCGAACTGCACGTCGCCCGGATCGCGGTTCTCGGTGATGTGGTTCGCCTCAGCGAGCCACTCGCTCTCCTGGGTCACGTACTTGCCCCGCTCCTCGAGGAGGAGTGCCCGCTGGGCGTCGAGGAACTTCTGGTCGAACGGGGACTCAGGCTTGGCGGCCTTCGCCGCCGGAGCCTTCTTCGCCGGGGCCTTGGCGGGCGCCTTGGCAGCCGCCGCCTTCTTCGCGGGGGCCTTCGCCGCGGCCTTGGAGGGTGCCTTCGTGGTCGACTTCACCGCTGGCGCCTTGGCCGCGGCCTTGGCCGGTGCCTTCTTCTTCGCCGGGGCCTTCGTGGTGCCGGCAGCCGCCGCGTTCGCCTTCTTGGCGGATGTCGACTTCTTGGTGGGCATCTGAGCTCCTGACGAGGCTGATGAACGGCCCGGCAGCCTATCCACAGCCGGACCGATTTCGGCGCGTGCTCAGCGACGTCGACCGAAGCGACGCCCGGAAGCGGGCTCCTCACTCTCGAAGAACGCTCGCATGGCCTCGTCGGAACCGGCCTCGGCGTCGTCCTGCTCGTACCTCGAGTAGGCCTGCGTGGGCTCGTCGACGACCACGTCCTCCTCGGGCACGTCCTCGCCCCGGTCGAAGAGGCTCGGCTCCTCGTCCTCGGGCTCGTCGGTGTCGTTGGCCACCTCGGCCCAGCTGCCGGGGCCCCACGGGTCGTTGCCGGTCCCGTCGGGCACGTCGTCCACCACGCTCACCGCGTCGTCGGGCACCCGGACGGCCGCGACGGCACCCGTGGAGTAGAACGGCGACCGGGCCGCCCCGCCGGCGGGATCGACCGCCGAGGGATCGACCGCCCCACCGGCCACGATCGCCGACGTGTCGACGTCGAGGGGCTGCAGGTCCCCCAGCTGAGCGGGGTCCTCGAGCAGCTGCTGCAGCGCTCTCACCGTCGTCTCGAGGCGGTTCCGCTGCTCGTCCAGGCGCGCCTCCATGAGCTGCAGCTGCTCGGCGATGGTGCGGCGCTCGTCCGCCAGGCGGGTCAGCTCGCTCTGGTGCTGCTCCCGCTGGCCGGCGAACTCGCCCTCGGCGTCCACCTTGGCCTGGCGGAGCAGCTCCTCGCGCTGGGCCTGGGCGTCACGCACCAGCCGGTCGGCTTCCTCGCTGGCGCCACGCGTCGACGCCTCAGCGGTGGCCCGTGCGTCGGCGAGCAGCTGGTTCGCCTCGGCGCGCGCCTCGCTGATCGCCGCCTCCGCAGTGCGCTTCGCCAGCATGAGCGTGCGGGTGGCCTGTTCGATCTCCTCGTCGTCGCTCAGCTGCGCGACGGGCTCGGGCGTGCGGGCAGGGGCTTCGTCGAGCTGTCGCTCCAGCTCCCGGACCCGGTGCTCGAGGTCCGCTGCTCGGGCCTGCGACTCGGACAGGGCCGCGCCGACGCGCTCGAGGAAGTCGTCCACCTGGTCCGGGTCGTAGCCCCGGAACTTCTCGGAGAACTCGATCTGCTCGATCAGCTGCGGCGTCACGTCCATGCGGTGAGCCTAGAAGACCGTCGACAGAGGTCAGGGGACGCCCACGGGCGTCAGGCGGCACACGCGGACCGCCTGCGAGTCAGAGCAGGCCCATCGATCCCGAGCAGACCACGGGGATGACGAAGAGCTGCAGACCGAAGAGGACGATCATGGGCGTGAGGTCCAGCATCATCGCCCCGATCCGCAGCGGTGGGATCACCCGGCGCAGCGGGAGGAGCAGCCAGTCGGTGGCCTTCGAGATCACGTCGACCACCACGCGGAGCCCACCGTTCGGGTCGATGGGGAACCAGCTCAGGATGATGCGGGCGAAGATCGCGATGACGAACAGTTCGAGCGCGAGGCAGACGATCTCCACGGGCTGCTACTGGTCGTCGTTCGAGAGGTCGCCGTCCTTGATCCGGCGACGGTCGGAGTCGGACACCTCGACGTCCGCCGGGATCAGCAGGTAGACGTGCGATGCGAGCTTCTCCACCCGGCCGGTGAGCGCGTAGGTGACGCCGGAGGTGAAGTCGAGCAGCCGCCGGGCCAGGTCACGCTCGAGTCCCTGGAGGTTCAGGACCACGGGGCGACCCTTGCGGAACCAGTCGCCCACCTCGGGAGCATCGTTGAACTCCTGCGGGGTGACCACGCGGGGACGGGTGTTGGCAGCGGCGGGAAGCGGGCGCACCACACCACGACCGGGATCTACGGCCATCCCGCTGGAACGGGCGACCATGCCGGTGTGGCCGCCGGCCGCGGAGGGGAGCACCGTGATGCCGCTCGCGTCGGGGTTCTCGCCCCAGTCGTCGGACACGACCTGTGGCGCGGAGCGGCCGCGGGCGGGGCGTGCAGGGGCCGGCTCGTCGTAGTCGTCGGGCTCGTCGAGCGCGTACTCGTCGGCGACGTACTCGTCTTCGTCGTCGTAGTACTCGTCGTCGTAGTACTCGTCGAAGTGCTCTTCGGGCCCAAGGCCCAACCACGACATCCCCTTGCGCAGCATGCTGGCCATCAGTCCTCCGTTCTCGTGGGGCCGGGCCAGCTCCGGCTCGGCCTCACTCGCTGGCGCTCGCTTCCTCGTCCTCCGCTACCGGCCTGTCGTGCAGTCTCGCGCGGGCCGGGCCCGCACAGATGACACGTGGCGCCCGCGTCGCACTCCCCACCCGGCACCCGCCGGGTCATCGCTCGCCGAAGACAGCCGTGCCGATCCGCACCATGGTGGCACCTTCCCCCACTGCGATGTCCAGATCCCCGCTCATCCCGATCGACAGCTCGACCAGGCCCAGGCGGTCCCGCAGC
>JBIQID010000171.1:0-4385 GCA_044508215.1 Actinomycetota bacterium | reverse complement strand
GTGATCGCCCGCTCCCACTGCGAGGTGTCGACCAGCGCCCACGCCTCGATGTCGATCGCCTCCGCACACAGGTCGCGCGTGCGGGAGACCTCGGTCGACAGCCAGGGGAGGCCGCCGAGGCCCTCCCAGGGCTCGCCCCGCCACAGGTTGCGGGCGTCGGCGAGCAGCTTCAGGGCGGCGTCGGGGTTGGTCTGGACGACGGCGCTCGCCTCGCCGACGAGCCGCTCGTAGCGGTAGCGGTCGATCTGGTCCGGGTCGACGGTCAGCCGGTAGCCGTCACCGTCGTGGACGATCGCGCTCCACGGCCGCGGCGCCACACGGTCGGGCTCGAGGAGCTGGCGGAGGCGGCCGACCGACACGTGGAGAGCCGCCGCGCTGCGGTCGTCCTCGCCCGCTGCCCACAGACGGTCGATGAGCACGCCGGCCCGAACGGTGCGGGGTCCGTCCACGAGGAGGGCGGCGAGGAGCTGGCGGAGCCGGGTGGCGCGGATGGGAGTGCTCACTCCACCCCGCCTGACACGTGTGGGGCCGATCACCTCCAGTTCGAGCACCGGCATCCCACCAATCTAATGAGGTCTCCCGACAACTGTGGGCGATCCGTTAGGGCCTTGTTAGCCGACTCGGCGACGATCTCCGGCGGGCGGCGGGCCCCGCTCGCTGGGTGGAGGCGGAACCACCTTGAGCGGCCGACCTGGTGCCGGATCGGATCGCCCCCCGGTCCGGCACCGGGCCGTTTGCCGGGGTCCGTCGGCCCGTCAGTGGTCGAGCGCCGCGGTCACGTCGAGGGTGCCGTCTCCACGGAGCGGGACCGGCTTGGCCGAGATGACCGCGGTGAGTGGGATCGGTCCGTACACGTGGGGATACGACTCGGCCATCCCGTGGAGGTCCTCCACCCGGATCTCCGCGTCGACGAGGGCGGGGTCGATGCTGAGGAGCACCACGTCGTCGCGCCCTCGGTAGTGGCGGTCGGCGGTGTCCTGCAGCTGCGACTCCATCGAGCAGTGGATGTAGCCCTCCTCCTCGAGGGAGCGGTGCGCGGTGGACCGGGTGTACGGCCCGCCACGGTGCACGGCCTCGTTCCACTCGTCGGCGACGGCGAGGTGGTAGAGGTGGGCCAGCTCTGGCAGCACTTCCGTCATGGGGAAAGGGTGCCCCAACTGCGCCGGAACATGCGCCCTGACCGCCACTGAGACCATCAAGGACCGTCGAGGCGGACGAGGGTGGCGCCGCCCACGCCGGCGTAGCGCCCGGGCGTGCAGGTGAGCACGATCACCTGGCAGTCCCGTGCCGCCACCGAGATCGCCGCTCCCACCAGCTGGAGCCGGCCCGGGTCGGTCCACCCGAGGGCGTCGTCGAACACAACTGGGGCGCCGCCGTCGGGGGAGGTGATGGCGGCGCAGGCGAGCCGCCCGATGATGGCGAGCTGCTCCCGGGCGCCGACGCTCAGCTGCTCGACGTCGAGGGTCGTGCCGGCGAGCGTGCGGCGGACGATGCGGAGCTGGTCGTCGAGCTCGACCTCGAAGGTGGGGCCGAACACGATGCGGCCGAGCTGCTCGATCCGCTCCCGGAACGGCGACAGGTGGCGCTGGGTCGCCTCGGTGCGGCGGGTGGCGAACGTGTCGTGGAGGAGCTGGGCGGCGCGGGCACGGCGTTCGAGCTGCTCGTGCTCCCTCACGAGGTGCTCGAGGCGGGAGCGCTCCTGGTCCAGGTCGCTCGCCAGGCCGAGCTCGCCCTTCACCTCGAGGGTGGCGCTCAGACGGCGGCGGCGGTCCTCGGTCTCGTGGACCCTGGCGCGGAGCTGTTCGACGGTCGACCGAGCGTTCTCGAGGAGCAGCTCGGTGGTGTCCGGATCGGTGGACGCCAGCTCCGCCTCGGCTTCGGCGAGTGCTTCGGTGGCGGCGGTCAGCTCGTCGTCGGCGCTGCGGAGCTGGGCGCGCAGCGCGTCGTCGGTGACCTCGGCCCGGGCCTCCTCCAGGGAGCGGGCGGCCTGGTCCACGGCGACGACCGCCTGCTCGGCGAGGGCGGTCTGCGTGGCGGTGTCGACCTCCACCTGGCGGAGCGCGGCCGCGGCGAGGTCGGCTGCGTCCTGGAGGCGGCGCAGCGCCTCCCGGCGGTCGGCCAGCTCGTGCGCCAGCGCCGTCGCTGCCTCCTCGGCGGCGTCGAGGTCGGTCGGTGCCTCGTCGGCCTCGCTCCGCGTCGCCTCGTGGGCGGTGATCGTGGCGGTCAGCAGATCGATCCTCTGGCGGATCGAGTCGAGGGTGAGGTCCCGGAGGTCGCGCCGGATCGCCTCGTCGGCCTCGTGGCGGGTCCGTTCGGCGATCCCGCGGCGAGCCGCCTGCGAGCGGGCGTCGGTGAGGTCGACCACGCCGTGGTCCTCGCAGAGCCGCTGCAGCTCGGCGCGCGCCTCGCCGAGGCGGTCGACGAGTGCCTGTGCGTCGGCGCCCGGACGGATCACCAGGCGGACGACGCCCGGCACGGTGAGCTCGAGGGAGCCGTCGACGCCAAGGGCCTCGACGGTCCCGGCGGCGAGCTGCACCTCCTGGCCGTCGACCAGCAGTGCCACGTCCGCGAGCGCCTCCGCGGAGAGGCTCGGAGACGCGCTCGTGGCGGCCGCCTCGGCGCGTGCGACCGCGAGGTGCGCCTCCTCGATCCGGTGCACCGCCTGGTCGTCGATGCGGATCGTCGAGAGCAGCTGGTCCGCGGCGTCGAGACGGGCCTGCGCCTCCTCGATGCGGTCGCGGCGCTCGACCAGCTGGGCCAGGTCGAGCTGGTCGCGCAGGTGCTGTGCTTCGCGCTGTGCCGTGCGGTGGGCGACCTCGGCGGCGTCCACCTGCTTCCGAGCGGCCGTGAGCGCTGCGTGTGCTCGCTCGCTGCGCTGGGAGACACCCAGCCGCTCGGGTGCGGCCATCTCGAGCTCGGCGCGGCGCTTCTGCAGGTCGTTGGTGCGACGGCCCAGGTCGTCGATCAGCTCCAGCCGGCGCTCCCACGCCGCGGCCAGGCGGGCGCGGTCGGACGAGGCGGCCTCCCGGCGTGCGGCGCGCCGGCGCACCTCGCTGCGCCGCGCGGTGATCGCTGCGACGTCGCGGGCGAGGGACTCGGCGGCCTCCTCGCGCTCGAGGAGCTGCGCCCGGAGCGTCACGAGGTCTCGCCCGCACTGTTCGCTCTCGCTGACGGCCCGGTCGAGGGTGGCGAGCTCGGCCTCCAGCTCGCCGATGCGTGCGCGTGCTGCTTCGACGTCGGCGGCGAGGTTGGTCCGCTGGGAGGACGGCCGACCGTGCTTCGTCCAGTACCGGGCCCGTTCGGCGCAGATGCGCTCCCACAGGGTGTCCTCGGCGTCGCCCGCCTGCTCCTCGCCGACGACCTCGTCGAGCGCCCGACCGAGCGACGGCACGGCGAACGCCGGCGCCGCCACCTCGCCGGCCTGGGTGAGCCACAGCACCTGCCAGAGGTCGCGGTCGAGGGTCTCGTCGAGGATGGCGTTGGCCCGGTCGTGGGCCGCCTTCCCGGTGAGCTGCTCCCGGCGGGGCTCGGCCACGTCGAGCGTGGTCTCCTTCGACCGGTGCCAGCGCTTCCGGTAGGTGAAGCGGTACGGCCCGGAGGTGATCTCGGCCTCGACCTCGGCGCCGACGTCGCGCCCGACCGGCTGCACCGCCTTCACGCTGCGGTGGGTGGACGAGTCGGGCAGCTCGAAGAGCAGGCGGAGCGCCTCGGGGAGCGAGGACTTCCCGGTCTCGTTGTCGCCCTCGACGATCGTGACGCCGTTGGCGGGGAAGGCCACTCGGCGTTCGGTGATCCCGCGGTAGTTGCGGAGGGTGACCTGGTGGATCCTCATGCCGCGGGGCTCCCGAGGCGGTGGAGGAGGGCGAGTGCGTCGCGTGCCGTCTCGGCGTCGGGCGACCCGGGGGCGGCCAGGGCGCGCAGGTCGGCCAGCGCCTCGCCCGCGGATCCGGCGAGCGGGAGTGCGCCCAGGTCCGCGTCGTCGGGGACGACGGCCAGGTCGTTGCGGCTGTGCCACGGCTCGAGCGCCGCCAGCAGGTCGGCGTGGTGGGCGACGACGACGTCGAGCCGGGCCTTCTGGACGAGCGACACCTGTCCGACGAGCGCGAGGCGGACGACGGTGCGCGCCTTGTCGTCGAGCGAGGCGAGCTGGGCGTCGAGGCGGGCGATGTCGGCGTCGCCGGTGACGTCGAGCTGGAGGGCCACGAACCGCCACGAGGCGACGCGGTGCGCGACGACGTCGACGTGGTCGGCGTCGACCTCGACCACGAGCGCGTTGCCGGCGTCGACCTCGACGAAGTCGGTGGGCTCGGGCGCACCGGAGTAGCGGACGCGGCCGGTGGAGCCCAGCGAGGTGGTGGAGTGCCGGTCGCCCAAGGCCACGTAGT
>JBIQID010000170.1:0-4432 GCA_044508215.1 Actinomycetota bacterium | reverse complement strand
ATGGCTGGTTCGCGACACGACGTGGTGGTGGTCGGCGGAGGGCTCGCAGGGCTCACCGCTGCGATCACGGCGGCACAGCGCGGGGCTGGGGTGCTGCTGGTGGAGGCCCGCTCGGAGCTGGGCGGACGGGCACGGACCGAGGAACACGGCGGCTTCCTCTTCAACCAGGGCGCGCACGCCCTCTTCCGCGTCGGCGCCGCCGCGCGGATCCTCGGCCAGCTGGGCGTCCGGTACCGGGGCCACATCCCGAGCGTCCGCGGTGCGAGGTGGATCCAGGGCGACCGCACGACCTCTGCGTCCCGCCCGTCGGCGATCGGTGGCACGGCTGGGGTCCGGACCGCAGCACGGATGCTGCGGAGATCGACCGCCGAGGCGGCACGGGGGGCGTCCTTCGCCGAGTGGCTCGACGCCCAGGACGTCCACGGGCCGGCACGCCACCTCGCGGAGATGCTCGTGCGCACCAGCACCTACTCGGCCGACTTCGACCACCTCGATGCGGGAGCCGCCATGGACCAGCTGCGGCGCGGCGCCCGGGGCGTGCTCTACCTCGACGGTGGTTGGCAGACGCTCGTGGACGGCCTCCGGGACGTCGCGGTCGGTGCCGGGGTCCGCTTCGAGGACGGCCGCGTCGAGCGGATCGCAGTCGACGACCGCTCTGTGGAGGTCCGGACCGTCGAAGGTCGCGTCCACCAGGGCGCGACGGTGGTGGTCGCGGTGGGCGGCGCAGCAGCCGCAGACGCCCTCCTCGACGGGGCCAGCGCGGAGGTGCGGAGATGGGCCGCCGAGGCCAGGCCCGTCCACGCGGCCACCCTCGACGTGGCGCTGCGGCGCCTCCCCCGCCGACGCAACGTGTCGGCGTACGGGCTGGGCGAGCCGACGTACGCCGTCGTGCACTCCGCGTCAGCGCGGCTGACGCCGCCCGGAGGAGCGCTGGTGCACTGCCTGTTCTACGAGCCGGGTGTGCACCCGGAGGTGGACCACCGCGAGCGGCTGGAAGCGGTGCTCGACCTCCTGCAGCCCGGCTGGCGCAGCGAGGTGGTCGACGTAAGCGCGGGCCGCCGGCTCGTCGTCGCCCACGACCGCCCGCGCCCCGTTCCCGCGGGCTCGGCGCCGACCGCCAGGACCGACCTCGGGCGTGTCTTCGTGGCGGGCGACTGGATCACCGAGGCCGGTGTGGTCGCCGACGCCGCGGTCGCGTCCGGGCAGGAGGCCGGCCTCGCAGCTGCCATCGCCGCCGTCGAGAGCGACGGGGTCGCCACGGTCCAGGAGGCGGCCGGGTGAGCGTGGCGGACCCGGCTCGGGAGGCGTTCGAGGCCCACCGCGACCGCATCTTCGGCCTCGCCTACCGGATGACCGGCAGCGTCAGCGATGCCGAGGACGTGGTGCAGGAGACGTGGATCCGGTGGCAGCGGGCCGACACCGAGGGGATCCGATCCCCCGAGGGGTGGCTCGTGCGGGTCGCCACGAACGTGTCGCTGGACCGGCTCCGCTCCGCGCAGCGTCGCCGTGAGGTGTACGTGGGGTCGTGGCTCCCCGAGCCCCTGGTGGGCAGCTGGGATCCGTCCGCACCGACGGCTTCCCCCACCGGCGATCCCGGCGACCGGGTGGTCGATGCCGAGTCGCTCACCCTCGCGTTCCTCGTGGTCCTCGACGAACTGCGTCCCGAGGACCGCGCCGTCTTCCTGCTCCACGAGGTGTTCGCGTACCCGTACGACGAGATCGCCGAGGTGGTCGGCCGCAGCGCGGCGGCGTGCCGCCAGGCGGTCTCGCGGGCGCGCCAGCGGATCGAGCGCTCGGGCGCGCTCCATGCTCGGCCCCGGGACGCCGACGAGGAGGCGCTGCTCACGCGGGTGGTCGACGCGCTGACCGCCGGGGACGTCGATGCGGTGGTCGGCTACCTCGCCCCGGACGTGGTCGTCGTCTCCGACGGCGGCTCGGAGCGACGTGCCGCCCGCCGCCCGGTCGTGGGCCCGCACCGCGCGGCGCGGCTGCTCGTGAACCTCGCGAAGCGCGTGCCCGAGGGCGCGGAGCTCGCGCTCCAGCGCTTCAACGGCGACCCGACGATCGTCCTCCGAGCGCGGGGCGAGCTGCACACGGCGCTGACCTTCGAGTTCGACGGGGACGGGCGGCTGCGGCGGGTCTACGCCATGCGCAACCTCGACAAGCTGCGCCACGTGGAGGGTTGACGCTGTTCGCCGGGCGCTGCTCGGGGAGCGTCGCAGGGCGGCAATAGCCTTCCCGGCATGGCACGAACCCCCCGCCAGCAGGATCTCTTCGGCGCGTCCGGCACCTTCGCCCGCGAGGTGATCGACGTCCCGGTCTCCAAGGAGATGAGCGAGTCGTTCCTCGCCTACTCGCTCTCCGTCATCACCTCCCGTGCGATCCCCGACGTGCGCGACGGCCTCAAGCCGGTGCAGCGCCGGATCCTCTACGCCATGTCCGACATGGGCCTCCGGCCCGATCGCCCGCACCGCAAGTGCGCCGGCGTGGTGGGCGAGACCATGGGCAAGTACCACCCGCACGGCGACGGCGCCATCTACGACGCGCTGGTGCGGATGGGACAGGACTTCGCTCGCCAGATCACCCTCGTCGACCCGCACGGCAACTTCGGCACGCTCGACGACGGCCCCGCCGCCTACCGCTACACCGAGTGCCGCCTCACCCCGGCCGCCATGGAGATGCTCGCCGAGATCGACGAGGACACCGTCGACATGCGGGGCACCTTCGACGGCGAGCGCGAGGAGCCGATCTTCCTGCCGGCCAAGCTGCCCAACCTGCTGGTCAACGGAACGTCCGGCATCGCCGTGGGCATGGCCACGAACATGCCCAGCCACAACCTCGGCGAGGTCTTCGAGGTCGTGAAGCTGGTCATGGGCAAGCGCCGCCCCAAGCCCACCGTCGAGGAGCTGATGGCGGTGCTGCCGGGCCCCGACTTCCCCTCCGGCGGCACCGTGATCGACGACGGGCTGGCCGAGGCGTACGCCACCGGGCGCGGCTCCTTCCGCATCCGTGCCAAGGCCGAGATCGTCGAGGTGAAGGGCACGAAGCGGCACCAGATCGTGGTCACCGAGCTGCCGTACCAGGTGGGCCCCGAGCGGGTGGTGTCCCGGGTCCAGGAGCTGGTCAACAACGGCAAGCTCACCGGCGTCCAGGCGGTGAACGACTTCTCCGACCGTCGCAGCGGCCTCAACATCACCATCGAGACCAAGCCCGGGGTGAACCCGAAGGCGATGCTCACCGAGCTGTACCGCCTCACGCCGCTCGAGGAGAGCTTCGGCGTGAACAACGTGGTGCTGGTCGAGGGCGTCCCCACCACCGTGGGGCTCTGGGAGCTGGCCGACCTCTACATCGAGCACCGCCTGAACGTGGTCGTGCGGCGCACGGAGCACCGCCTCGGCCGCGCCCGCGACCGGCTGCACATCGTCGAGGGCCTGCTGGTCGCGCTGGACGCGATCGACCTGGTCGTGTCGATCATCCGCGGGTCCGAGGACGCCCCCTCCGCCAAGGCGGCGCTGATGGAGCGGCTGTCGCTCTCCGACGTGCAGGCCACGCACATCCTCGACATGCAGCTGCGCCGGCTCACCGCGCTCGAGCACCTCAAGCTGGCTGAGGAGGCCGCCGAGCTCCGCGCCCGCATCGCCGAGTTCGAGAAGATCCTCTCCTCCGAGCAGCGCCGCCGGACCATCGTGCTCAAGGAGCTCGAGGAGCTGGTGCGCACGTTCGGCCGCCCGCGGCGCACCCGCATCATCTCCCCCGACGAGGTCGACGACGTCAGCCTCGAGGCGATGCTCGAGGACCCCGACGTCACCGACGAGCCGTGCGCGATCACCCTCAGCGCCACCGGCGTGGTCGGGCGGGAGCCCGCCGAGGGGGCGCGGCAGGCCACCTTCGGCCGCCACGACGTGCTGCGGGCGCGAGTCGTGACCACCACCATGCGGCCGGTGTGGACGATCACGTCGCGCGGTCGCTGCCTCCAGGCGCCGGCGGCGTCCGTGAGCGAGGTCAGCGGACGCAGCCGCGGCATGGCGCAGAGCGAGGTGTTCACCACCGAGAAGGGCGAGGAGCTGCTCGCCCTTGTGGCCCCGCCTGCGCCGGTGCCCCTGCACGACGACCTCCTGTCGTCGGGGGCCGACGAGGCGCCGCCGCCGTACATGCTGGTCACCGAGCAGGGCGTGGTGAAGCGCCTCACGATCGACGAGATCACCGCCACCCCGAACGGCAAGGCGCTGATCGGCCTCAAGCCGGGCGACCGGGTGGTCGCGGCGTTCCCCGCACCCGACGGGATCGACGTGGTCCTCGTCGCGTCCAACGCCCAGGGCATGCGCTGCGAGGCGGCCGTGGTCCCCGTCCAGGGCCGCGGCGCGGCCGGTGGCGCCGGCATGAAGCTCGCGGACGGCGCCCGGGTGGTGGCGGCCGGGCCGGTCACCGGTGA
>JBIQID010000023.1:8730-29604 GCA_044508215.1 Actinomycetota bacterium | reverse complement strand
GTTCTTCGTGGGCCTCGAGCTGGACGACCCCGACCCCGAATGCGTGAAGGGCCACGCGGAGCCGCTCCTGGCAGCGGTCGCGCCAGGGGTGGCGCCCGTGCCGTCACCCGACCACAGCCGTCCGGGCGCGGTGTCCGTGGCGCTCGGAGCCACCCGCCGTCGCTGACCCGCGCCCCGCGCCCGCCGTGTTGGCAGGCGTGGGCGGGCAGAGACGACACTGTCGCCCGTGCACCTCCTCGAACCGCTGACCCTCGGGAGCAGGACCGCTCCGTCGCGGGTGCTGTTCGGGCCGCACGAGACCAACCTCGGTGACGGCCGCGCGCTCTCCGAGCGCCACGTCTCCTACTACCGCCGGCGCGCCGCCAGTGGTGTCGGGGTGATCGTCGTCGAGGAGGCGTCGGTCCACCCGTCCGACTGGCCGTACGAGCGGGCGCCGCTCGCCACGCTCTGCGGGCCGGGTTGGAGCGAGGTCGCCGCGGCGTGCCACGACCACGGTGCGGTCGTGCTGGCGGCGCTCGGCCACGCCGGCGGCCAGGGCACCTCGCACTGGAGCCAGCGGGAGCTGTGGGCGCCGTCGAGGGTGCCGGAGGTGAACACCCGCGAGGTCCCGAAGTGGATGGAGCCCGCCGACATCGAAGCGGTGATCGACGGGTTCGCCGAGGCGGCCAGGCTGGCGGTCGAGTCGGGTTGCGACGGGGTCGAGGTGAACTGCGGTCAGCACTCGCTGCTCCGGCAGTTCCTCTCCGGCCTCACCAACCAGCGCGGCGACGAGTGGGGCACGGACCGCGGCCTTCTCGCCCGCACCGTCCTGCATCGCGTGCGCGAGGCGGTCGGGCCCGATGCCGTGGTCGCCCTCCGCTTCAGCGCCGACGAGCTGGCGCCCTGGGCCGGGATCACCCCGGAGGCCGCGCCCGAGGTGCTCCTCGACCTGCTCGGCGATCCGGCCGATCCGCTCGTCCAGCTGGTGACCGTGGTGCGCGGGTCGATCTACTCGACCGCGGCGACGCGGCCCGACGGGCACACGCCGCCCGGCTTCAACCTCGACCTCGCCGCCGGGGTGCGGGCTGCGGTCCGCGAGCGGTACGGCGATCGGGTGGCGGTGGCCGCCCAGGGCTCGATCGTGGACGTGGCCCAGGCAGAGTGGGCCGTGGGCGACAGTGGCGTCGCCGACGCCGTCGAGATGACCCGGGCGCAGATCGCGGATGCCGAGCTGGTATCGCACCTCCGCTCCGGCCAGCCCGAGCGCGTCCGCCCCTGCATCCTCTGCAACCAGGCGTGCCAGGTGCGCGACGCCCGCAACCCGATCGTGGGGTGCGTGGGGGACCCGCGTTCGGGCCACGAGCGGGAGGAAAGCGACCCACTGGAGCTGCCTGCCCCCTTCGAGCGCCACGAGGTGCTCGTGGTGGGCGCCGGGCCAGCCGGCCTCGAAGCAGCGCGGGTCGCCGCCGAGCGGGGTCACCGCGTGACGGTGCTCGAGGCGGGTCCGGCCGCCGGCGGCGCGTTGGTGACCGCCTCCCGCGGAGCCGGTCGCGATCGCCTCGCCCTCCTCGCCGACTGGCTGGTCCGCGAGTGCGAGCGCCTGGGCGTCGTCATCCTCACCGACATCGACGCCGAGTCGGTCTTCGACGGCTCGGCCACGCTCGAGCCGGTCCCCCAGCCCACTGCTGTCGTGGTGGCCACCGGGTCGGCCCCAGGGGCGGTGGAGTACTCGGTCACCCGCGCAGCGGTCCGCCTCACGGCGGCCGAGGTGCTCGAAGGTGCCGAGCTGCCCGAGGGCCGGGTGCTGGTGTGGGATCCGGTCGGCGGCCCCATCGGCGTCTCCGTGGCAGAACGGCTCGCGGCAGAGGGCCGATCCGTGGCGCTCGCGACGCCCGACAACATCGTGGGGAACGAGCTGTCGCGCTCCGGTGACCTCGCTCCCGCGAACGCCCGCCTCCAGCAGGCGGAGGTGGAGCTGCAGCGGCGCACGCTCCTGCGGGCGGTGAAGAAGGGGACGGTCGAGATGGAGGACCGCTTCAGCGGCGCGCGGCGCACCGACCGGTTCGCCGCCGTCGTCGACGCCGGTCATCGGCTGCCCGAGGAGCGCACCTGGGAGCAGGCGACGGCGTGGTGCGCCGAGCGTGACGTGACGCTGGTCCGCGCCGGCGACTGCGTTGCGCCCCGGACGGTCGCCGAGGCGATCCGTGAGGGCCGGCGTGCGGCCCTCGCCATCGAAGGCATCGGCGACGTGTCCGACGGGGTGCCGATGGGGACCCTCCACCACCGGGTGGTGGTCGGTGCCTGAGCCGATCCTCTGGTCGCCGTTGCGCATCGGTCCCGTGACCGTCCGGAACCGGGTGGTGTTCAGCGCGCACCTCACCAACTACGCCACGCAGGACGGGCTGCCGTCGGAGCAGCACGCCGCCTACTACGCGGCGCGGGCTGCGGGCGGAGTCGGGCTCATCATCACCGAGGAGCACTCGACCCACCAGACCGACTGGCCCTACGAGAAGCTCGTCCACGGCTTCAACCCGAAGGTGATCGACGGCTACCGCCGGATCACCGACGCGGTGCACCGACACCGCACGCCGATCTTCGCCCAGATCAACCACAACGGCGGGCAGGCCAGCTCGATGTACAGCCGCCTCCCCGTGTGGGCGCCGTCGCCCGTGGCGGACCCGCTCTTCCGGGAGGTGCCGAAGGCGGTCTCCGCAGCCGAGATCGCCGAGATCGTCGCCGGCTACGCGGACGTGGCGGCCCGCTGCGCCGAGGGAGGGTTCGACGGCATCGAGCTGCAGTGCTCGCACAGCTCGATCGTGCGTGGCTTCCTGTCGCCGGCGACGAATCGCCGCACCGACGGCTACGGCGGAACCCTCCGCAACCGAGCTCGGCTCCTGCTCGAGATCGTGGACGCCGTGCGCGGGGCGATCGGCCCCGGCCTGGCGCTCGGGGTGCGCATCTGCGGCGACGAGCTGATCGAGGGTGGCACCACGATCGACGAGGCCGTGGAGATCGCCCGCTTGGTCGAGGCGACCGGTCAGGTCGACTACATCAACACCTCCATCGGCGTGGCGACGGCGAGCCTCTTCATGATCGAGGCGTCGATGCACATCCCGCCCGGCTACGCGATGTTCATTCCCAGCGCGATCCGCAAGGCGGTGGACCTGCCGGTGGTCGGGGTCGGCCGGTTCAAGGACCCGCTCCAGGCGGAGCGTGCGCTGGAGGAAGGGCACTGCGACCTGGTGGGCGTGGTGCGCGGCCAGATCGCTGACGCCGACTTCGTGGCCAAGTCACGTTCGGGCAACACCGACGACGTCCGGCTGTGCCTCTCGTGCAACCAGGAGTGCGTCGGGCGCATGGGGCTGAACCGCTGGCTCGGCTGCATCGAGAACCCGCGGACCGGGCGCGAGGCGCAGGGCGTGGGGGAGGTGCGCCTCACCGCTCGCCCCAGGCAGGTCCTGGTGGTGGGCGCCGGGCCTGCCGGGCTCCAGGCCGCGCTGGCGGCCGCCCGCAACGGTCACCGGGTGACGGTGCTCGAGCGCACGTCGCAGCCCGGCGGTCAGGTGCGGCTCGCCGCGTCGGTGCCGAACCGTGCGGAGTTCGGCGACATCGTCCGCAACCAGGTGAACGAGTGCCGTCGAAACGGCGTCGAGGTGCAGTACGGCGTGGAGGTGGACGCCGCCGAGGTCGCACGTCGCTCGCCCGACGTGGTGGTCGTGGCGACCGGTTCCCGGCCGAGCCGTCCGTGGTGGGCGGGCGAGGCGGAGAACGTGTGCGACGTGCGGGACGTGCTCGACGGGTCGGCCGACCCGCAGGGTGACGTGGTCCTCGTCGACGAGCTGGGCTTCCACCACGCCACCTCGGTCGCCGAGCTGCTGGCCGACCGCGGTTGTCGGGTGGAGGTGGTCACGCCGGGCATGGTCGTGGGCCAGGACCTGGGGGTCACCCTCGACATGGAGAACTGGTGGATGCGGGCGGGTGCCAAGGGCATCGTCCAATCCACCGAGCTGGTGCCCATGTCGTTCGCGGACGGCGTGCTCTCGCTGCAGCACCACCCCACCGGCACGATGCAGGAGCGTCGCCCCGACTGGGTCGTGTGCGCCGTGCCGTCGACCCCGGCGGAGGAGCTGTACCTCGAGCTCAGGGACACCGGCGCCGAGGTCCACCGGGTGGGCGACTGCGTGGCCCCACGTCGCGCCCACGCCGCCGTGGTCGACGGCGAGCGCATCGGCGCGTCGATCTGACGGCGACCTTGCCGTCGCGAGCCCTCGGCCCGGCACTTCCTTCCGTTTCGCTGTGTAGAACCGCCCCGTTCGGGGCGGTTCTACACAGCAGGACGAGTGCCCCGAGTCAGCCCGCAGGTCACGCCTGCGGAGCGATGAGCGTCACGGTGGGGAAGTAGGTCTGGTACCGACCCACGTCCCGCGTGAGAAGGTCGAGACCGCTCACCGCTGCATGCGCCCCGATGAAGAAGTCGGGCAGCACCGTCGACTTTCCACCCCTGTTCCTTCGATAGGTGAGGAACGCCTTGCCGGCCAGGAACGCGGCAGCCCAGGGGATCGGTTCGCGCCGGTAGTCCTGCGGCGGAAGCGCGTCCTCGAGGGCTTCGACGGTCGTGAACCGTATGGACACCTCCGAGTAGACGACCGGGTTGATGTAGAGGGGGCCCGCCTCGGCCGCCGCTGCCAGGGCGTCCGCGGACCAGCCCTCCCACATCGGATCCTCGGTCAGGATGTCCAGAAGGACGTTGCTGTCGACCAGGGTGCCGCCCGCCATGTCAGGCGTCGCGGGTAAGGGCCATGATCTCGTCGGTCGTCATGGCGACGTCGCCTCGTCCCTTGAGTCGCTCGGCGAGCTGGCGACCTCGGCTCGGTCCACGGTCGCTCTTGCTCAGGACGATGGTGTCCTTTCGTAGCTCGAACTGGACCTCGGTCCCGGCGCCGATGCCGAGAGCGTCCCGGAGCTCCTTCGGGATGGTGACCTGGCCCTTCTCAGTGACCCTCATGGGTATGAATCCTACCGTTCGTTCTCCTACTTGCTTCATCCGCTATGGGAGGACGGGTGATGCGCGACGGTGTGGAGAGAAGATCGTCTAGCGATCGCTGTGGCGCCGAGTGTTCTCAGGGTTGGCCTCACCCACGGTGTGATCCCCCACCGGCGAGCGGTCCCTACCGAGAGCGGTCCGGCTTGTCACGAGCTGACCTTGATACGCTTAGCTGCCGGATGAGCGGCGCACGATGCACAAGTTCGGGCGACTGGAGAGATGTGGACCGACGGAACGGCGAGGCCTTCTCCTTCGCTCTTTTGCGAGAACATCCTCAGTAGGATGAGCTTTCCCGCGGCCAGTTGGAGCCTGGGTGGCGCACCTTATCGGTGCCGCCTTCGTCGCGTCATTCATGTTGGTCGAGCTGATCGCCACTCCCAGCAGCGCGATCTGGACCGGACCATGCGCAGCAGCATTCGGAGTGATTGGCGTATTCATCGCAGTGAGATCGCTTCGATCGGTCGGGCACTTTGGGCGTGGGCGGCTCACCATCGCCTGCCCATGACCGATCCGTCAGAACTCGAACGGCTCTAGGCGCCGAGGACGGGGTTGGCGGTGAGCCCGAGGTTGCCTCGCTATGTGAGCGTCAAGGATCATGGCGGCCGTGTGGAGGTCACCTTCCCACTCTCGTCCCTGGTTGTAGAGATCACTCGGGACGGCGACCAGCTCAGATGTAGAACCGGCGACATTGGCTTGGATGTTGCCACCGGTGAGCTCGACGTGGTCAAGCGAGTCGGATTGACCGGCTTCGTGGCGACCCTCGACTGGGCGTGGCGCCCAGCTCGCGGAGGTCGTGAAACGATCACAGCTCGCGGCGTAATGGGAGGAACGGCGCAGTTGCCCGATCACGACATCACAGTCGTTGGGCGGCTCGGCCGGATCGATCTTCTCCACGCCGGGCAAGTGATCTTTGTTGAGCGTGCGAGTGGCAGACTCTTGGAGATTCGCCGCGTGGACGCGCCGGTTGCGATGGCGATCATCGGACTCTATCTGGACGAGATGATCGGGCCTAAGCGATCTGCAATTGGGCAGCTCTCAGCGATGTCCTTAGGACACTTCTCATTCGAGATCAGTCTTCTTTCTTCGTCCGTGGTGGCGCCCTTGCAGAGCTTCCAGAAACGTATGCAGCGGAAGGCTCGACAACGTCGCTCATACCGCGCCGCTCCTCGTGGGTGACCCGTGTTTTGCCATTGCCGGCTGGCTCTGGCCGGGCCGCTTCATGGGACGTGGTGCGCCGAGGGGCTCGATGTGTCGATCGATGGACCGTCGCCGTCGTCCTCGCTGCCGATGACGGTCATCCGCGTTGGGGGCGGCCGGTGACTCCACGGGTCTATCGCGCGTCGACCACCGGTTGGCTGTCGTTGTCGGTTGCGGTCGTGATGGCGCTCATCGGCCTGTCAGGGATCGTCGTCGGGTTCAGTCGGTCCGAAGGCGTCCATGTGGGCAGCGCGGTGATGGGTGCCTCGATATTGACCGCTGCCATCTGGCTCGGATGGCGTGGTCCGACCAGCGCGGTTCGTGTCGAGGCTGACTGCCTGGTCGTTCGACGCACTCATCGCACTCGGAGGTTCCGGTGGGATCAGGTCGAAGGCGCCGAGGTCGTGTCGCTCCACACCTGGGTGCCATACCGGAACCTACAGATCCACCTGGTCGATGGCCGTTTGGTGTCGGTGGACGACATCGGTTCCCTCTTCGTGGAACCGTGGCGGGCTCCAGCGGACCTTGCCGCGGCTGACATCAATCAGATGGTCGCGTGGTGGCGTGACCGACGCGCGTAGATGAGCGCTTCTCTCTGTTTCGCTGCGTAGGACCGCCCCGTTCGGGGCGGTCCTACGCAGCAATTCGGGTGTGTCGGCGGGGCCTCTACTCTGATCGGGCCATGGAACCGTCCGCTTCCTCCCGGCAGCCCGTCGCTGTGGTCCCCGTCCGAGACGGGGTCCTCGCCGCGGGTGGCGACGAGGCGATCGCCGAGGCCCGCGGTCGTGCGCTCCTCGTCGGCAGCGGGACGGTCGAGGCCGCCGGAACCGTCCAGGCGCCGGTCGCCGAGGTGGAGGCACTGGAGGCAGGCGAGTTCGCGCCGGCCCGGTGGGCGGCGCTCCTCGCGCCGCTGGTCGCTGGTGCGGAGTGGGTGCTGCTGCCCGCATCGGCCGATGGCCGCGACCTCGCCCCGCGCCTCGCCGCAGAGCTGGGCCACCCGCTCCTCGCCGGGGCGACGCAGATCGCCCGCGCCGGCGCCGGCCCGATCGTGACCGTCGCCCGCCGCGGCGGACTCGTGGCCGAGGACCTCGCTCCGCACGGACCCTTCGTCGCCACCCTCCAGCCAGGCGTCCGCGGCGTGGCGCCGCGACGCCCCGGCTCCCCGCACCCGGCCATCCGTGAGCTGCCCCTGCCTGAGGCCGAGCCCGACCACGGCAGCGACGTCACCGTGCTGGAGGTGCTGCCCCCGGACGCCGCCACGATGGACCTCAGCGAGGCCAAGCGCATCGTCGGCGGCGGGGCCGGCCTCATGGTCGAGGACGGCGCCGAGGCGTTCCGGCTGCTCACCCTCGTGGGCGAGGCGATCGGTGCATCGATGGGCGCCACCCGGGTCGTGACCGACGCCGGCCTGGTGCCGCACTCACGGCAGATCGGGACGACCGGCGTGGTGGTCGACCCCCGGCTCTACCTCGCCTTCGGGATCTCGGGTGCCGTGCAGCACACCGCTGGGCTCGGCCACCCCGACCACGTGATCTCGGTGAACATCGACCCGCACTGCCCGATGATGGCGCTGGCCGACCTGGCGGTCGTGTCCGATGCGCCGGCCACGGTCGCGGCGCTGGCCGCGCGGCTGGGCCTCGCCAGCGCCGAACCCGAAGCCGAGGCAGCGGACGGCGGCCGGACCGCCCAGCAGCAGAGGGGTGACCTCGATGTCGCCTGAGATCGCAACCGGTCCGGGTGCCCCTGGCGGCGTCGACGTGGACGTCGTGGTGGTCGGCGCCGGGCCCGCCGGTTCTGCGGCAGCGATCTCCGCTGCCCGAGCCGGTTGCAGCGTCCTGCTCCTCGAGCGCGGCCCGTTTCCCGGCTCGAAGAACATGTACGGCGGCGTCGTCTACGGGCGGATCCTCGACGGGCTGGTGCCGGCCTGGTGGGAGGAGGCGCCCATCCAGCGCTGGGTCACCCGCCGCGGGACCATGGTGCAGACCCCCACCCAGGCGCTCACGGTGGACTTCCGCACCGACTCGTGGGGCCGCCCCCCGTACAACGGCGCCACCACCTACCGGCCCGACTTCGACCGGTGGTTGGCCTCGAAGGCCACAGACGCCGGGGCCACCCTCCTCACGAGCACCACCGTGACCGGGCTGCTGCGCGACCCCTCGGGCGCGGTGATCGGCGCCCGCACCGACCGTCCCGACGGCGACGTGCGCGCACGCGTCGTGATCGCCTGCGACGGTGTCAACAGCTTCCTCGCCAAGGAAGCCGGGCTCTACACGCACACCGACCCGGAGCACTTCACGCTCGGCGTGAAGGAGACACTGGCGCTCCCGCGGGAGGTCATCGACGAGCGGTTCGGCGTCCGGGGCGACCACGGCGTCGACATCGAGATCATCGGCTGCACGGACGGCATCCCGGGCGGTGGCTTCATCTACACGAACATCGACACCGTCTCGGTCGGGTTGGTGCTCCAGCTACCCGGCCTCGCCGCCCAGAAGCGCCGACCCGAGGAGCTGATCGCGCGGCTGAAGGCGCACCCCTCCATCGCGCCGCTCATCGAGGGCGCCGAGCTGAAGGAGTACAGCGCGCACCTCATCCCCGAGGCGGGCTTCCGGATGATGCCCGAGCTGTCCGCGGACGGGTTCCTGGTCGCCGGTGACGCCGCGGCGATGTGCCTCGCCGCCGGCATCTGGCTGGAGGGCGTGAACTTCGCGATCGGTGCGGGGCAGGCGGCGGGCCAAGCCGCAGCGGAGGCGATCCGGCTGGGGGACACCAGCGTCGACGGCCTCTCCGGCTACCAGCGCCGTCTCGAGCACTCGTTCGTGCTGGCCGACCACCGCAAGCTGCAGGGCGTGCCCGACCTGATCATGGGGGAGCGCACCCAGCAGCAGGTGCCGCAGATGGTCGCCAACATCGTCGAGCGGGTGTTCACCGTGACGAACCCCGTTCCCAAGCCGGGCTTCATGGCCATCGCTCGCAGCGAGCTGAAGGCCTCGGGTCTCCGTGTCCGGGATCTCGCGAAGGACGGCATCGCGGCCCTGAAAGGCTTCGGATGAGCGAGCAGGTGTACCCCGAGGTCGCGTTCGAGGACCGGATGGAGACGGTCGAGTTCCGGGTGGGCGAGCGGGCGCACATCACGGTGGACGGCGACCACTGCAACGGCTGCACCACGAAGGAGTGCGTGGTGGCCTGCCCGGCCCAGCTGTTCGTCCCCACGAGCGACGGCGGCATCCTCTTCAACTACGAGCAGTGCTTCGAGTGCGGCACCTGCTACATGGTCTGCAACACCGAGGGTGCGATCACCTGGACCTATCCCGACGGCGGACACGGCGTCGTCTTCCGCAGGGCATGAGCGCGCGCAACGCTGCTCGGCCGCTCGTGGCGGCGTGCGTGAAGTGGGTGGACCTCCGTCCTGAGGTCGACCCGCTCACCGGTGTCACCCGGACCGACGACCGGTCGTCCGGTTGGTCGGAGGCCGACCGCGCCGCGGTGGAGGTGGCCCTGCGCATCGCCGAGGTGTGGGACGGCACCACCACGGTCGTGTGCGCGGGACCGCCGTCCGCCGAGGCCGCCCTGCGGGAGCTCCTCGCGGCGGGGGTCACCTCGGTCGTGCGGATCGAGCTCGGCGAGGACGCCGACTCGCGCTCGGTGGCCGCCGGGATCGCCGGGGTGTTGCGGGAGGCCGAGGTGGTCGTGTGCGGCGAGCACTCGGTGGACCGCGGTTCGGGCTCGGTGCCGGCGTTCCTCGCACACCAGCTGGGGGCTGCGCAGGCGCTCGGCTTGGTGGCCGTCGACCCGGGGGAGCGGGGTCGTGTGCTGGCCACACGTCGCCTCGGTGGCGGCATGTCCGCACGGGTCGAAGCTCGGTCGCCGATGGTGCTGTCCGTGGAGGGCTCGGTCGCCGACCTCCGCCGTGCGCCGTTGGGTGCGGCGCTCGCCTCCCTCGACGCTGACGTCACGGTGGTGCCCGCCGCGCCGGGCGGTGCTGCAGCGACGCTGCTCGGCACCGGCCCGCTGCGCCCACGTGCGCGGGCGCTGCCGCCGCCTGCGGGCGACACGGCGCACGACCGGATCGTGGCGCTCACCGGTGCGCTGTCGGAGCGGACCCCTCCCCGCACCGTGGAGGCGAGCCCCGACGAGGCAGCCGACGTGATCCTCGAGCAGCTCCGCACCTGGGGGTACATCGAGTGACCCGGGCGTCCCGGGGGGTTGCACCGGGGGCCGGCCCGGCGCATCAGGTGCTGGGGTCCTTGACCTGGGAGGAGGTCCGGGACCGCCCGCCGGTGGTGGTGCTGCCGGTGGGCAGCTGCGAGCAGCACGGCCCGCACCTCCCGCTCGACACCGACACCCGGATCGCCGAGGCGGTCGCCACAGCGATCGTGGCGTCGCATCCTCGCTTCGTGCTCGCGCCTTCCCTCGGGATCACGGCCTCGGGCGAGCACCAGGACTTCCCGGGCACCCTCTCCATCGGTGCGGCCGTGATGGAGGAGGCGCTGGTCGAGATCGCCCGGTCGGCCGACGCGTTCGCCGGCGTGGTGGTGGTCAACGGGCACGGCGGGAACATCACGGCGCTCACCGCAGCCCGGGAACGCGTCGTGGCCGAGGGTCGTCGCTTCGAAGTCCTGTCATGTCACGTGCCAGGTGGTGAACCGCACGCGGGCTTCGGGGAGACCTCCATCCTCCTGCACCTCTGCCCGGAGGTCGTGCGGATGGATCGCATCGCACCGGGGGTGATCACCCCGTGGTCCGAGATCGGTGCGAGGGCGGTGAGCGAAGGGTTCGCCGCGGTGTCGCCCACGGGCGTGCTCGGCGACCCCACGAGGGCGACGGCGCAAGACGGCGAACGGCTGCTCACCGAGCTGGTCGACCGCCTGACCCGCGACGCGCTCACGCTCACCACGGGGTGGGCCTCGTGACCGAGCGGCCCGTCGCCCTCGTGACCGGCGCGGCTCGGGGCATCGGCTCCGCTACCGCGATCCGCTTGGCCGGCGACGGCTTCGCCGTGGCGTGCGTGGACGCGTGCGACGACGACGCATCGGTCCCGTACGCGCTCGGCACCCGAGCCGAGCTGGACGATGTCGCCGCACGGTGCGGTGGCCTCGCCCTGGTGGCCGACGTGCGCGACGCCGCCTCGCTCGAGCGAGCCGTGACTGCGACGGTCGACCGCTTCGGCGGGATCGACGCCGTCGTGGCCGCAGCCGGGGTGATCGCCGGCGGTCCTCGAACGTGGGAGCTGCCCCACGAGCAGTGGGCCGTCAACGTCGACGTGAACCTGACCGGCGTGTGGCGCACGGCCGTGGCCACCGTGCCGGCCTTGCTCGACCGGCCCGCCCCGCGCCGCGGCAGGTTCGTGGTCGTCGCCTCAGCGGCCGGCACCGAGGGCCACCCCCTGATCGGCGCCTACGTGGCAGCGAAGCACGGCGCGATCGGCCTCGTCCGCTCGCTGGCAGCGGAGCTCGGGCCGGAGGGGGTCACGGCGAACGCCGTCTGCCCCGGATCCACCCGCTCGGCGATCCTCGAGGCGAGCGCGGCGATCTACGGCCTCGGCTCGATCGACGAGTTCGCCGAGCACCACGCCATCGGACGCCTGGTGACCGTCGAGGAGGTGGCGTCAGCCATCGCCTGGCTCTGCGCCGCCGAACAGGGCGCCGTGACCGGCGTGGCGCTGGGGGTCGACGGCGGCATGACGGTGTGAGGTACCGGCTCGCGCCGGGGGTCACCCGGCGTTCGGCGGGTCGGGTGCTGATCGGAGGGTCGCCGCTCCGGCTCCTGCGGCTGAGCGAGCCCGGTGCCGCCGTCGTGGACGCCCTGGAGCAGGGACGCCGTCCCCCTCAGGGCGTGGCGACCGAGCGGTTCCTCGACCGGCTCGCCGCCATCGACGTCGTCGTGCCGGTCGGTGAGGACGGCGACCCGACGATCGACGGGCCCGTCGACGTGGTGGTGCCGGTCCGTGATGACCTCGTCGGACTGGAGCGGACGCTCGCCGCACTGGCCGCGACGACCGGGTCGGCCGACCTGCGGCTGGTCGTGGTGGACGACGGCTCGGCCGACGCCGCCGCAGTCGCGTCGCTCGCCGCTGACGCGGGCGCCCGCCTGGTCCGGAACGAGCGGGCGCTCGGTCCGGGCGGCGCCCGCCAGGAGGGAGCGGGATCGGGCGACGCTCCCTGGATCGCGTTCGTCGACGCCGGTGTGGTCCCCCCGCCGGACTGGCTGGTGGTGCTGGGCCGCCACCTCGTCGCCGGTGCCGCCGCAGTCGCTCCCCGCATCGCGTCGGCGGAGGGGCCGACTGCCCTCGAGCGCTACGAGGCCACGGACTCACCGCTCGACCTCGGTCCGCACGGCGCCCGGGTCCGGCCGGGGTCACGCCGCTCGTACGTGCCGACCGCGCTGGTAGCGGTCTCACGAGCGGGGTTCGAGGAGGTGGGCGGCTTCGACACCGCCCTTCGCTACGGCGAGGACGTCGACCTGGTCTGGCGGCTGGACGCCGCAGGTGCGTCGGTGCGCTACGTCGGCGACGAGCTGGTCGCCTTCCACCCACCGCGGCGCACCTGGCCCGCCGTTGCCCGTCAGCGGTTCCGGTACGGCACCGCCGCCGCAGCCCTCGACCGCCGCCATCCGCACGCAGCGGCGCCGGCTGTGGTGTCGCGGTGGACGCTCGGCGTGTGGGCGCTCGCTCTGGCCGGGCGACCCGTCGCTGCCGGAGGCCTCGCTGCAGGGACCGGGGTGGCGCTCGCAAGGCGCCTCCGCCTGGACGACCGCGGCGCGGGCGCCGCGAGGCTGGTCGTGGAGGGACACCTCGGGGGAGCGCGAGCGCTGCTCGCAGCGGCCGTGCGCCCGTGGTGGCCGGTCAGCCTGCTGCTGGTCGCCTGCTCCCGGCGAGCCCGCCGCCTGGCGCCGCTCCTCCTCGTCCCGCCGGTGCTCGACCTGGTGGACCGGCGGCGGCGCGGACACCCACGTCGGCTCGACCCGATCCGCTGGGTGGCGGCCCGGTTGCTCGACGATGTCGCGTACGGCGCCGGGGTGTGGGCCGGCGCGATCCGCGAACGGTCGGCCCGCGCATTGCTGCCCCGTCTCGTCGAGTGGCCCGGCCGATCGACAGCGGGCCCGCAGGCCGCTGCGGACCCGACTCGACAGAACTAGAACGCGTTCCAGTATCGTCGGCAGCCGGCCGGACCAACGGCCACGGACCAACAAGGGGGTGTCGCAGTGCCCGACGAGGCCACAGGCGAACTGCTCGAGGCGCCGCTCGTCATCGAGTACCCGTTCAACCGGACGACCGGGCCGGTGATCGGAGCGTTCCTCACCGCCCTGAAGGAGCGACGGGTGCTCGGGATCTCGGGCGTCGACGGGCGGGTGATCTGCCCGCCGGTCGAGTACGACCCGGTCACCAGCGAGCCCCTCACCGACATGGTCGAGGTGGGCACCGAGGGCACGATCACGTCGTGGTCGTGGGTGGAGACCATCCGGGAGGGCCAGCCCCTCGACCACCCGCACGCCCTCGCCCTCATCCGGCTCGACGGCGCCGACACCTCGATGCTCCACGTCGTCGACGCCCCGTCGCCCGACGCCGTCTCGACCGGTGCCAGGGTGCGGATCCGCTGGACGGCAGAGCCCGAGGGGCAGATCACCGACATCGCAGCGTTCGAACTGATGGGAGGCGAGTGATGGCGACCGAGCCCGACCGCACGATCACCCCGTTCCCCACCGGTCTCTGGGCCCAGCCCCAGCCGTCGGTCCCTCCGCTGGGCGCCGACGAGTCGGTCCAGCGCATCCGGGTGCCGGCCAGCCTGCACTACCGGTACAACCCGGGCACCGCGACCAGCCGGTTCCTCCGGGGCCTGCAGGAGAAGCGGATGGTGGGTGAGGCCTGCCCCTCCACCGGCGAGGTGTACGTGCCGCCCCGCGGCATGTCGCCCACGGTCGGCCTGCCCACCACCGAGCAGGTCGAGGTCGGCCCGAACGGCACCGTGTCCGCCTTCTGCGTGGTGCACATCGGGTTCGGCGTGAACGCGCCCCCGACTCCGTTCGTCTCTGCGCTGATCCTCGCCGACGGTGCGTCGGTGTCGATCTACGGGACGATCCTCGAGATACCCATCGAGGAGGTCCGCATCGGCATGCGCGTGGAGCCGGTGTGGGTCGACGACGACGAGCTCGGCACCAGCTTCCAGAACATCACCCACTGGCGTCCGATCGACGAGCCAGATGTTGCACCCGAGCTGCTGAAAGGACACATGTGATGCGGGACGTCGCCATCGTCAGCGTCGCGCAGACGCAACACCGCCGGCGGGTCGACGAGCTCAACGAGGTCGAGCTGATCCAGCCGGTGATCCACGAGGCGCTCGAGGGCGCCGGTGTCACGATCCAGGACATCGGCTTCGTGTGCTCGGGGAGCTCCGACTACCTCGCCGGCCAGGCGTTCAGCTTCGTGATGACCCTCGACGCCGTCGGTGCGTGGCCCCCGATCCAGGAGAGCCACGTCGAGATGGACGGAGCCTGGGCGCTGTACGAGGCCTGGTTGAAGATCCAGGCCGGCCACGCCGACTCCGCACTGGTCTACAGCTACTCGAAGGCGTCGCCCGGCGACCTGCCCCGGGTGCTCTCCCGGCAGCTGGACCCCTACTACTACGGGCCGCTCTGGCCGGACTCGGTCGCCCTGGCGGGCCTCCAGGCCCGGGCGATGATCGACGCCGGGCGGATCGACGAGGAGCAGATGGCGCAGATCGCCCATCGCAACCGGACGAACGCCGGTTCCAACCCCTTCGCCCAGGTGAAGGGGTCGCCGAGCGTCGACGAGCTGCTCGCCCAGCCCTTCCTGTCCGACCCGCTGCGCCGCCACGACGTGCCGCCGATCTCCGATGGCGGTGTCGCAGTGGTGCTCGCCGCCGACGATGTCGCCCGTCGCTGGACCGAGCGACCGGCCTGGATCCGGGGGATCGACCACCGGATCGACAGCCACCAGCTGGGCTCCCGCGACCTCACCACTGCGCCCTCGATCTCGATCGCTGCCGAGAAGGCGGGCGCCACGGGTGGGTTCGACGTGGCCGAGCTCCACGCCCCGTTCACCCACCAGGAGCGGATCGTCACCGATGCGTTGGGCCTCGGCGACGACGTCGACGTCAACCCGTCGGGCGGTCCGCTCGCTGCCAACCCGATGATGGCCGCCGGTCTCCTCCGCCTGGCCGAGGTGGCGAACCGGATCATGGCCGGGACCGCCGGCCGGGGGGTCGCCACCGCCACGAGCGGCCACTGCCTGCAACAGAACCTCGTCGCCGTCCTGGAGGGGGAGAAGTGAGCGCCAACCGAGTCGCCGTCGTCGGTGTCGGGCAGACCAAGCACGCTGCGGTTCGGGGCGATGTCTCGCTCCCGGGCCTCCTGCGCGAAGCGGTGTACCGCGCCCTGGACGACGCCCAGATGACCATGGCGGACATCGACGCGATCGTGGTCGGCAAGGCCCCCGACTTCTTCGAGGGGATCATGATGCCGGAGGGCTACCTGGCCGAAGCGCTGGGCGCGGTCGGCAAGCCGTTGCTCCGGGTCCACACCGCCGGCTCGGTGGGCGGTTCGACGGCGATCGTGGCGGCCAGCCACGTCCAGTCCGGCGTGTACGAACGGGTCCTGACGATCGGGTGGGAGATGCAGTCCTGCTCCGAGGCGATGTGGGCGCTCTCGTTCCCCATCCCGTTCCAGCAGCAGCTGGTGGCGGGCGCAGGCGGCTACTTCGCCCCGTTCATCCGCGAGTACGTGCGGCGCTCCGGCGCCCCCGACGACATCGGCGTGCTCGTCGCGCTGAAGGACCGGCTGAACGCGCTGAAGAACCCCTACGCCCACCTCCACGAGGCCGACATCACCTACGACTCGGTGAAGGAGAGCTTCATGTTGTGGGAGCCGATCCGGTACTCGGAGACGTGCCCCTCGAGCGACGGCGCGATCGCGCTGGTGCTCGGCAGCGAGAAGGTGGCGGAGGAGACCGCCGCGAAGACCGGCGTGCCGCCGGCGTGGGTGCTCGGGACGTCGATGCGCTCAGAGCCGGCGATGGCCTCCGGTCGTGACCAGGTGTCGCCGCAGGCCGGCAAGGACTGCGCCGCCGACGTCTACCGGCAGGCGGGGATCACCGACCCCCGCTCCGAGGTCGACGTGGTCGAGATGTACGTGCCCTTCAGCTGGTACGAGCCGATGTGGCTCGAGAACCTCGGGTTCGCGCCGGAGGGCGAGGGGTGGAAGCTGACCGAGGCCGGCGTCACGCAGATGGACGGCGACCTGCCGGTCAACTGCTCCGGCGGCGTGCTCTCGACCAACCCGATCGGGGCGTCGGGGATGCTCCGCTTCGGCGAGGCGGCGATGCAGGTCCGCGGTCAGGCGGGCGACCACCAGATCGACGGCGCCCGGGTCGCGCTGGGTCACGCCTATGGCGGCGCGGCGCAGTTCTTCGCGATGTGGGTGGTCGGCGCGGAGAAGCCCTGACCAGCGTCGGGCCGGAGGCACGAACGCCCCGGAAAACCTGGCTGAAATGCGCGTTCTGCGCCCCCGGATGGAGCAGACTGCTCCACCGTTGGACAACACCCCCTGGAGGGACACGGAATGAACCGTCGTGAGCTGATCGACGCCATCGTCAACGAGACCGACGTCGACAAGAAGACCGTCGACAGCGTGCTGAGGGGCTTCCAGGACGTGGTCTTCGCCACCGTCGCCAAGGGTGATCCCGTGACGATCACCGGCTTCGCGAAGTTCGCCAAGTACAAGTCGGCAGCGCGCATGGGCCGCAACCCGGCCACCGGCGAGCAGATCAAGATCGCGGCGAAGACGAAGGCCCGGATCACCCCGCTGAAGGGCTTCAAGGACGTCGTGATGGGCGCCACCCCGGCCCCGAAGCTGAAGAAGGCCAAGAAGAAGTGAGGTCTGCGGCCCGCGTGGCCGCAGGCTGATCGAAGTGAAGGAGCCGGGCCCTCGGGCCCGGCTCCTTCGCGTCGGCCGCGATGTCCGTCCGGCGAGCGGGCCGGTGGGCCGCGCTAGGCGATCGGCTTCGAGCCGTACTTCTGGCTGGCGGAGAGGCCCAGCTCCTCGGCCGGGTACTCCTCCGACGGCACGTAGTAGTCGGCGGAGGTGTCGACCGGCTCGGCGTAGAACTGCGCCGCCCACTTGCGGAACTTCATGATCGGGCCGTCGGTGTCGGCCAGCGCGGGCCGGACGACGTGGGCCTTGTTCTCCCAGATCGGCTTGTCTTCGCGCACCTGGCGGTCGATCTCGTTCACGAACGCCTGACCGACGCCGGAGTCGAGCTTCTCGTGACCGCTGCGGCGGACGCAGAACGTGAAGCGCATCTGGCACTGCTCGGCGCTCACGGGGGTGTTGCAGCCCATCAGGTAGGTGTCGACGATGCCTGTGAACCGGATCACCGAGAAGCCCGGGCCGAACGAGTCGGAGTCGATGCGGCCGTCGACCACGCCCTGCGGGGTGGGGAACTTCTGGGTCGACCGCATCCGTGCGACGGGCCCGTCGGTCTCGTAGCTGTCGAGGATCGGCACCTCTTCGGTGTTGTGCACGTAGCGGAAGTGCGCGGCGTCCACGCCGTTCTCCGCCAGCTCCTGCCAGGCGGTGTGCACGTCGTAGGTGCGCATCACGTGCGCGGTGAACCCGTCAGCGTCGTTGAACTCGGGGATCGTCGGGACCTCCCACTGCGGCTCGATGCCCTCGGGGTGGTACCAGGCCATGAGCAACCCGTTGCGCTCCACGAGCGGGAACGTCTCGAGCCGAGCCTTCGCGTTGGTGCGGCCCGAGTAGGGGATGAGCGTGTTGGCGCCGTCGCAGTCGAACCGCCACCCGTGGAAGGGGCACGCCAGCTCGCAGCCGACGACCTTGCCGCCGTGCCCGAAGTGGGCGCCGAGGTGGGGGCAGAAGGCGTCCTGCAGGTGGGCGGTGCCCTCCTCGTCGCGCCAGAGCACCAGATGGCGGTCGAAGTAGCGGAGCGGCTTGGTCTCGCCGATGGCGACGTCGTCCGACCAGCCCACCTGGAACCACCCGAAGGGGATCGGGAACGGCGAACGCAGCGCTGAGGTCTGGGTGGTCATGTCACTCCCATCGAACTAGAACGCGTTCTAGTTTACGGCGGGCGGGCGTGGACCTCCACCCGTCTCGCGGAGCGCCCACGGCCCCGAGCTGGATCCCGCGTTCGGGGCCAACAGTTACCATCGCCACGGTGAGCGAGGATCGGGCCCCCGGAGGGTGGTGGCGGAGCCTCGTCGCCGTGCTCCTCGTGGGCGGGACGGTCGGCGGGCTGCTCGTCACCGACGACGCCTGGCCGTTCGCCCCGTTCCGGATGTTCACCACCGCGCCGGGGCCGGAGACGAGGATCCGAGCGGTGCGCTTCGACGCCGTCACCGTGGCCGGTGAGGAGATCCGCCTGAAGTCCGGCCACTTCGGCCTGCGCCGTGCCGAGATCGAGGGGCAGCTCAACTCCGACCGGAGCCTCGAGGATGCACGGATGCGGGCGCTGTTCGACAACTACAACGCCCGGCACGACGGTGACGAGCGGCTTGCGAGCCTGACCTTGGTCCTCGCGGGGTGGCGGCTGGAGGACGGCCGGCCGACGGAGCGGATCAGCGAGCGGAAGGCAACGTGGCCACCGGAGCGGTGAGCGCCGAGGCGCGGCGAGAGCCGGCGGAGGCGTCAGCCGAGGGCGGTCCGGTGGAGGGCGGTCACGGACCGTTCGAGCGGCTCCGCGACTGGTGGCGCAACTACTGGTTCGAGGCGGTGCCGCCGCGCCGCTTGGACCTGCTGGTCCGCATCGTCCTCGTGGTCCTCGTGTACACGGTGATCGACCACGACCGATGGGTGCTGGACCACGGCTGGGCGCCCGAGGCGTTCTACCGCCCGACGGCGCTGGCCCGCTGGATGGGCCTGCCGGCTCCGACCACGACGACCATCGCCGTCGTGCAGTGGGCGGTGGTCCTCTCCGCGGTCGTCGCACTGTTCCGCCGTCCGGCCCGACTCAGCTGCGCCGCCGTCTTCGCGAGCTACACGGTCTGGGTGCTGTGGTCGTTCGGCTGGTCGAAGGTGGATCACGACCGCCTCACGATCTGGGTGGCGCTGCTGGTCTTCTCCCTGGTCCCCCGACGTGGTCGCGAAGCGCCGCGGGCGACGGGCTGGGCGCTGCGGGTGATCCAGGTGGTCTTCGCCCTGTCGTATCCGCTCTCGGCGTTCTCGAAGCTCGACAAGGCTGGTTGGTACTGGCCCGACAGCTACGTGTTCACCATGGCCATCGTGCGCCGTGGCACCTCGATCGGTCAGTGGTTGCTCGACTACCCGGGTCTCTTGAAGCTGAGCCAGTGGGGCTTCATCATCTTCGAGATCGGGGCGATCCTGCTCCTCGTGCGCAGCACGAAGGTGCGGGTCCCCGTGCTCGTGGGCATCTTCTTCCTCCACTTCTTCACGTGGCTCGCGATCAGCATCCACTTCCTGCCCCATTCGATCTTCCTGCTCGCGTTCGTGCCCTTGGAGCGATGGATCCCGGGGCTCCGCGAGGAACCCCGGGATGCCACCGGAGGGGAGCAACCGAGCCCGGTGGGGAGCTAGTCGGCGGCGCCGTTGGCGCTTCCTGCCCCCGCCATCCATCCTCCTCCCATCTGTCCGCCACACCGCACGGTGCGTGACGAGGAAGAGCATGGACGGTCCCTGTCTCGGGACCGTCTCGCTCGTGTTGCGGCTCTGTGAACTGGTCGGGCGAACGGTGCCTCAGGAGATGTCGTTCAGGGCGATGCCCTCACGCAGAGGAGTCCAGCCCGAAGACCCGGACGGCGTTCTCCCGGAGGAACTTGGGCCAGACCTCGTCCTTGAACGGGACGTTCGGCATGTCGGTGAAGATCCGCTGCAGGCTGAGGCCCATCGGGAAGTAGCCGGCGTACATCACCTTGTCGGCACCGCGGGTGTTCGCGTAGTCGATGATCGCCTTCGGGTAGTGCTTCGGGGCGAAGGCCGAGGTGGAGTAGTAGAGGTTCGGCCACTTGAGCATCAGCTTCACGGCCAGCTCGGTCCACGGCTCGGCGCCGTGCCGCATCACGAAGGTGAGCTCGGGGAAGAAGTACATCACCTCGTCGATCAGCTCGACCTTCTGCGGCGCCATCGGCACCCGGGGGCCGGGCACGCCCACGCAGCAGAGCACCGGGATGCCCAGCTCGCAGCACTTCGCGTACACGGGGTACATCCGCTTGTCGTTGATCGGCACGCCCGGGTTGCAGCCGGCGGGGAACAGCTGCACGCCCTTGAGGTCGTAGCTGTCATGCGCGGACTGGATGGCTCGCAGCGCGTCCATCCCGTCGTTGGGGTCCACCGAGATGGAGGCCAGGAACCGGTCCGGGTGCTGCTCGAGGGCCGCACGTTGGACCCCACCCTCGGGGCCGAACCCGATGAGCGCCTTCTCGATGCCGTAGAGGTCCATCTGGTCGAGCGTGAACGCGATGACGTCGCGGTCGGACGGGTCTTCCGGTACCTCCTTGAACATGTACTGCGCCGGGAACTTGAAGCCCTTGCTCTCAGCGTCTCGGAGGTTGGGCTTCAGGAAGTCGTACCAGCTCTCCTTCTTGCCCGGCTCGGGGATGCCGAGCATGAGGTCGATGATTCCGATGTCCGAGGGCATGGCCATCCCCCGAAACTAGAACACGTTCCAC
>JBIQID010000023.1:0-8630 GCA_044508215.1 Actinomycetota bacterium | reverse complement strand
CCATGTTCGATCTGAGCGGACGGGTGGTCGTGGTCACCGGGGGGAACGCCGGCATCGGCCTCGCGATGGCACGAGCGGTGGCGGAGGCGGGGGCGGAGGTGGCCATCTGGGGTCGCCGCGCCGAGAAGAACCAGGAGGCGGCCGAGCAGCTGCGCGACGCGGGCCACGAGGTCTCGACCCATGAGGTCGACGTCACCGACGAGGCCGGCGTCGAGGGTGCCTTCGCGAACTCGATCGCGGCGCACGGCAAGGTCGACTCGTTGATCGCGAACGCCGGCGCCGGGTTCCCCGGCGCGTTCCACGAGCTGAGCCTCGAGCAGTGGCGCCGCGCGATCTCTGTGAACCTCGACGGCGCGTTCCTCTGCTTCCGCGCCGCCGCCCGCCACATGATCGAGCGGGGAGGGGGAGGGGCCCTCGTGGGCGTCTCCTCCACCAGCGCGGTGCACGGTGCGGGCGGCAACCAGGCGTACTCCGCCGCGAAGGCAGGCGTCGCCAGCCTCGTGCGCGGACTGGCGGTGGAGCTGGCCCGCCACGGCATCCGGGCCAACACCCTCATGCCGGGCTGGACCGAGACCGACATGACCGCTCCGCTGCAGGGGTGGGAGAAGTTCATGTCCGCGACCACCGCCCGGACCCCGGTCCGCCGGTGGGGTCGTCCCGAGGACATGGCGCCGGCCGCCGTCTTCCTCGCCGACCCGACGCTCGTGTTCCACACGGGTGACACCGTGGTGGTGGACGGTGGCTACACGGTCTTCTGACGCGGCCTACCATCCGCTCGGGTGCCGCGCGTGCGGCCACGGACGAAGGGAAGCCTGATGCGAGTTGTCGTCGACTTCGACGTGTGCGAGTCCAACGCGATCTGCATGGGCATCGCGCCCGAGGTCTTCGAGGTGCGCGACGACGACTACCTCTACCTCCTCGACGAGAACCCGCCCGAGTCGCTGCGCGACAAGGTCGAGGAGGCGGTGCGCCGCTGCCCCAAGCAGGCGATCAGCATCGAGGACTGAGCCCCGCTTCACCCCTCACCCTCTCGATCCCGCACCCCCGCTCCGCACTCCAGCGTCCCCACCATGCGCGACATCGCCATCGTCGGCGCCAGCCTGGCCGGCACGAGCGCAGCCGTCGCGCTGCGTGAGGCGGGCTACGAGGGCACGATCCGCCTGATCGACTCGGCGGCGGAGCTGCCCTCCGATCGGCCCCCGCTCTCGAAGCAGGTCCTCGCAGGAACGATGGAGGCAGAGGCCGCAGCCCAGCCGAACGCCGCTCGCCTCGCGGAGCTCGACCTCGACCTCGTGCTCGGCACCAGCGCCCGTGCCCTCCACGTCGAGTCCAGGACGCTCGAGCTGTCCGACGGCAGCGCCCTGTCGGTGGACGGCGTCGTGCTCGCCACCGGCGCCACGCCACGGCGGCTCGACACGGACCTCGCCGGCGTGCACGTCCTCCGCACGCTCGACGACTGCCTCGCCATCCGCGGCGAGCTCGACGCGGGTGCCCGTCACGTCGTGGTCGTCGGCGCCGGGTTCATCGGTGCCGAGGTGGCCGCCACCTGCCGAGGCCTCGGCCTCGACGTCACGCTGGTCGAGGCGCTGCCGTGGCCCCTCCAGCGCGCCTTGCCGGGGGAGATCGGGCGGTTCGTGGCCGACCTGCACGCGAGCGAAGGCGTCGACGTCCGCCTGGGTGCCGGCGTGGCGGAGCTGCGGGGCAGCGGGCGCGTCGAGCAGGTGGAGCTGTCCGACGGTTCGGTCGTCGACGCCGACGTGGTGGTCGTCGGCATCGGGGTGGTGCCGAACGTCGACTGGCTGCGGTCGTCGTCCCTGGTGCTCTCGAACGGGGTGCGTTGCGACGAGACCTGCCTGGCAGCTCCGGGGGTCGTGGCGGCGGGCGACATGTGCGAGTGGCCGAACCCCCTCTACGACGAGCTCATGCGGGTGGAGCACTGGGAGCACGCCATCGAGCAGGGCAGCCACGCCGCCCGGCGGCTGCTCGAACCGGCGGAGGGCGGCACCCCGTTCGCCTCCGTCCCGTGGTTCTGGTCCGACCAGTACGACCGCAAGATCCAGATGGCCGGCCGCGCCCGGCACGACGACGAGGTGGAGATCGTGGACGGTTCGATCGAGGAGCGGCGCTTCGTCGCCCTGTTCCGGAGGGGTGACCGCTGCACCGCGGTGCTCGGCGTGAACCGGCCACGGCACGTGGTCCAGCTGCGCATGGCGATGGCCGAGCCGCTCCCGTGGGACGACGCAGTGGGACGGTTCCGGTGAACGCCGCGGCGGGTGCCCTCGTCGCCCTCGGCGTGGTCATCGCGCTCGTCGACTGGTTCGCCGTCGGCACCGCCAACCGCCGCCTCGAGTACATCGCCAAGCCGGCCACGATGGTGCCGCTCATCCTGGCGGCGGCCGTGGTGGACCCGGTGCGGCCCGACGAGCAGTGGTGGTTCGTCGCAGCGCTCGTGCTCAGCCTCGTGGGCGACGTGTTCCTCATGCTCGAGGACCAGGAGCGATGGTTCGTCCCGGGCCTCGCGTCGTTCCTCCTGGGCCACGTCGCCTACATCGTCGGCATGCTCTCCGGGCCGACGAGCGGTACCGCCCTCGTGGTCGGCGCGGTGATCGTCGCCCTGGCGGCCGCGGCCGGTGCGCCGTTCATCGTGAAGGGTGCGTCGCGCACCGATCGCCGGCTGCCGATCCCGGTGGCCGCCTACGTCACGGTCATCTCCGTCATGGTCGTGAGCGCGATCGGCTCGACCGTGGCCCTCGCGGTGGCCGGCGCTCTGCTGTTCTACGTGTCGGACTTCGCCATCGGCTGGTCCAGGTTCGTGAAGGACTTCCGGGCGGCCCGCCTGGTGATCATCACGACCTACCACGCGGCACAGGTGCTGCTCGTGCTGTCGCTCGTCACCAACCGATGGTGAAGCAGCGGTCCTCGAGGCGACCCGGCGACCACCGGCCCCACGCCCCGAACGCAGCGCCTCGGGTGGCTTCGGTCCACTCGATGCAGTCGGGTGCCGTCACCCGACGGGTCACCTGCCTGATCCCGCCCTCGTAGACCACGTAGCCGGTCCAGGCGCCGGGATAGTCCTTGGGCGACCCCGTCTCGAACCACGGCACGCCCGCCACCAGCCGCTGCCGGTGCCGGTGGGTGTGGCCGGAGGTGCCGACGAGGCGAGGGTTCGCCTGGCGCAGCCGCCGCAGGATCGGGTTCGCCACGACCGCCGGGATGCCGCGCGGCAGGTGCAGCGGGATCGTGGACGCCATCGGTTGGTGGTGCACCACGATCATCGCGGGGAGGTCCGTGGAGCCCACGGCGTCGTACATCAGGCCCCGGTGCGGCCTCCACACGCCGATGTCGATCCCGGCGACCGTCGAGTCGACGAACACCAGCCGCAGGCCCGGGAGGTCGACCGGCGTCACGTCGCGGTGCATCTGCAGGCCGTGCCGCCGCGCCTCGGCGAACGCGTCCACGGTGGCGCGGTGGTTGCGGTCGTGGTTGCCGGGGATCATGTCGACCGGCACCGGCAGGCCCCCGAAGACATCGGCCGCCAGCGCCCAGGTGTGGGTGTGGCTCACGTGGGTGACGTCGCCCTTCACCACGATGCGCTGGGCACCCCACTCGAGGGCATCGCCGACGGCCTGCCGCGTGCAGCGCACGGGGTGGGCCTCCTCACGGGCCACGCCCGGCTCGCGGATCCGGTTCCCGATGTCGAACGCCACCGCGCCGAGGTGCGGGTCGGTGATGGCTGCGAACCGGTGGAGCTCCTCGCCCAGGTCGACCGACAGCGTCCGGACGGTGAGCTGCGTCGGCGCTGCGCCCGGGAGCTCGACGACGAGGCGCGTGGCCGATCCCGTCGGCAGGTCCTCCACCACCAGGCCGCCGGGGCCCGCCGGGACTGGGCGGGACGTCTCACCGCCTCGCCATCGCACCGTGGCCACGCCCTCCTCGGCGCGGCGCCACACGAGCTGTGCCGTCGTGTCCTCGACGGCGAAGACGCCGAGGCCCGCGTCGCTCACGCGAGGGCGTCGACCAGGTGGCCCGCGACCCTCCGCTCGAGCGCCCGGTGCACCCGCACCAGCTCCAGGTGCTGGGCGAGGATCGTCGCTCCCTGTGGGATCTGGTGGGTCTCGAAGAAGGCCAACACGTCGTCGCAGGTCTCGGGGTCGAAGAAGGACGTCACCCCGCCGGCCATGCGCACGATGCTGTTCGAAGGGAACCGGTCGACCAGCTCGTCCCAGTGCTCGGCCACGAACGCCCATGCCGTCGCTCCGTGGTCGGCGTGGCCCATGGCCAGTGCCAGCTGGTAGGGGGCGTCCTGGGTGCGGACCTCGGTGCGGCAGAGGTCCAGGGCGCGTCGGAACGCTGCGGCCTCCCCGATGCGCACGAGAGCGTTGAGGTGGCGGCGCTCGTCCTGCGGGGTGGCGGCGTTGCGATGCGCATCCCACAGGTGGTCGAGCTCGGCGTCACCGCCGTGCGCGGCGTACACGTCGAGCGAAGCGGTGAGCAGCTCGGGGTGGACGCCGTCGGGCGATGCGACGTTCCGCCTCGACGCCTCGACGACCTCCTCGTCGGACCCGAGCGAGCCTGCCATCCGCCACGCGATGCCCGTGACCTCGGGGTCCACCGACGCTCCCTCTGCCAGCACCGGACCGGTGAGGTCGGCGACCAGCGCCGCGACGGCGTCAGCCGTGCCTGCGCCACCGAGGCGGCGCAGGGCGGCTGTCGCGGCGCTGATCCTCCGCCACACCGACGCCTGGGTGGCGCCGCTCAACGCCCTCAGGCCCGCCACCAGGTCCAGCGGGCCGGCCAGACCGGCGAGGAGCAGGGCCCAGGTGTCGTCGAGGGCCGAGAACTGCTCGACCGGGGAGAGGTCGCCGATCGACGCCCACAGGCGCTGGGAGAGGCGGGCGTCGTAGCGGGTCCTGTAGAAGCCGACTGCGCCGGCGTTGGCGTTCACCGCGCCGTGAGCCGGCACGTCGACGGTCGCGCCGATCGGCTCGAGGAGGAGGTGGTGCACCTCCCCGTGGGAGTCCCGGAGGACCACCGGTGTCGGCCACGAGCGGGGCTCGGCCTCGTCGCCTCCCTCGAAGGACATGCGCCGCTGGTCGAGGCGGAGGCCCCCGGAGGCGGAGGCGACCTCGATCACCGGGTGCCCGCCCTGGAGGATCCACTGCTCCATCACCCGGCGCACCGGCTCCCCCGACGCATCTTCGAGCGCGTCCCAGAGGTCCGAGGTGACCGTGTTGCCGAGCGCATGGGTGCGCAGGTACGCACGGACGCCGTCCCGGAACACGTCGGGACCGAGGTACTGCTCCATCATCCGCAGGACCCCGCACCCCTTCTCGTAGGTGAGGATGTCGAACATCGCCTCGGCGTCGTCGGGTGTGCGGACCTCGAACTCGATCGGGCGCGTCGACGCGAGGGAGTCGACGGTGAACGCCTCGGCGCGGGACAGCCCGAAGGTCGACCACACGTCCCAGTCGGGCCGGTAGGCGTCGACGCACGCCAGCTCCATGAAGGTGGCGAAGGCCTCGTTCAGCCAGATGCCGGTCCACCAGTCCATCGTCACGAGGTCGCCGAACCACATGTGGGCGAGCTCGTGTGCGATGACCAGCGCGGCGCGCTCGCGTTCGGCTCGGGTGACGGCCTCGGGGTCCGCCAGCAGCAGGATCTCCCGGAAGGTCACGCACCCGAGGTTCTCCATCGCCCCGAACGCGAAGTCGGGGACCGCCACCAGGTCGAGCGAGTCGCCCGGGTACGGGATGCCGTAGTAGTCCTCGAACCACGCCACGCAGTGGGCGGCCACGTCGAGGGCCTCGCCGGCGAGGTGCTCGCGGCCCGGCCGGCACACCACCCGCACCGGCGTGCCCCGCACCTCCACCGGATCCGTGGCGACGAGCGGCCCCACCACGAACGCGACGAGGTAGGTCGACATCGGGATGGTCTCGGAGAAGCGGACCTGGACGCGCCCGTCGCCGAGCGCGGTCCGCTCCGCCTCCCGACCGTTCGAGGTGGAGAAGAACCGGTCGTCGTGCTCGAGCGTCACTGCGAAGACGGCCTTGAAGTCGGGCTCGTCCCAGCACGGGAACGCCCGCCGCGCGTGCGGGGCCTCGAACTGGGTGACCGCCAACGTCGCCGTGTCGCCGTCGTCCGTCTCGAACGTCGAGCGGTAGAGACCCACGAGCTGGTCGCCGAACGTCCCGCTGAAGCGGAAGGTCACGGTGGCCGGGCCCACCGGCAGCGGCTGGTCCAGGCGGGCCGCCAGCCGCTCGGAGCCGGGGTCGGTGCGGACGTCCACGACCTCGAGCCGGGAGCCCTCGGCCTCCACCACCACCTCGTCGATCTGGAGGTCGAGCGAGTTGCACACGATGTGCTGGGTCGCCTCGACCACGTCCACCTCGACCACCGCGGTCCCGCTGAACCCGCCGCCGTCCACGTCGATCGACATCGTCAGGTCGTACCGGCGTGGCAGCACGCTCCGAGGCAGCCGGTGCGGGTCGATCGGCGGGTCGAGGGCCGGCCATGCGGCACGGGAGGCGGGTGGGTCGGCGGGGTGCTCCTCGGCGACGGTCACGAAGGAAGCGTATGCGTACGATGGCCGGATGGGTCACACGTGCTTCGACGTCGAGGTCGCCGAGGGGGTCGGTCACGTCCGGCTGAACCGCCCGGACGCGTACAACACGATGGTGGCGGAGTTCTGGGGCGAGCTGCCGCGCATCGTCGCCGACCTCGACGCCTCCGGTGACTGCCGGGCGCTCGTGCTGTCGTCGACCGGCAAGCACTTCACCGCCGGGATGGACCTCGGGGTCTTCACCGGCGACGCCTCGCTCCTCGGTCGCGACCGGCCCGAGGAAGAGGGCCGCAAGCGGGCGCAGCTGTGGCTGGCCGTGCAGCACCTCCAGGACAGCTTCACCGCGCTCGAGCGGGCGCGGATGCCCGTGCTCGCCGCCGTGCAGGGCGGCTGCATCGGCGGGGGCGTCGACATGGTGTGCGCGGCCGACATGCGGTACGCCACGGAGAACGCCTTCTTCTGCGTCCAGGAGATCAACATCGGCATGACCGCGGATGTCGGCACGCTGCAGCGCCTGCCGAAGCTGATCCCCGAGGGCGTCGCCCGCGAGTGGGCGTACACGGGCGACCGGATCCCTGCGACACGTGCCCGGGAGGTGGGCTTCGTCAACGAGGTCTACGCCTCGCACGACGAGATGGTGGAGTCCGTGCTGGGCATCGCCCGCCGGATCGCCTCCCACTCGCCGCTCGCCATCTGGGGCACGAAGGAGATGGTGAACTACGCCCGCGACCACTCGGTGGCCGACAGCCTCCGCTACATGGCGGGCTGGCAGTCCGGGATGTTCCAGCCGGCCGACATGATGGAGGAGTTCGGAGCGAAGTCCGAGGGGCGGGCCCCCGACTTCGACGACCTCCCCTCCAGGCCCGAGCCCTGGTAGCAGGACGGTTCTGTCATGCAGGGTGCGACGTTCCCGTCGCACGCGGCATGACAGAACCGGCTGCGCGGGGCGGGGCCGGGCCGGTCAGTCCTGCTCGGGGGGCAGGAACTCCAGCTTCAGGTCGCCCAGGCGCACCAGCACGGAGCTGATCCAACCGCCCATCGCCGAGAAGTGGTGGTCGAGCACGGATCCGTCGGCGAGGGTCTCCTCGTCGAGCTCGTACGACCCCTCGTAGCTCACCTCGATGGCGTGCTCGATCTCGTCGAGGTCGGTGCCGTAGGTGCACTCCAGGGTGGGGCCGGAGCGCTGGAGCGTCTCCGAGCCGATGGACGAGCTCTCCTCGGGGAGCACCGCGAGGATCGACGCTGGGTCGGGCGCGGACGTGAGGCGCTGGATCCGCAGCACCACCTCGATGTCGATGCGAGGGGGCTCGCTGCTCTCCTCCTCGATGTACCAGGACCGGTACGCGGTCTGCGACCACGTGGGCCAGTCCAAGGTGATGTCGCAGCGGACCCGCGGCGGCATCCCCTCACCCGGGAGGGAGTACGACGTCTCCCAGGTGAGGTCGCCCAAGAGGACGTCGGCCTGGAAGCGCTCCTCGAACGCCTGCCGCTCGAGGAGCGCCTTCTCCAGCGCGTCGCGGAGCGCGCCGATGGCGTCGGTGAAGACGTGGTCGAGCACCGAGGGAGCCTAGGCCCCGCTCAAGCGCTGGCGAGACCGGCGGCGTCCGCCTCGTAGAGCACCCCGTCGCCGGCCTGCACCTGGGGCACGTAGCCGGCCGCGGTCGGCAGGACCTGCTCGGCGTAGAACCGGGCGGCCGTGATCTTCCCCTGCAGCCACTCCTCCTCGGAGCTGCCGGCGTCGAGCTCCTGGCGGGCCGCCAGGGCGAGACGGGCTGAGGTCCACCCGCCGACGACGGTGCCGAACACCCGCAGGTACGGCGTGGCGCCAGCCAGCGCGGCGCGGGGGTTGCCGAGGCCGTTGGTGAGGATCCAGTTCGTGGCGCCTTCCAGCACGTCGATCGCCTCGGCGAGGTTCGTGCGGATGCTGGCGAACTGCTCGCCCGCTGCCTCCAGCTCGGCGTCCAGGTCGCGCATCCGACCCAGGAAGTCGGTCACCACGCCGCCCATGCGCATCGGGAGCTTGCGGCCCACGAGGTCCATCGCCTGGATGCCGTTCGTGCCCTCGTAGATG
>JBIQID010000022.1:24670-30005 GCA_044508215.1 Actinomycetota bacterium | reverse complement strand
GCTCCTCGTCGGAGCTGGTCCACAACCCGACGAACAGCACACCGAACGACAGCGCCGCGACCGGGAGCGCCACGAGCGCCACCACGACCGCGCTGCGGCCGGGGTTTCGCCGGACGTTCCGGCGAGCGAGCCGCAGGATCGCGCTCACCGGTACGCGCCCTCTTCGTCGGTGGCGTCGGGATCGTCGGCCCACGCATCCGCCGCCTCGGAGACCTGGTCGTGGGCCGGGACGGCCTCGTCGATGATCGAGCCGTCGCGGAGGAACAGCACGCGGTCAGCCCAGGCAGCGTGCGACGCGTCGTGCGTGGAGAGCAGGACCGCCACACCGTCGTCGTCGCACCGCCGGCGCAGCAGGCGCATCACGTTCTCCCCGTTCATCGAGTCGAGGGCGGCGGTCGGCTCGTCGGCCAGCAGCAGCCCTCGCCCGCCGACGAGCGCCCGAGCGATGGCGACCCGCTGCTGCTCGCCGCCGGAGAGGCGGTCCGCCGGCGTGGTGGCCAGTTCGGCCACGTCGACCGAGTCGAGTGCCTCCATCGCCTCCAGGCGGGCCGCCCTCGTACCCCTGCCGTCGAGCTCGAGCGGCAGCATCACGTTCTCGATCGCCGTCAACGCCGCGATCAGGTTGAGCCGCTGCTCGACGTACCCGACCTTCTGCCGGCGCAGCTCGGCGAGCCCCTTCGCGTCGAGGGCTCCGAGGTGCACGCCGTCCACCTGGATCCGTCCGGCGTCAGGTCGGTCGAGGCCTGCCACCAGGTGGAGCAGGGTCGACTTGCCCGATCCCGACGGCCCCATGACCGCCACCATCTCGCCCGGAGCGACCTCGAGGTCGACCGTGGACAGCACCTCGCGGCGAGCCCGGCCGTCGACGAAGCCCTTCGCCAGGCCCCGGACCAGCAGTCGTTCCGTCATCGTGTGCTCCTGCGTGCTGTGGTGGGTCGAACAGAGGTGCGGCCCCTCCGTGCGGGCGCTGCTGCGAGTCGGGCACCGGTGAGGTCCAGCCATCGCAGCTCTGCGTCCAGGCGGGCGATCGCGGCGTCGAGGACGATGGCGCCGCCCACGTCCGCCGGGTCGAGCCGCGCCTTGCGGCGGGTGAGCTGTTGGAGTGCCGAGGTGGTCTCCGACCGCTGGGCCTGGAGGAGCTCGCTCACGTCGCCGGCACCGGTGGCGACGGCCACCGCGACCTTGATCGTGAGCTCGTCGCGCTCCATCGAGGTCGACCGCCTCGGTGCCGTGAGCCAGTCGTCGACCGCCTCGCGGCCCTCCTCGCTCAGCCGGTAGCGCCGGGTCGACGCGTCCCCTGCTCCCTCATCGGGCCCTTCGGCGTCCGACGCGTCCTCGACCACCAGCCCGTCGCGGACCAGCCGCCCGAGGGTCGTGTACACCTGGCCCACGTTCAGGGGCCAGAAGTCACCGGTGGCCTCCTCGAACTCCTTCTTCAGCTGGAACCCGTAGGCGGGGCCCGACCCGAGCAGAGCCAGCAGGCCGTTGCGGATCGACATGACGGCGCCCCCTCTCGACTCGGCGTGCTCCACCGTCGGAGCGCATACCGAGTATGCATACCGAGTATGTGCGCGTCAATCCCCGTTCTGTCATGCGTGGTGCGACGCTTCCGTCGCACCACGCATGACAAAAGCGGCAGTGCGCTAGCGTTTCTGACGACCCGTCAGAAATCGCGCTCGTGCCGCCAGGGCACCGCATCCACCGAGGAGTCCGACGTGAGCTCAGTTCCGCCCCTCGCAGGCGTCCGCATCATCGAGTGCTCGATGCTCGGTCCGGGGGCGATCACGACGAGCCTCGCCGACCTCGGCGCCGATGTGATCAAGGTCGAGCCGCCGTCCGGCGACTACATCCGGCAGATGACGTGGCCGATCGTCGAGGGCGTCTCGCTGATGCACTGGCACATCAGCCGGGGGAAGCGCTCGATCACCCTCGACCTCCGCACCGAGGAGGGCAAGGAGGTCCTGCGCGAGCTGGTGAAGGACGCCGACGCGATCGTCGAGGCGATGCGCCCCGGTGGCCTCGCCCGCCGCGGCCTGGGCTACGAGGACCTGAAGAAGATCAACCCGAAGATCGTCTTCTGCACGATCTCCGGCTACGGCATGACCGGCCCGTACAAGGACATGCCGAGCCACGGCATCGCGTACGACACGTGGGCCGGGCTCGTGCCACCGGAGACCGACGAGGAAGGCTTCTGCTACATCCCCGAGCACCCATCCATCGGCATCCACGCGGGCCCGCTGTTCGGCGCCCTCGGCATCCTCGCCGGCGTCATCCGCGCCCGGGCGACGGGTGAGGGCAGCCAGCTGGAGATCGCGCAGTCCGACGCCGCCGCGGCGATGGACTGGCTGCGCAGCGAGACGTGGAAGGCCTACGAGCGCCCCCAGTCCGAGGTCACCGGCAACCGCAGCGACGACTACGAGCGCCGTGCCCCCGGGACCGCCGGCATGCGCGAGGGCGTCCGGTACCAGTTCTACGTGACGAAGGACGACCGGCACGTCCTCTTCATGGCGTCGGAGCAGGAGTTCTGGAAGAACTTCTGCGAGGGCGTCGGGCGTCCTGACCTCTTCGAGCGCTGGCCGGGCAACCGCTACGGTGACCACGCGCGGGGCAACCGGGAGCTGCAACGGGAGCTGCGCGACATCTTCCTCACCAAGACAGCGACCGAGTGGCTCGAGTTCGGGAACACGCACAACACACCGATCGCGGCGGTCAACACGCCTCAGACGATCGCCGACGACCCGCAGTTCCAGGACCGGCTCCCGTGGCTCCCGAAGGAAGAGCACGGGATCGACATGCTGCCGAACCCGATCAAGTTCGTCGGGGAGCAGCTCCCGTCGCCCTCGAAGGCCCCGTCGGCCGGGCAGCACACCGACGAGGTGCTGCGTGAGGTCCTCGGCTACGACGAGGCCCGCGTCGCCAGCCTCCGGGACGCGAAGGCGCTCGGCGACGCCTGAGCGCGGCGCCTCGTCACGCCGCCGGGGGCACGCCCTCGTCCTCCTCCTCGCCGCTGCGGCGGCCGTGGTCCTGCTGCTCGTCCGCGCGCCCTCGGTGGCGGCCCACGCCATCTTGGAGTCGGCGGACCCCGCAGCCGGCTCGGTCGTGGGGTCGTCACCCGACGAGCTGGTCCTGGACTACAGCGAGCCGGTCTCGTTCGGCGACGATGCCGTCCGCCTCTTCGACGCGGACGGCGAGCCGGTGGAGGTGGGCCGGCCCGAGCACTCGGACGGCGACGGGAGCCGCCTCGTGGTCGACGTCCCCACCGAGCTGGACGACGGCTCGTACGTGGTCTCCTGGCGGGTCACCTCGGCGGACAGCCACCCCATCAGCGGCGCCTACACGTTCTCGGTGGGCGAACCGTCGGCGGGGGAGAGCACCCGCTCGCTGATCTCCGGCCTCCTCGCCGAGCGCGGGAGCCCCGTGGTGGCGTGGACGCTCGCGATCCTGCGCTGGCTGGTGTACGCGGCGGTGTCCGTCGGCGTCGGCGGCTGGATCGTCGCCCGCTGGATCTGGCCCGAGGGTGCGTCGCTCGACCGGACGAGGCGGTGGATCCTCGTCTCGCTCGGGGTGGCGGTGCTCGCGTCGGTGGGCGCGATCGCAGCGCAGGGCGCCTACTCGGCGGGCGCGGGGTTCGGAGCCGTCTTCGAGCCGGGTCGTTGGGCTGACGTCCTCGCCACGCGGTTCGGGCAGGCGGCGCTCGTGCGGATCGCAGGAGCCGGCCTCCTGATGGTGGGGGTGAGCCTCGTGCTGCCGAAGCGCCTCCGTGACGTGCTGTGCGCGACCGCTGCGCTGGCCACGGTGCTGGGGGTGGTGCTCGCCAACCACGCCACGACCGGCCGGTGGGTGCCGGTCGCGATCGGTGCCGACCTCCTCCACGTCGCCGCCACCTGCGCCTGGGTCGGCGGCCTGGTCGCGCTCGCCGTGTGGATCCTCGTGCCGTCGCCTGGGGATGAGGTGGCGGGGGCGGCCCTTCCGGCGGTGCGGCGGTTCTCGAACCTCGCGACGGTGTCGGTGATCGTGCTCATCGCCACCGGGACCCTCCAGGCGATCCGCCAGGTGGGAGGGCCGACAGCGCTCACCACCACCGACTACGGCCGGACGCTCATCGTGAAGATCTGCATCGTGGCGCTGTTGGTGGCGACCGCGTTCGCCAGCCGCCTGGTGGTGCGCCGCTGGGGGCAGTCGGACCACCGCGGCGAGACCGCCGACGCCGACGCAGAGCTCGCCGACCCCGACCCGGAGGACGGCGCCGTCACCGAGCCCGAGGCGCGGACCATGCTCCGTCGGTTCGTCGGCGTGGAGGTGTTCCTCCTCGCGGGGGTGCTGGCTGCGTCGACGCTGCTCTCCAACACCGTCCCCGCGATCGAGGCGGTGGAGATCCCGTTCTCCGCCACCGTGGTCAGCTCGAGCGGCGTGGGCGAGTTCTTCGTGGACCCGGCGAAGGCAGGGACCACCGAGCTGCACATGGTGATGACGAACCCCGACGGCTCGGTGCCCTACATCGACGAGATGACGGTCACCATCACCCTCGGCGACGGCGAGGTGGGGCCGCTCGAGATCCCGATGGAGCGCTACCAGGGCCTCCCCAACGACTACTGGGCGGAGGAGGCCGTGTTCCCGTTCCGGGGCACGTGGACGATCGAGGCCCGCGGCCGCATCGGCGAGTTCGACCAGAAGGTCTTCACCACAGAGGTCCGGATCCGCTGACCCGACGCACACGGCAGGTAGCTTCCGGCCGACGACCCGACGGCGGGCAGGAGGCGAGATGACGGAAGCACGGCGGATCGCAGGGCGGGTCGCCCTGATCACAGCGGCAGCAGGAGCGGCGCTCCTCACGGGCGCTCCGGTTGCCGGCGCGCACGTCGGGACGTCGCCGAGCGAGGCGCCGGCGGGCAGCCGCCAGGTGATCGACTTCCGCATCGGGCACGGCTGCGACGGGTCGCCCACCACCAAGTTGGCCATCAAGATCCCCGAGGGCGTCGTGGCGGTCACGCCCGAGCACATCGCGGGCTGGACGGTCGAGGTCGAGACCGGGCCCATCACGCCGTACGACGACCACGGCACGCAGGTGAGCGAGGGCGTCACCCAGGTCACGTGGACCGGCGGCCCGCTCCCCGACGGGCAGTACCAGACCTTCGGTCTCTCGCTGATGCTCCCCGACACACCCGGCGAGACGGTGTCGTTCCCGGCGGTGCAGACCTGCGAGCAGGGCGAGACGCCGTGGATCGAGCTGCCGGCCGACGGCGGCGCCGAGCCGGAGCACCCGGCGCCCGCAGTCGTCCTGACCGAAGCGACCGGAGGCGAGCACCACCACGGCACCGACGACGGCACCGACGAC
>JBIQID010000022.1:6649-24570 GCA_044508215.1 Actinomycetota bacterium | reverse complement strand
CGCCTCCGACGTCGAGGACGCGAAGGACACCGCCGGCACCGCCCAGGTCTTCGGGATCATGGGCATGGCCTTGGGTGCCGTCGGGCTGGCGCTGGGCGGCGGTGCCTTCGCTGCTCGGCGGAAGGCCCCCGAGCAGACCGACAGCTGAGGGGACCCGTCGGGGGCCACCGCGGCCCCTACCATCTGACGGCATGTCAGATCGCGAGGGCGACCTCCCGCGGGGTGACCTCCTCTGGGGCACCACCCCCAAGCTGCTCCGCGACGTGGCGGACCGCCTCGGCGACCACCCCGCCATCGTCGACGGCGACCACGTCCTCACCTACGCCGAGCTGCGCGACGCAGCCGACGCAACGGCTCGGGCCTTCATCGCAGCGGGCGTCGAACCGGGCGACCGGGTGGCCATCTGGGCGCCGAACACCTGGGAGTGGCCCGTGCTGCTCCTCGGCCTCCACTCGGCCGGCGCCGTCCTGGTTCCGCTGAACACCCGCTACAAGGGCGCCGAGGCTGCGCACATCCTCCGTGCGAGCCGGGCCAAGGTGCTGATCACCGTCGAGGGCTTCCTCGGGAACGCCTACGCCTCGATGCTCGAAGGCCACGACCTGCCCGACCTGCGCACCACCGTGATCGTGCGCGGCGACGCTCCGGAGGGGACCGTGGGGCTCGCCGACTTCGAGGCGGCCGGCGCCGGCGTGTCCGCCGGAGAGGTCGACGCACGGGTCGAGGCGCTGGGACCCGACGACCTCTCCGACCTGCTCTTCACCTCGGGGACCACCGGCCTCCCGAAGGGCGTCATGTGCACCCACGGCCAGACGGTCCGCGCCTCGTGCGACTGGGCGTCGGTCGGCGGGCTGCGCCAGGACGACCGCTACCTGGTCGTCAACCCGTTCTTCCACTCGTTCGGGTACCGGGCCGGCATCGTGTCGTGCCTGACCGTGGGCGCCACGATCCACCCCGAGGCGGTCTTCGACGTGGGCGCGGTGGTCGCCTCGATCGAGCGCCACCGGATCACCACGCTGCCCGGCCCGCCGACGCTCTACCAGAGCATCCTCAACGACCCGTCGGTGGACCTCGACCGGCTCTCCAGCCTCCGCCTCGCCGTCACCGGGGCCGCGTCGGTGCCGGTGCAGCTCGTCCGAGACATGCGCTCGAAGCTGGGGTTCGAGACCGTGCTGACCGCCTACGGCCTCACCGAGGCCACCGGCTTCGTCTCGTCGTGCCGGCAGGACGACGACCCCGAGACCGTCGCCAACTTCTCCGGCCGGGCCTACCCGGGCGTGGAGATCGAGGTGCGGGCCGAGGACGGCTCGGTGGCCGCCCCGATGGAGCCGGGCGAGGTGCTCGTGCGTGGCTACAACGTGATGCGCGGCTACTTCGAGGACCCGGAGAAGACCGCCGAGGCGATCGACGCCGACGCGTGGCTGCACACCGGCGACATCGGCGTGATGGACGAGCGCGGCTACCTGAAGATCACCGACCGGGTGAAGGACATGTTCATCGTGGGCGGGTTCAACGCGTACCCGGCCGAGATCGAGCAGCTCCTCTTGGACCACCCCCACGTCGGCCAGGTGGCCGTGGTCGGCATGCCCGACGAGCGGATGGGCGAGGTCGCCGCAGCGTTCGTGGTGCCCGCACCGGGCGCGGCGCCGGACCCCGAGGAGATCCGGACCTGGGCGAAGGAGCACATGGCGAACTTCAAGGTGCCCCGGCGCGTGGTGGTGGTCGACAGCCTTCCGCTGAACGCCTCCGGGAAGGTGCTGAAGTACGAGCTGCGCGACCGACTCGTCGCCGGGGAGGTCACGAGCTGATGTTGAAGTTCGCACAGGCGCTGCTCGGCGCCGATCCCCGCGACGCAGGCGCCATCGCACAGGCGGCCGAGGCCGCGGGGTTCTCGGCGATGGCCATCTCGGACCACGTCTTCTACCCGAAGGACCTCCGCTCGACGTACCCCTACACCGACGACGGCCGGCCCCAGTTCCGCCCCGAGGAGGAGTGGCCCGACCCATGGGTGCAGATCGGCGCCCTGTCGGCGGTGACGACCACCCTCGAGTTCTTCACGAACGTCTACGTGCTCCCCCTCCGCAACCCCTTCGTGGTGGCCAAGGCCGTCGGCACGGCAGCGTTCCTCTCCGGTGACCGCGTGCGCCTCGGCGTCGGTGCCGGCTGGATGCGGGAGGAGTTCGAGCAGCTCGGGCAGGCCTTCGAGGGGCGCGGTGCGCGGCTCGACGAGATGATCGAGGTGCTCCGCCTGCTCTGGACGGGGGAGATGGTGGAGCACCATGGCACCCACTACGACTTCGGCGAGCTCCAGATGCGCCCGGCCCCCAGCCGGCCCGTCCCGATCCTGGTGGGGGGCCACAGCGAGGTGGCGCTCCGGCGCGCGGCGCGCAACGACGGCTGGATCGGCGTGAACTACTCGATGGAGGAGCTCGCCGAGCACTGTCGCACGCTCGCCCGCCATCGCGAGGAGGCCGGCACGGCCGACCGTCCCTTCGAGATCGTGGCGTCGCCGTACGCCGTCCCGCGCCCCGAGACCGTCGAGCAGCTGGAGCAGATGGGCGTCACCACGCTGCTCACCTCGGCCTGGATGATGGCGGGCCGCATGGAGGTGTCCGGCTCGGAGGGGCCCGAGCTGGTCGAGTCGTTCGGCGAGAAGTTCATCGCCCCGCTGAGGTCGTAGGCCGTGGACCACGAGCAGCAGGACCAGGACCAGCCACAGGATGAGGTCGAGCCCGACGTGGCGGAGGACCTCGACGAGGCCGCCGAAGCGGGAACCGACAGCGCCGAAGAGGTCGAGCCGCGTGCCGCCGACGGCCGGGTGCCCGGGCGCCGGGGGATGGCCACCCGCCAGCGCCTCCTCGACTGCACGCAGCGGATGCTCCGCACCGAGACGTACCGCGACCTGAAGGTCGTCGACATCGCCCGCGAGGCGGGGACCAGCCCCGCGACCTTCTACCAGTACTTCCCGGACGTCACGACGGCGATCGTGGCGTTGGCCGAGGACGCCGCACGGGAGGGCAACGAGCAGCTCACGGCCCTCGTCACGGAGGGTCCGTGGCGGGGGGCGGCCGGGTACTCCACGGCCGAAGCCATCGCCGCCGGCTTCATCCAGTTCTGGGAGGAGCGCTGGCCGCTCATGCGGGTGATGGAGCTCACCGCGGCTGAGGGTGACCAGCGGTTCCGCTCGATCCGCACCCGGCTCCTCAACGAGTTCACCGTGGCCCTCAGCGAGGTGATCGGCTCGGTCCACGCGAAGACCGAGAACCCGGTCGACCCGATGGCGAGCGCGTCCGTGCTCGTGTCGATGCTCGCCCACGTGGCGGCGCACCGGTACGGCTTCGAGTTCTACGGGATCCGCACCGAGGAGCTGCAGCGCTCGATGGCGCAGATCGTGTGGACCACGGTCACCGGCCAACGCCCGCCGAAGGGCGCGTAGCGCCGATGGATGCGGCGCCGTCCGGGGCCGTGCTGCGCGAGTGGCGGATCGCGCTCGCCGTTGCGGTCGTCGCGCTGGGATGGTGCCTCGGCCTCCTGGCCTTCGGCGGCCCGGTCGACGGCGGGTTCGGGCGGGCGATCCCGTTCGGGGCGCTGCCGATGGGAGCCTTTGCAGTTGCGGTCGTGGTGTGCGAGGCGGTCCGGGGGAGGGCACAAGGGGCCGGTCAGCCGGTCGCCGCCCGCAGCGGGCTGCTCCTGTGGGGCTTCGCAGTGGCCGGCGTCGCCGGCAGCGCCTTCTGGGGACACGTGGGCGGCGTCTGCATGGATCCAGGTGACGCGTGCCTGATCCGATGGCGGATGCGAGCGGGGCTGCTCGCGCTGGGGCTCGGCGCCGTCGCCGCCGGCTGGGTGGTGGGCGCCGTGGCGGCGCGCTGGGGCGAGCCGCCCGGGCGCCGGGCTCAGCTCGGCTGAGGTTCCTCGCCGAACGGCGGTCGACCCATCTGGTCGCGGACCGTCACGACGGGTGGGTTGGTGAGGGTGCGGCGCTGCCAGTTCGCCCCGTCGACCACCAGCGTGTGGCCCGAGATGAAGCGCCCGTAGGGCGACGCGAGGAACGTGGCCGCCCAGCCGAGCTCGCGCGGCCGACCGACCCGCATCGCCGGCTGCAACGGGTCCTTCTCGGAGGAGCGGGCGAGGTTCTCCTGGATGTCCGCGGTCATGTCCTCGTGGGGGATCAGCCCCGGCACCAGTCCGTTCACCTGGATGCCGTACGGCCCCCACTCGACCGCCAGGGTCTCGACCATGTTCTTCACGCCGGCCTTCGCTGCGGCCGAGTGGGCGAAGCCGGGCCCGCCGGTCCACGCGTACGACGCGCCGACGTTGATGATCGAGGCCGGCGTCGAGGCCTCCAGGTGGCGACGGGCGAACTCGCGAGCGCAGAAGAACGTGCCGTTCAGGGTGATGTCCACGACGGTGCGCCAGGCGTTGGGCGACATGTCCTCGGCAGGGACGGGGAAGTTCGCGGCGGCGTTGTTGACCAGCACCCGCGGCAGTCCGAACCGCTCCTCGGCGGCGTCGAGCGCAGCGGCGATCTGGTCGGGCTCCCGGATGTCGCAGCCCACGGTGAGGACCCCACCGCCCAGGCTGCCGAGGTCGTCCTCTGCCGCCTCGAGGTGCTCGGGCTTCCGGCTCAGCACGACGATGTTCGCGCCCAAGCGGGCGAACTCGGCTGCGATCGCCTTGCCGAGGCCGGTGCCGCCCCCGGTGACGATCACTGCCTCGCCGTCGTAGGTCCCCGCCGGCAGGGCGGTGGCGCCGAGCTCGGGAGGATCTGGCAGTCCGTGTGCCAGCATCTCAGCTCCCCGTGTAGCGCGGTTCGCGGCCCTCTGCACGAGCGGCCCGCATCTCCGCGAAGTCGTCGCTGCGGTTGAGGAACGTCTGGAAGACCAGTTCGTCGGCCATGGACCTGCGCACCTCGGCCTCGGACAGGTGGCGGATCACCCGACGCGCCATCTTCACCGTGACCGCCGGCGCCTTCGCGATCGCCGTCGCCATCTCCATCGCCGTGTCGTCGAGCTGGTCGACCGGCACGACCCGCGACACCACGCCGTGGGCGAGCGCCTCCTCCGCCTCCATCACCCGACCGGTGAGCACCATGTCGCTCACCACCCCGTGACCGCACATCTGGTAGAGCCTCGAGACGCCGCCCGTGTCGGGGATCACCCCGTGGGTGACCTCCGGCAGGCGGAAGCGGGCGCCCTCGGCGGCGATGCGGACGTCGCAGAGCAGCGCCCGCTGGAACGAGCCGCCCATCGCCCAGCCCTGGATCGCGACGATGATCGGCGCCTCGATGTCGAAGACCTGCAGGATCCCGGCGTGGCCCCGCTGCATGAGCTCGTGGTGGGTGACGGAGGTGTCGACGTTGGTCCCGATCGAACCGACGTCGCGGCCCGACGACCACGACCTGCCCTCACCACGCCACACGACCGCCCGCACGTCACGTCGTCCCCTCAGCTCCCCGAGCGCTTCGAACAGCTGGAGGTCCATCTGGTCGTCGAACGCGTTGTGCTTGTCCGGGTTGTCGTTCGTGAGCACGGCGACCGCACCGTCGTACTCGAGTCGCACCGATCCGGCCACAGCCGTCACCCCCCTGTGTCGTCCGCCGAGAGACGGTAGTGGGGGAGGGGAGCGGCCCGGTCAGGTCCCGACGAGCTCGGGCGCCGCGCCCTCCGTGGCGGGCGGCTGCTCCGGCGCCTCGGGAGCAGGCACCTCGTGCTCCGAGAACCCGATCCGGTCGTGGATGCGCTTCATCCATCGCGGCGCCCACCAGTTCGCCTCGCCGGCGAGCCGCATGAAGGCCGGCACGAGCGTCGCCCGGATCAGGGTGGCGTCCATCAGCACCGCCAGCGTCAGGCCCAGCCCGAAGAGCTTGATGAACGAGATGCCCGAGGTCGAGAAGGCGAGGAACGTCACCGACAGGAGGGCGGCGGCTGCCGTCACGATCCGGCCGGTCCGCTCGAGCCCCCGGGCCACGGAGAGCTCGTTGTCGCCGGTGCGGTCGTGCTCCTCCTTGATGCGGGAGAGGAGGAAGACCTCGTAGTCCATGGACAGGCCGAAGGCGATGCAGAACATCAGGATCGGCGTGGTCGTGTCGGTGGTGCCGGTGGCGGTGAAGTCCAAGATCCCCGAGCCGTGGCCCTCCTGGAAGATCCAGACCATCGCCCCGAACGTGGCCGAGAGCGAGAGCACGTTCAGCACGATCGCCTTCAGCGGCACGAGCACCGACCCGAACATCAGGAACAGGAGCACGAACGTGGCGAGGGCGATGATCCCGGCCGCCCACGGCAGGCGCTCGCCGATCGAGGCCATCGTGTCGACGAGCTGCGCCGACTGGCCACCGACCAGCGTGGATCCGAACGGCGACGGGGTCGCCCGCAGGTCGTGCACCAGCTGCTCGGCCTCCTCGGACTGCGGGTCCGCGTCGGGCACCACGTTGAACCGCACGGCGCCGCTGCCGTCGGACGCCCGGTAGGACTCGAGCGTCGGGTCCGCCCCGAGCACCTTCTGCCCACCGATGAAGCGTCCGGTCGGCGCATCGACGCGGCTCGTGTTGGCCACGCCCGAGAGCGCCGCCGCGTAGGCGTCGACCTCCTCGTCCGACGGGTCGCCCGCGTCGAGGGCCACGACCGGCAGGGAGAAGGCCTCGTTCGAGGCGAACTCATCGCCGATCCGCTCCGTCGTGATGCGGGCCGGCGCCGACTCGGGCAGGACGCTCTGGTCGGGCAGCCCGAAGCGGACACCGAGGAACGGTGCACCAAGGACCAGGAGCAGCGCCACCACCCCCAGCGAGTAGACGAGCGGGCGGCGCATGACCGCCATGGCGATGGTGTGCCACATCCCCTCGCCGACCGGCTTCGGTTCGCGGGCCCGCCAGAGGCGCAGGGAGTCGACCCTCGTGCCGAGGCTGGCGAGCAACGCCGGCAGGGTGACGACCGAGGCCAGCATCGCCACGATCGTGACGCCCACCCCTGCGTAGGCGAACGACCGCAGGAAGAACAGCGGGAAGACGAGGAGCGCCGACAGCGACACGGCCACCGTGAGCGCGGACACCGTGATGGTGCGACCGGCCGTCTCCACCGTGCGGACGACCGCGTCCTCCACGGTCCGGCCGGCCCGGAGCTCCTCACGGAACCTGGACACGACGAAGAGCGAGTAGTCGATCGCGAGCCCCAGCCCCATGGCCGTCACGAGGTTGATGGAGAACACCGACACGTCGGTCACCAGCGTGACGAGCCACAGGGTGAAGAACGTGCCGAGCACCGAGACGAGCCCGACGACGAGTGGCAGGCCCGCGGCGATCAGGCCGCCGAACACCAACACGAGCAGCAGCAGGGTGACCGGCACCGCGACCGCCTCGGCCCGGGCGAGGTCGCCTTCGATCTGGTGGGCGACCGCCTCGAAGACCGGCGTGCGCCCGCCGGCGCTGAGGGTGATCGGCCCGCTGTCGCCGAGCAGCTCGTCGGCGAGGCGCGCCGCAGCTTCCTGCTGGTCGTTCTCGTCGCCGGCCAGGCGCACCACGACGAGCGCTGAGGTCCCGTCCACCGAGCGCAGCGGGGGAGCGGACCCGAGCGACCAGTAGCTCAGGACCTCCTCGACCGCAGGGTCGTCCGCGAGGCGCTGTTCCACAGCCTCCGCTGCGGTGACCACCTCGGGGTCGTCGACGGCGGCCGGCCCGCTCTCGCCGTCCGCGAGGGGAGCGCCGTCCCGGGCGTCCACCAACAGGACGTAGTCGGGCACGCCGGTCCCGAAGACCTCGGCGAGCGCCTCCTCGGCCAAGGTCGAGTCGGCCGACGGGTCCTCGAACCCCCCGCCCGAGAGCCGCCCGAACACCCCACCTCCGAGCGCACCCGCTGCGATGACGACGAGCAGGGAGATCACCAGCACCGGTCGGCGGCGACGGACGACCATTCGGCCCAGTCGGTTGAACATCGGGATCCGCCTTCCGCAGGGTAGGATGTGAACGCCCGTACATGTACACCCGTTAACCAGGCATCCGTCAACATGTCGTCAGTCACACCCAGCCCGGCGCCCCGGCCGCGAAGCCCCCGTGGAGAGGGTCGGCAGCTCCGCTCCGACCTGATCGAGGCCGCGATCGAGCTCATCGCGGAGGCCGGCAACCCCGAGTCGGTGTCGATCCGTGCAGTGGCCCGGGAGGCGGGCGTGACCCCCACGGCGGCGTACCGCCACTTCGCCGACCGCGACGACCTGGTCGAGGCAGCGTGCCGCCACCTCTTCGACGCCTTCACCGAGCTGATGCTGGACGCCGTGGGCGACGCCACCGACCCGTTCGAACGGCTCGAGCTGGCCGGCCGGGCCTACCTGCGGTTCGCGGAGGAGAACCAGGGCGTCTACCGATCTCTGTTCTCGAACCCCCTGCACCTCGACGACGACTTCACCGACGAGGACGCGGTGGGCATGACGTCGTTCACGCTGCTGGTGGAGATGGTCCAGTCGTGCCTCGATGCCGGTGCCGAGGCCGCCGCCCGGTCCGCGGACGCCACCTACCTGTCGTTCCAGCTGTGGAGCTGGCTCCACGGTCTGGTCGACCTGCGGATCACGCACCCCGCACTGCCGTGGCCGGACCCCTCACGCATGCTGACCGACATGCGGGTCACGGTGGGTCTCGTGCCCGCCGGCTGAGCGCTCCATCGCCCCGGAAGATCCTCGCGGCTCCTGGTGTTCAACCTGGGCATGGCCGAGACAACCCCCCTGGCGCCGCTCGACGACGCGCCCCACGACATCGAGTTCTTCTTCGACCCCGCCTGTCCCTTCGCATGGATCACGTCCCGGTGGATCCAGCGGGTGGTCGAGCTGCGAGGCATCAGCGTGGGCTGGCGCTTCATCTCGCTCGACTACATCAACCGCGACGCCGAGCGCTCGGACGCCATGCGCGAGAGCCACGAGCGCGGCCTGCGGTTCCACCGGGTGTGCGCTGCCGCACGGCAGGTCGCCGGCAACGACGCCGTCGGGCGCCTCTACACCGCCTGGGGCGAGCGGCTCTGGTACTCCGTCCCCGATGCCGACGACGGGATGGAGCGCATGACCAAGAACGTCGCGGCGATCGACGTCGCCGAGATCCTCGAGTCCGTCGACCTCCCCGTCGAGCTGGTCGCTGCGATGGACGACGACTCCCACGACGCCGTGCTGCAGCTGGAGAGCGACGAGGCCTTCCGACGCACCGGGCCCGACGTGGGCACTCCGATCATCACCTACGACCCGCCCCACGGCAGCTCGCTGTTCGGCCCGGTCATCAGCTCGCTGCCCGACGACGAGACCGCCCTCGCGTTCTACGACGCCATGCGCACGATGGTCGACTTCGAAGGCTTCAGCGAGCTGAAGCGCTCGAAGCGCCCGGCGCTCGACCTGCCGGTCTTCGCCGCCTGACAGCCGTCCGACGGGAGGGCTCCCCGTGTCGGGAGCCCGTTCGCCGTGCCTACGGTCGGGCGCCATGGCGCCCCACCCCTCCGCCGACCGCTCCGGCAGCGACCCGGCAGGCACCGTCCTCGGGTCGGACGACGCGGTCCTCACGGGGATGGCGCGGGGCTTCGTCGCAGCGGCGGCGGAGGTCGAGCGCAGGTCGGCAGCCCTCGATCGTGACCGTCGACGACTCGACTGGCGAGGCGCCGCCGCGGAGCGGTTCCACCGCTGGTGGACGGCCACCGTCACGCCGGCCACCGCCTCCGTGGCACTCGTCCTCCGGCAGGCGGCCGCCCGCCTGACCGTCGACGGCGACGAACAGGTCGAGGCCAGTGCTGCCGCGCCTCCGTCCGGCCCTCCCGCGAGAGCGGTGCGGGTGGTGGGCGACCTGCGGACAGCGCGCCACGTTGCGGTGCTCGTGCCGGGCATGGACACCTCGATCTCCGACCTGCCCCGCCTCGTGGCCGACGCCGAGCGGCTCGCCGAAGCCGCTGGCGACGATGTGGCCGTGGTGGCCTGGCTGGGCTACGACACGCCCAAGGGGCTGGCGGCCGCAGCACGCCTCGACTCCGCCCGCGCCGGGGCGCTCCGCCTCGTCCACGACGTCGAGCGCGTCCGTGGAGCGACGGACGGCAGCGTGACCGTGATCGGCCACTCGTACGGTTCCACGGTCACGGGAGCGGCCTCCGTGTTGGGTCTGCGGGCGGACCGCCTCGTGTTCCTCGGCAGCCCGGGTGTGGGCACCGAGGCGGTGGCGGGCCTCGACCTGCCCTCCTCCACATCGGTGTACGCCGGCGCGACCGACGGGGACCCCGTTGCGATCCTCCGGCAGTTCGGCAACGCCCCCACTGCTTCGTCGTTCGGCGCGGTGGTGATCGACGCCGGCGTGGGGTTCCGGCACGGTGCGTACTACGACGACGGGTCGGTGTCGCTCGCGAACCTCGCTCGGATCGTGAGGGGGGAGCAGCCCACGTTGCGCCGCCCGTCGCCGCTGGAGGCGGTGGCGGACCGGTTGCGGGCGGCGTCCCTCGCCTCGGGCCGCGGCCTCGCGATCCTCACCGACCTGCTCCGTTCCCCCGGCGCGGATCCGCTCGTCGGACTGCAGCTCACGGGTGCCCGACATGCCGGCTCAGCAGGGGGCCGCGTCGCCGTGGCCGCCGTCGACCTCCTCGACGACGTCTCCGTGAACGGGCCGAGCGTGATCAGAAGGCTGGTGCGGGCGGGCCGTTAGCCTCCCTGCGGTGCGCCGCGGAACCCTCCTCGCCATCGCCGGCCTCATGGTGCTCGGCATGGGGATCCGCCTCGTGAACGAGGTGGTCTGGCGACCCCTCGAGGTCAGGCCCCAGCTGATGGCCGAGTACGTGCCGGAGGACCCCGACGCGCTCATCCTGGGTGGTGACGCCGCCTACTACCATTACCAGGCGAGGGCGCTGGCGGCCGGCGACGGGTACGCCGACGGCTACCGGTGGGCGAGCTTCGACGGCTGGGTGGTCCCGTCAGCGTCACACCCCCCGGCGTTCGCCACCTACCTGGCCGGGTGGACGCTGCTCGGCATCGACTCGCCCCAGGGGCACCGCATCGCCGCATCGCTGCTCGGGCTGGTGACCATCGCCGGCTGTGCCGGCGCGGCGTTCCGCCTCGCGGGCGACCGAGCGGCGATCTGCGCCGCCGCCATCGCCGCCGTCTACCCGAACATCTGGATCAACGACACGCAGCTGCTGTCCGAGGCGCTGGCGCAGGCCACCGTCGCCTGCTTCCTCTACGCGGCGGTGAGGTGCTGGCAGGAGCGGACGTGGCAGTGGGCCGCGGCGGCCGGCGTCGCGGCTGCCGTGAGCACGCTCACCCGCAACGAGCAGTTCGTCCTGTTCGGGGTGCTCCTCATCCTGTTGGTGTTCCGCCGTGGCCAGGCCGTGTGGGAGGGGATCCGCCTCGCCGCCGTCGCCGGTGTCGCCGGGCTGGTCCTCATCGCCCCCTGGGTGGTCCGGAACCTCATGACGTTCGACCAGACCACGATCTTCACGACCGGGATCGGAGGAGCCCTCTCGGCCGCCAGCTGCGACGAGACCTACTCGGGCGACAAGTTGGGCTGGTACCACGACTGCTTCACGCCGCCCGACCCGAACGCCACCGACGCCGAGGGCCGCCCGATCCACGTGGACGAGGACGGCAACGTCCTCGACGAGACCGGCCGCGACGCCGAGCCGTACCGGCAGGGCACCGCCTACATCCGGGAGCACCTCTCCGAGTATCCCAAGGTGGTGGCTGCGCGGGTGGGCCGCCTGTGGGGTTGGTTCCGGCCGATGCAGACGACCCGGTTCGAGATCAACGTGGAGTCGCGAGGCGGCTGGCAGAGCTGGGCGGCGCTGGGGGGCCTCTACGCACTGGAGGTGGCCGGCGTGGCGGGGCTGGTGGTCATGCGTCGCTGGCGCCTGCCCATCTCACCCGTGCTCGCGCTGGTCGGTGTCGCCACGTTCGGCGCCGCGATCACCTTCGGAGTCGGCCGCTACCGGTCGACCGCTGAGGTCGCGCTGGTGGTGGCCGCATCGATCGCCGCGTCGTCGCTCTGGGACCGCTGGCGGCCACCGTCGTCGCCGTCGGACGGGGGGTCGGTCGACGCCTGGAACCCGTGGTCCGACGAGGACGCGGGCTCCAACGAGCGGCGGGACAGCAGCCGTTCGGCACCGATCCCCGCCAGCACCACCCACACCACCTCGGCAGCCACCCGGTAGCGCGTGATCGGCATCGACGACGCTGCGGTGAACGTCACCATCGCGACCATCACCCCCATCGGCAGGAGCGGTCGCTTCGCCCGACCCATCGCCGACGCGCCCACCACCGCGAGCGCGCCGAGGGCGTAGTAGCTCCAGAGGGCGGCCTGCGCAGGCAGCTTGCCGCGACGCTCGAAGAACACGTCGAGGTCGACGCCCTGCAGCGGCCGGTACACGTTCCACATCCGGCCCACCCGCGCCGCCACGACCACCGGGATCCGCCCCTTGTGCTCGGAGATGTACTCGAGCGCGTGCTCGCGGAGCTGGATCTCGATCTCGGACTCGTCGGCACCCTCGGGCCAGTCGTCGCTCGAGCAATTGGCGTCGGTGTAGCCCAGCAGGTCCCCGTAGTAGGTGGTGTCGCAGTTCGACACGTCCAGCACGAACCCCGTGCCGATCGAGAGGAAGACCGGATGGCGGAACTCCGACAGGTTCTTCGCCACCCACGGCGCCACGACGGCGAGCGCGACCAGCACCGACACGGCAGCGACGCCCACCCGCCGTCGCCACTCGACGCGGCGCAACGACCAGAGGGCGACCGGCACGACGAGGAAGACGAGGAGGACCTGGCTCTCCGACCGGGTGAGGCACGCCACGCCGATCATCGCCCCCATCGCCGCGGCGCGACCCCAGGTGGGCCGCTCGATCACCCCGTAGGCCGTCCACAGCAGCGCCACGATGACGGCGGCGTACATCGACTCCGAGAGGATCAGCGCGTCGTTGATCCAGAGGTTCGGGTACACCGCGGCGAACACCGCAGCGAGCAGACCTGCACGGTCGGAACCGCTGATCCTCCGGGCGAGGAGGCCCGCACCCACCACCGCCGCGGTACCCACCAGCCCCGACGCCAGCCGCATCGACAGGGGCGAGTCGAGGCCGACGAGGTGGAAGACGGCGAGGTAGCTCGTGAACAACGGCGGCTTCCCCGCCGAGTGCTGCACCGCGCAGCTCACCTCGTCGATGTGGCACTGCTTGTACCAGATCAGCGGGTTGGCGAAGCCCTTGCCCTCGGCGAGCAGCTTGGACTGGAGCCAGTACCACGTGTTGTCGGTGAGGTCGGGTGGCGGCGGGCTGAGCTTGCGGTAGTGGACCAGGACGGCGGTCCAGCGCACGGCGAGCCCCACCAGGCCCACGAGGGCCAGGCGGACGTCGAATCGTCGGAGGGCCGCTCGCATCGCAGCGACGGTAGTGCCGCGCCCCGACGTCGCTGTGGTGCCTCGGCAGCAGTGGTGGCTAGGTCGCCCGCCGCCGGAGCCGGGCGAGTCGCTCGTCCCACGCCGGTGCCGTCTCGACCAGCCAGGCGACCGCCTCGGCGAGCGGCTCGGGGGTCGCCCGGTACAGGACCTCTCGGCCCTCCCGCTGCGCCGCCACGAGGCCGGCGTCGAGCAGGGCGCGGAGGTGCTTGGTCACCGCCTGGCGGGTCAGCGGCGTGAGCTCGGTCAGCCGGGTCGCGCTGGCGGGCCCGTCGTGCAGCAGGTGGGTGAGGAGCGCCCGCCGGGTGGGATCGGCGAGGACGCCGAAGAGCGTGTCGAGGGGTGAGCCCTGCTCGACCGTCACCGGACGGCGAGGCGCGCCGCTCCCGCCCACAGGAGGAGCACCCGGACCTCCCACTGCATCGCAGGGGCCGCGGCAGCGACGCTCGCCGACGCCCGGGGGCCGGCCGTGCCCGACCTCGTCTCGACCACCCGCAGCACGGTGCCGTGGTCTGCCGGGGAGATCGTGATGACCACCGACGAGCCGCTGTCGTGGTCCGGCTGCCACCAGCGGAAGGCCAGCTCGCGCCCGGGATCCACCCGGTCGATGCGCACCTGCCGGACGACGTCCCCTTCACGGACGGTCCCCGCCCCGGCCGGTGCCACGTCGACGTCGACCTCATCGGCGAGCCACCGCTCGAGGCCGTCGGCGGTGCCGACCAGCTCCCATGCCTCGGCGGGATCGATGTCGAGGGAAACCTCGCGCTGGACGCTGTCGTTCGTCACGGTGACAACGATACCGCAACCGAAGGGTTGCGCGTCGCAATCGCCGCTCGTACCCTGATGTGCAACTCAACAGTTGCACGAAAGGCCGACCGCCATGCTCGTCCCCACCGTCCTCGAGTCCACCCAGCGCGGCGAACGCGCCTACGACATCTACTCGCGGCTCCTCGCCAACCGGATCGTCTTCCTCGGCACCCCGATCGACGACACGACCGCCAACCTCGTCATCGCGCAGCTCCTCCACCTCGAGTCGGAGGCCCAGGACCGCGACATCGCCCTCTACATCAACTCGCCGGGCGGTGACGTGAACGCCCTCTTCGCGATCCACGACACGATGCAGTACATCGCCGCCGACGTCTCCACGATCTGCGTGGGGCAGGCAGCCTCGGCCGCCGCCGTGCTGCTGGCCGCCGGAGCGAAGGGGAAGCGGTACGCGCTGCCGAACGCCCGTGTGCTCGTCCACCAGCCGCACGGCGGGGTCCAAGGGCAGAGCACCGACATGGAGCTCGCCGTGGCGGAGATCGTGGAGATGCGACGGCGGATCGTGGACATCCTGGCGGCAGCGACCGGGCAGCCGGAGGAGCGGCTGCGCCGCGACATGGACCGCGACTACATCCTGCGCGGCCAGGACGCCGTCGACTACGGGCTCGTCGACCACGTGATCGAGCGCCGCTCCCTGCCCGCCTTGGTGGCCTGACCGCCCCGGTTCAGGCCAGCCAGTCGAGCCACTGCACGTGGTGGTGGCAGCGGCCGACCACGGCGTCGTCGCGCCGTCCGTCCCGCCAGCGGCTGACGCCCACGATCGTGCGGAACTCACCCGGGTCGTCTCCGGGCAGACCGGGATCGTCGAACGCCGGGTGCACCCCCGGCGCCTCGGCGCTGATCAGCGTCAGCGGTCGGCTCCGTCCGACGAGGTCGAGGGCGGCGTCGAGCGCCGCACGCCGGTCGCGTCGGAGGTAGGTGAGGAACCACGACCAGATCACGACCACGTGCGCGTCGTGGGGGACCGACTCGATCACATCGCCCACCTCGTCGACCGCGTCCCCGGCCACGATCCGCGGCGGGTCCGCGAGCAGCGCTGCCACGGCTTCATCGAACCGCCCGAAGCGCTCGACCTGCTCCGGCCAGATGCAGGCGCGCAGCCAGCGGAGCTGCTCGGGGTCGCGCAGGTCGACCGGATCCAGGTCGACGCCCACCCTGTCGACGACGTCGACGCGACGGTCCTCGGCCGGCGATCCGTACCGGAGCGCCGTCTCGATCCGGACCCGGCTGGCGGCGTTGCCACGGGTGGCGATCACCTGCCCGTCACCGCCTGGTCGGCGGTCGAGGACCTCCACGAAGTAGTCGTCGAACCGCAGGTTGAGGCCTGCCGAGGTGCCCAGCTCGACCAGAGCGACGGGCGCACCGACGTCCGCTGACGCCCACGGGACGGCGAGGCTCCAGAGGCCGCTCCGGCCCACCTCGTTGGTCTGGGTCGAGCGGGTGGACACGACGCGGCGGATCCGGTCGGCGTGCTCGATCAACGTCGCCCTGACGTCCGGCCACGGGTCCCCAGGCGGGACCGGCCGTCCGCTCACGCTCGGGAACCACCGCCCTGCGGGGACCTCGGGGTGCTCCAGGACCAGGTCGTGGAGCGCTGCCAGGAGCAGGATCGGCCGCCGCTGGCCGGGTGCCGCCTCGGCGAGCAGGTCGATGACCTCCCGATCCTCGGCCGCCGCCCGGCAGATCTTCCCGTACATCGGGACCTGTGGGCCCTGGTCCTCGTCGAACGCCACGAACATCGCCGCCAGCTCGTTCCAGCCGTGGCGCTCCTGCGCTGTCATCGACGCACCCTCACCGACACGGAGCGAGTCTCGCGCCGCTCGGGCCTCACCACGCCACCCGTCCCCCTACGATGCGCGTGCCGGTTCGAGGGGGAGGTCCATGGCAGCGATCGTTCCGCAGGGTGAGGCCATCTGGGGACTGCAGCTGCCCGTCCAGTCCCAGTCCACCGCCTTCGTGGCGGACTGGGAGGTGACCGCGGGCCCCGCCGAGATCCTCCAGGTGGCGCTCGCCGCCGAGGCCGCCGGTGCCGGCTACGTCGCGGTGTGCGACCACGTGGCGATCCCCGAGGACCTCGCTCCCTCCATGGGAGCCACCTGGTACGACACGGTCGCCACGCTGGGCTGGCTGGCCGCCTCCACCGAACGGGTCCGGCTGCTGAGCCACGTCTGGGTGCTCCCGTACCGCCACCCGGCGCAGACCGCCAAGGCGTTCGCCACGCTCGACGTGCTGTCCGGTGGACGGGTGGTCCTCGGGGTCGGTGCTGGCCACGTGGAGGGCGAGTTCGAGCTGCTCGGAGCGGACTGGGCGGGCCGGGGCGACGCCGTGGCGCGCGGGATCGAGGCAGTCCGCGAGGTGTTCACCACCGGCGGGCTCGGGGGCGCCCGCATCGAGCCGCGCCCGGTGCAGGCCGGCGGGCCGCCCATCTGGGTCGGCGGCTCCTCCTCGGCGGCGATGCGCCGCGCCGCTCGCCTGGGCGACGGGTGGTTGCCCCAGACGCCGCCGGAGGGCGGCATGCGCGCGGCGGTCGAACGGATCCTGGCGGACCGCGCCGAGCACCTCGGCGACGACGTCCCCTTCGACGTCGGGGTCCACGCCGGCGTGTTCCGGCTGACGGACAGCGACGCGACGGGCGAGTACACGGTGACCGACCATGGACGGGCCGTGGCGCAGCTCGCCGGGTGCCTCCGGATCGGCGCGAACCAGCTGCAGGTGCGATTCGAATCGAAGTCGGCCTCGGACCTCGCCGAGCAGATCGAGGCGTTCGGTGCGCAGGTCTGGCCCGAGGTGGGGCGGCAGCGCTGATGCTGCCGGGTCCCTCAGTCGGCCAGGTGGTCCTCGGACGGCCGCTCGCCGCGCAGGGCCCGGTTCTCGGCGTCGAGCTCGCCGAGACGGCGCGCCGTCGACATGAGGAGCGTGCGGGTGAGGCCGGGCGAGTCCTCGAGGAGGGTCTGGAAGCCGCGCCGGTCGATCACGCTGACCTCGAGGTCCGTCGCCGCCGTGACCGTCGCGTTGCGCACGGTGGAGGCCAGGAGCGCGAGCTCTCCGAAGTAGGAGCCGGGCCCGAGGCGCGCGATCTCCTCGCCGTCACGGGTGACGGTGACCTCGCCCGAGTGGACGACGATGAACTCGCGTCCGATGTCCCCCTGGCGGATCAGCGTGCGGCCCGCGGGCACGTGGACCTCGTCGGAGAGCGCATCGATCTCGGAGAGCTCCTGTTCGGAGCATCCCGAGAAGAGCGGCAGGTTGCGCAGGTGTGCGAGGGAATCGTCGGCGTGGCGCATGGAGCGGTCCTCCGGTCGTGGCCGTGCGGTCACCCTACCCAGCGAAGTGCAGAGCAGGCGGGGACGGCACGCTGCGCTGTGGGCTCCGCCACGGGAGGAGGCGCACCATGGTGAAGCTGTTCGCATTCCTGCGGCGGCGTTCCGACATGTCGCACGACGAGTTCGTGCGCCACTGGCGGGACCACCACGGCCCGCTCATCCGCGACACGCCGGAGCTCGCCCGGCACATCGTCCGCTACGAACAGCACCCTCGCCATGCGCCGTCACCGTGGTCCGGCAACCAGGACCTCGACGGTGTCGCCGTGCAGTGGTTCGAGGACCTCGACGCGTTCAAGGCGTTCCTCGCCGAGCCCGCCTACGCCGAGCTGATCGCTCCCGACGAAGGCCGGTTCCTCGACACGGAGAAGGTCGAGTTCGTGATCTGCGAGGAACCGACGGTCGTC
>JBIQID010000022.1:0-6549 GCA_044508215.1 Actinomycetota bacterium | reverse complement strand
CGGCTCCGGGGGCGTCGGTTCGGAGGTGGTGCTGATCACCGGTGCGGCGTCCGGCCTCGGCGCCGAGCTGGCCCGAGACGTCGTTCGCAGCGGTGGTCGCGTGGGGCTCCTCGACCGGCGCGCCGAGCCGCTCGCTGAGGTCGCCGCCGAGCTGGGCGACGCAGCCGTCGCCCGGGTCGCCGACGTGGCGGACGGACCGGGGCTCACCGCAGCCATGGGGGAGCTCGACGCGGCGCTCGGCGGCCTGACCGCGGTGGTGAACAACGCCGGCGTCGGAAACCTGAAGCGGCTCGTCGACCACACCGACGCGGAGTTCGACCTCCTCGTCCGGGTGAACCTCCACGGCGTGTTCAACGGCATCCGAGCCGCGGTCCCGCTGCTGCGGGCGAACGGCGGCGGTTCGATCGTGAACGTGTCGTCGGTGTCGGGGGTGCGCCCGACCTGGGGCGAAGGGCCGTACTCCGCGGCGAAGGCCGGGGTGATCTCGCTCACGATGGCTGCAGCCCTCGAGGAAGCGCCGGACATCACGGTGAACTGCGTGTCGCCGGGCTTCGTGCGCACCCCGCTCAACTCGTTCCTCGTCGACGACGACCGCCAGCGGGAGCGCCTCGAGCGCGGCACCCCGCTCGGTCGGGTGGGCCAGCCGCCCGACGTGATCGGGGTCATCCGCTTCCTCTGCTCACCCGCCGCCGCGTACGTGACCGGCCAGAACGTGGTGATCGACGGCGGCTCGTCGCTCGTCAGCGCGCAGACCCACGACCTGCTCCGAGGCCTCCTGGAGGGGTGACCCGGCGCGGCTTGTGGTGCCCTGCTGGCATCCGTACCGTGCACGGCGTGGGCCACGGACGGGACGACGATCGACATCTCGCCCCGGAAGCCGCCCTCCTCGACGACCGTGCGCCGTGGGAGCCGCTCGACGAACCCGGGCCGGCCGAGCTGCCCGACGGTCGGATCCCGTTCCACCGGTGGTTCCTCGCCTTCGCCCTCGTCCTCCTCAACCTGCTGGACGTGATCCTCACCAAGGTGGTGCTGGCCAACGGCGGCCACGAGGCGAACCCGCTGGTCCGGCCGATCATCGACCACTCGCTCACCCCGCTGGTGCTGAAGTGCGGCGTCGCTCTCCTCGTCGGATGGCTGCTCATGATCAGCCCCGTCGAGCGGCGCCTGGTCGATCGGGCCACTGCAGCGGTGGTCATCATCTACGCCGTCGTGGTCGGCTGGAACCTCGGGCTGGTCATCCAGGCGACCAGCCTCGGCTGAGGGGAACGCCAGATCCCGGGACGTTCCCGCCCCGTCGGGACCGCGCGAGGGGACCTGACGACCCGTCAGATTCAGGAGTAGCCTGATCGCATGGGCGCTGCGACTGATGCCTCGAACGACTTCCCCAAGCTGATCTCGGTCGACGACCACGTCATCGAGCACGGCAACGTGTGGCAGGACCGCCTCCCGGCCAAGTACCGGGACGTCGGCCCGCGCGTGGTCCAGGAGCGGGGCCACATGCAGTTCGTGGGCGGCGTGTTCTCCTACGAGCCCTCCGACGACGGCGACCTGTGCGACTGGTGGGTGTACGAGGACAAGAAGATCCCCCAGACCCGCCTCTCGGCGGCCGCCGGCTTCGACCGCGACGAGGTGAAGGTCGTCGGCATCACCTACGAGGAGATGCGCAAGGGCTGCTGGGACCCCGTCGCCCGCATCGAGGACATGGACGTCAACTGGACCGAAGCGCAGATGTGCTTCCCGTCCTTCCCCCGCTTCTGCGGGCAGACCTTCATGGAGGCCCAGGACAAGGAGCTCTCCGACCTCTGCGTGAAGGCCTACAACGACTGGATGGTCGAGGAGTGGTGCGGCGGCTCCAACGGTCGCCTCATCCCGCTGATCATCATCCAGCTCTGGGACGCCGAGCTGGCCGCCGCCGAGATCCGGCGCAACGCCGAGCGCGGCGTGCGGGCCGTGTGCTTCTCCGAGATCCCGCCGTACCTCGGCCTCCCGTCGATCCACACCGACTACTGGGAGCCGTTCTTCCGGGCGTGCGCCGAGACCGGCACCGTGATCAACATGCACATCGGCAGCTCGTCGAAGATGCCGTCGACGTCCGCCGACGCTCCCGCCGCAGTGGGTTCCACGCTCACGTTCGGCAACGCCATGAGCTCGATGACCGACTGGCTGTTCTCCGGATGGCTCGCCCGGCTGCCCGAGCTGAAGCTCTCCTACAGCGAGGGCCAGATCGGCTGGATCCCCTACATCCTCGAGCGGGCCGACAAGGTCTGGGAGGAGAACCGGGCCTGGGGCGGCGTCTCCGACGTGGTGAAGGAGCCGCCGAGCACCTACTACTACCGCCAGATCTACGGCTGCTTCTTCGACGACGAGTACGGCCTCGACAACCTCGAGAAGTGCGGCGTGTCGAACATCTGCTTCGAGACGGACTACCCGCACTCCGACAGCACCTGGCCGCACTCGAAGGAGACCGCCCAGAAGCTGATGGGCCACCTGCCCGCGGACGTGATCCGCAAGCTGGTGCGGGGCAACGCCATCGAGATGCTCGGGCTCGACTTCGCACCCTGACCGGCGACTGGCCCACGTCCTGGTGGGTCGCGGTCGGGCGGGTAGCGGCCGGGTGGGTCGCGGTCGGGTGGGGGCCAGCGCGCCGGTAGCGTTCCGGACATGCGCTGCCCGGTGTGTGACGTCGTCCTCGTGATCTCGAGCCGTGAAGGCATCGAGATCGACCACTGCCCGCAGTGCCGCGGCGTGTGGCTCGACCGTGGCGAGCTCGACAAGATCATCGAACGAGCTGCCCCAGCGGTCGTCCGGGGGAGTGCCGAGGCGGCCGCTCCGTCGTCGCCCCAGCCGTCGCCCCCACCGGCGGAACCGCGGTACGAGGCGCCCCGGAGTGGCGACCGGTACCGGGAGGAGCGCCATCGGGAGGATCGGTACCGGGACGATCGGTACCGGGACGATCGGTACCGCAGCAAGCGGCGACGGTCGTTCCTCGAGGACCTCTTCGACTTCGATTGACCTTTCGAGGTCTCGGTCGCTCCGCTCCGTTCCGCCCTCGTTCCCCGGGCGTCGTCGGGCTAGTAGCGGTCGAGGTCGGCCAGAGCCGCCTGGAGCGCTGAGAGCTCGCCCACGGCCCTGGTGAGCGACGCCGTCGGATCGGCGCCCGTCGAGCTGAACGCCACCTCGGCAGCGAGCGTGATCGAGGTGTCCACGTCCCGCTGGGCGCGGGTGAGCGAGGCGGTGATCTCCTCCAACCTGGTTCGCATCCGATTGATCGAGGCGAACTGCTGCTCGGCGAACGCGACCTCCTCGGCGGCGTGGGCCTGCTCGGCCGCCGGGGCAGCGGCGTCCTGGAGCTCCGCCAGACGCCGGCGCGCGTCCTTCAGGCGGTCGCGCGCTGCCACCTGGTCCATCTGGGCGAGAGCCACCTCGAGGTCCTGGGCTCGCAGCGCGGTCGCCCACGTCGCCAGGACCGACCGGTCGATCTCTTCGCTGACGTTGGCCAGCCGCTCCCGGATGGGGCCGCTCTGCAGCGAGGCGACAAGGGAAGCGAAGCGTTGCCGTGCCGCCAGCACGTGATGGACCGGGTCCCGCCAGCGATCGTGCAGCTGCGCGGGCTGCACCGCCGCGAGCGGATCCGGGGTCGCAGCTCTTCGGCGACGGAACATCGCCCAGAGCATACGAGTGCCCCGTCTGACGGGTCCCGGGGGCGATCGGTAGTGTTCGGTGGAACGCGTTCTAGTTCGCGGCACTGCGAACGAGCCTGCACCCGGGAGCCCCACACATGTCCGAGACGCCCTACCAGCTCTACATCGGAGGCGAGTGGGTCGACGGCGAGGCCGGCACCTACGACATCGTGAACCCGGCCACCGAGGAAGTCGTCGGCGCGGCGCCCCAGGCATCGGTCGCCCAGTCGCTCGCGGCGACGGAGGCGGCACGCGACGCCTTCGATGCGTGGAGCGCCACCACGCCCGAGCACCGCGCCGAGCTGCTCGAACGGGTCGCTGACCTGATCGACGCCAAGTCCGAACGCCTCGTCCCGCTGGTGCAGGCCGAGACGGGCGCCACCATGCGGGTGACCAAGTCGATGCAGGTGCCGCAGGCCGCCGCACGGTTCCGTCGGTACGCCCGTGGCGCGATGGAGCCGCGGATCATCCCGCTCGAGCCGTCGGTGATGCCGAGCACCGCGCTCGCTCCTGGCGGCCTCATCTCGGCGGTCGCGAACCGGGCGCCGGTGGGGGTGGTGAGCTGCATCACGTCGTACAACTTCCCGATCGTGAACATGGCGGGGAAGCTGGGCCCGGCGCTCGCCATGGGCAACACCGTCGTGGTGAAGCCAGCCCCTCAGGACCCGCTCGCCGTCATCGAGCTGGTGCGCATCTTCGAGGAAGCGGGCTTCCCGCCCGGCGTCGTCAACCTGACCTGCGGCACCGACATCGCGGCGTCGGAGGCGATCGTCTCCTCGCCGCACGTCGACATGATCAGCTTCACCGGCTCCACCCAGGTGGGGCGCCGCATCGGCGAGGTCGCGGGCGGCGACATGAAGCGCCTGCTGCTGGAGCTGGGCGGCAAGGGCGCTTGCATCGTGTTCGACGACGCCGACCTGAAGGCGGCGATCGGCGGCATCAGCTCGGTGTGGGGCTTCCACTCCGGGCAGATCTGCACCTCCCCGACGCGGGTGATCGTGCAGCGAGGGGTCCACGACGCACTCGTTGCGGGACTGCAGCAGGCGGCGGGACACATGAAGGTCGGCGACCCGCTGGACCGCGGGACCGTGGTGGGTCCGGTCATCACCGACGTCCATCGCTCCCGGGTCGAGGGCTACATCGCAAAGGGCGTGGAAGAAGGCGCCACGATCGCCGTCGGCGGTGAACGACCCGACATGGAGCAGGGCTTCTACGTCGCTCCCACCCTGCTCGTGGACTGCACCAACGACATGACGCCGGTGAGGGAGGAGATCTTCGGGCCCGTCGTCGTGGTGGTGCCGTTCGACGAGCCGGAGGAGGCGATCCAGATCGCGAACGACTCGGACTTCGGGCTCTACAGCTACGTCTTCAGCTCGGACACGTCCCGTGCGTGGGAGGTGGCGAAGCGGCTCCGCTCCGGCAACGTCGGGATCAACTCGCTGCAGCGGAACCACGAGGCGCCCTTCGGAGGCTTCAAGCAGTCGGGCGTCGGCCGCGACGGCGGCAGCTTCGGCCTCCACGCCTACTCCGAGATGCAGTCGATCGTCTGGCCGAGCTGAGCCCGGCCTGCCACCCTCGCCGGCCTGCTCACGAGCGTCCGTGACGCCGGCGGTGGCATCGAGGGCACTTGTTCTCCAGTTCGTCCACCACGGTGCGCTGGCTCTCTTCGAACGGCGGCTCATGGTGCTTCTCGAGCAGGTCGTCGCTGCCGCACGCACACCGAGGTTCGCGTTCGTCGACGATCAGCCGCTGCCGCTTGGTCGGGTAGCGGTGGCGACCTGACACGTTGATCGGCCTGCTCTCGGCGTCGTGGATCATCGTCCGGACGAACGAGTGGGGGAGCTTCGACGCGACGACGTTGTCGCTCACGGGCGTGCCGTCGTGGAGCGTGTTCCCGTCGCCTCTCACATGGAGGATCACCTCCGTCACGACTCCTGAGCCGCCACCGGTGATCAGCGCCACCAGCGCGAGGGCGCGCTGGTGGGCGAGCGACGGTCGCTTCGGGCGGCCGGCGTTCGACGCGTCCGCGGACGCGTCGTCCTCGTGGCGACCCTCTTCGGGGTCGGATGCTGACTCGTCCTGTCGAGCCATCACGAAGTCGTCGATCGCTGCCATCACGGTCCCGTACTCGTCGGGTGGCAGGCGAAGGGTGATCTGTCCCATCCCATCGGGCTGCACGTGGGCGAACAGGCCGGTCTGCCGGCGGTGCCGTCGGTCGAGCTCGTCCTGGTCCTCGTTGTCGGTGCTCCACCGTGCGAGCCGTCGTGCGAGCTCACGGGCAGGAGTTCCCTCCGCGAGCTCGCTCAGCTCGGCGTCGCGGTCGGGGTGGTCGACGGCGATCCGGGTCAGCGTGCGCACCTGGGCGTAGGAGAGGCGGTGCTCGCGGAAGGAGGCATCGATGGCCGGCAGGTCCTCGAGCGCATGCCCCACCCGCAGCCACTCACGTGCGGTCCCCATCGCCACCCGGAGGTTCTCGGCGATCCACGCCGAGCAGGTGTGGTAGCCGTCCCGGGCCCACTCGCCGGACTCGTCGAACCTCGCGAGGGTGTGGACGAGCTCGTGGTGGATCGAGTCCAGTGTGCGACCCAGGTGGAGGATGTGCGAGGCGAGGTCCGTCTCCGGCCCCCGGTCCTGCGCGACAGCAGCGGTCTGCACGGCGGTGTCCTCTCGAAGCAGTCGATGAGGAGAAGCCGCCTTCTCCGACAGGCCGGCACAGCTGGGCCCGGCGTCGGCCGCCGACGTTAGCTCCCGCCTGCGGCAGCGGGGCCGCCGAGCCACGGAACGTGGCCCTCACGCGTCCGCGGGCGCGCCCTCACCACTCGACGTGGCGAGGGCGCGTCCCGGACGCGCCGGGGCGCCCGGAACGCCG
>JBIQID010000021.1:0-30372 GCA_044508215.1 Actinomycetota bacterium | reverse complement strand
AGAACGACATCCTCAAGGAGTTCATGGTCCGCAACACCTACATCTACCCGCCGGCCCCCTCGATGCGGATCATCTCGGACATCTTCGCCTTCACCTCGCAGCGGATGCCCAAGTTCAACTCGATCTCGATCTCCGGCTACCACATGCAGGAGGCCGGCGCGACGGCGGACCTCGAGCTGGCGTACACGCTCGCCGACGGCGTCGAGTACATCCGCGCCGGCATGGACGCCGGCCTGGAGGTGGATGCGTTCGCGCCGCGCCTCAGCTTCTTCTGGGCGATCGGCATGAACTTCTTCATGGAGGTCGCGAAGATGCGCGCCGGGCGGCTGCTGTGGGCCGAGCTGGTGCAGCAGTTCGAGCCGAAGAACACGAAGTCGCTCTCGCTGCGCACGCACAGCCAGACCTCCGGCTGGTCGCTGACCGCGCAGGACGTGTTCAACAACGTGATGCGGACCTGCATCGAGGCGATGGCCTCCACGCAGGGGCACACGCAGTCGCTCCACACCAACGCGCTGGACGAGGCCCTGGCCCTACCCACCGACTTCTCGGCCCGCATCGCCCGGAACACCCAGCTGTTCCTGCAGCAGGAGTCCGGCACCACCCGCGTCATCGACCCGTGGGGCGGCAGCTACTACGTGGAGCGGCTCACCGCCGACCTCGTGGAGCGGGCCCGCCAGCACATCGCCGAGGTCGAGGAGCTGGGCGGGATGGCGAAGGCCATCGAGGCCGGCATCCCGAAGCTGCGAATCGAGGAGGCCGCTGCCCGCACGCAGGCGCGGATCGACTCGGGCCGCCAGTCGGTGATCGGCGTCAACAAGTACCGCCCCGAGGGCGACGCCCCGATCGACGTGCTGAAGATCGACAACCGCACGGTGCGCGAGAACCAGCTGGCCAAGCTGGAGCGACTGCGCGCCGAGCGCGACCAGGCCGAGGTGGACCGCTGCCTCGAGGCGCTCACGAACGGCGCCGGCACCAACGACGGCAGCGCCAACCTCCTGGCGCTCGCCGTGGACGCCGCCCGTGCGAAGGCGACGGTCGGGGAGATCTCCGACGCGCTCGAGAAGGTCTACGGTCGGCACCGAGCGGAGATCCGGACGATCTCCGGCGTCTACCGGAGCGAGATGGGCGACACCGACGACGTGGTGACCGGGGTCCGCCGGCGGATCGAGGAGTTCGAGCGGCAGGACGGGCGGCGTCCCCGCATCCTCGTGGCGAAGATGGGCCAGGACGGCCACGACCGGGGCCAGAAGGTGATCGCCTCCGGCTACGCCGACCTCGGGTTCGTCGTCGACATCGGCCCCCTGTTCGCGACGCCGGAGGAGGTCGCCCGCCAGGCCGTCGAGAACGACGTCCACATCGTGGGTGCCTCGTCGCTTGCCGCGGGCCACCTCTCGCTGGTGCCGGCGCTGAAGGCCGAGCTGGAGCGGCTGGATCGGCCCGACATCCTCGTGGTGGTGGGCGGTGTGATCCCGCCGCAGGACTTCGACGCGCTCCGCGAGGCAGGCGCCGCCGCGATCTTCCCGCCCGGCACGGTGATCTCGGTGGCGGCCGGCGAGATGCTCGACCTCCTCGACGACCGCCTGGGTTACACGACCGCTTCGGAGTAGCGCTCGCGCACGCTGACGCAGCTCTCGGGTGGGGCCTCCACCGGCATGCCTCCCCGCTTCAGCCGGTCAGCTTCGGTACCCTCCGACGGGGATGACCGAACCGAGACACGCCGGTCTCATCGTGGAGGTCCTCGGGCCGCTCAGGGTGGTCGGGCCGAACGGCGGGGTGGTCGCCTCGGATCTGTCCGTGACGCAACGGCGGATCGTGGGGCGGCTCGCCATCGACGCGCCGCACGTCGTCAGCATCGACCGCCTCATCGAGTTCGTCTGGTCGGGGAACCCGCCGACGACGGCGCGACCAGCCCTCCACAACCAGATCAGCCGGCTCCGCACCCGACTCGGGCCGGAGGTGATCGAGACGGAGGAGGACGGCTACCGGCTCGCGGTGGCCACCGATTTCGCACTGGTCGCGGAGGAGGTCGCGACCGCCGAGCAGCACCTCGCCGAGGAGCGCGCCGATGAGGCCTTCGCGCTCGCCGACGGTGCGCTCCGTCGATGGAGGGGTGAGGCGCTGACCGAGGTCCTCGCCGAGGTCGACGGACAGTTCGTGAACGACCACCGCCATCGGGTGTCGGAGATCCGGATCGCTGCCGAGAACGTCCGCTTGGCAGCGGGGGTGCGCTTGGGTCGGTTCGCGTGGGCGTTGCCGGAGGCCGAACGGCTGGTGGCGGCCACCCCTTACGACGAACGGCGTTGGTCGCTCCTCATGGAAGCCCTGGACCGCGCCGGCCGGCGGGGGGACGCCCTGGGCGCCTACGAACGTGCCCGCCGGATCCTCGCCGACGACCTGGGTCTGGATCCGGGACCGGTCCTGCGAGCCGCGGAGGGCGCGGTGCTCGGTGTCGACGAGGACGCCCGGCGGCATCCCGCCTCCGAGCCCGTCGGGCGCGACGCGCTGACCGCTGCCACGCTCGAGGTCGCCCGCAGCGGCGGCGTGGCGCTTCTGGTGGGGGAGCCGGGAGCGGGGAAGTCCACGGTGCTCGCCCACGTCCGGCGACGTCTCCGTCGGGACGCGCTGCGCGTCGGTTGGACCCAGTGCACCGATCCGGGCCGTGCCGCAGCATCGCTCGCCGAGCTGCTCGAGGCGCTCGGGCACCGCCGAGGCGTGACCTCCGAGCCGATCGTCGGGTTCGTCGAGGCGGTCGGAGGGATCGCAGCCTCTGCCGGGGGAGTGGCCCTCCTGGTGGACGACATCGACCGGGCGGGTCCCACGTCGCTCGAGGCGCTGCGAGCGGCTGCTGCGCTCCCCGGAGTGGCGCTGGTGGCGACGGCAGGTCATCCCGACGTCGACCTGACGGGCCTCGACGTGCAGCCGATGGAGGTCCCGCCCCTCGACCGGGAGCACGTGATCGAGCTCGTGGCAGGGCGGATGGAAGATGACGGCGACGGCGGCGACGACCTGGTCACCTGGCTGATGCAGATGTCGGGCGGCAACCCGCTCCTGATCGAATACCTCCTCGAGGAGTCGGATCAGCTCGATCCCGATGCAGGCCGAACACCCGATGCCAGCACCCGACTCGGACCCGTCCCCGCGCTGAGGGCCCTGGTGCGCCGCCGGGCCGCGCGGCTGGACGAGATCGCTCGCTCAGCGCTCGAGATCGCTGCGGTGTGCGGTCCCGAGGTCCCGAGGGACGTGCTCGATGCTCTGGCTCCCGGCGATGGCGTCGACCGCCTGCTCGCATCGGGGCTGGTCGAAGCGGTGGAGCACGATCGGGTCTGCCACGTCCGCTTCCGCCACGGGGCCGTGCAGCGCGCCATCTACGACGACCTGCCTCCGGGGACGAGGACCGAGGTGCACCACCGCACCGCCGAGCTGCTCGAGGCGGCCGGTGCTCCCGCAGCTGTCATCGCGACCCATGCGGTCGCCGCAGCCGAGCTCGCGCCGCCCACGGCCATCGACCGGGCGATGGCCGCCGGCCGGGAGGCGACCGCCCACGGCGCGCACGCCGATGCGGCCGAGTGGTACCGGGAGGCGACGAGGGTGGCCGCCGACACGGGGCAGGCCGGATCGCCCGCCGAGGTGGCCGCCCTGGTGTGCTACGGCGACGCACTTCGGCTCGCTGGCGACCCGACCCACGAGCAGGCGCTGTTCGATGCCGCCGAGGCCGCGGTGGCGCTGGGCGAAGCCGAGCTCGTGGCCGACGCCGCGTTCGCGGTGCTGCAGCTGGGAGCCACCACCGAGTCGGGCGCCCGGCACGAGGAGGCAGTGCGGATCGTGGAGATCGCTCTCCGCGAGGTGACCGCTCCGGAGCAGCTCGCCCGGGTGAGCGCCGCTGCCAGCCTCATGTACTCCATGACGGGCGACCCGGATCTCTGCCGCTCTCTCTTCGACCAGGCGGAGCGCACGCCCGTCCAGGCGGCGACCCGTCGGCAGGTGCTGCCGTTCACCTACCTCGCGCTGGGCCATCCCGCCGACCTCGAACGGCGCGAGCGGCTCACGGAGGAGCTGCTGACCCTCGCCCGGGAGGCCGACGATCCCGTCGCGCTGTTCGAAGGCCTGCAGCTCGCCACCTCGGTCGCGATGCAACGCGCCGACGGCGTCCGCCTGCGCGCGGCGGTCGAGGAGATGGGCACCCTCGTCCGCCGGGTCGGCGACGTGGGCCGCCGGTGGGCGCTGCTCTTCCTGCAGGCGGCGGTCGCCCACCTCGACGGTGACCTCGAGCTCGCAGAGTCCCGCTCGGCCGAGGCGCTGGAACTGATGGCGCCGGTGTCGCCGTCCCGCGCGTTGGCGACCTACAGCGCACAGCTCCTCGCCATCCGGGTGGCTCAGGGGCGTGTCGCCGAGCTGAGGGAGCCGCTCAGCGAGCTGGTGGCCGAGCAGCCGGGTGTCCCTGCGTGGCACGCGGCTTACGCGCTGAGCCTTGTCGACGAGGACCCGGCGAACGCTGCTGACCACGCAGTGGCCGCCCTCGACGACGTGCCGCACGACTTCACCTGGTTGGCGGCGCACCTGGTGGGAGGGCGAGCAGCTGCGGCGGTGGGGGACCGCACCACGATCGAGCGCTACCGCGAGCGACTGTTGCCCTGGGAGGGCCTCGCCTGTTGGCAGGGCAACTGCTCGTACGGTCCCGTCGACTCGGTCCTCGCCCTCCTGGCAGCGGCGGTGGGCGAGGACGCGGCGGCCGGGCGCCATCGCTCGATCGCCCGTCAGGTGGTGGCGCGCCTGGAGGCGCCCGTGTTCGCGGCGGAACTGGAGACGACAGGGTGACCCGACGATCGACGGTGGCGTCCGCCGATCAGCGTTCCAGACGAGCGAGTGCGTCGGTTGCGGCCTGCGAGGAGGGGTCGGCCTCGAGCGCCTGCTCGTAGGCGCCGCGGGCTGCTGTGGCCATGCCATCTCGTTCGTAGAGCTGCCCGAGGTTGAGCCACGGTCGCTCGTCGCGCGGAGCGAGGTCGGCGGCGCGGCGCCAACTTCGGACCGCGACCTCGTCCTCGCCGTCGCTGGCTGCCACCACGCCGAGGCCGAGGTGAGCGCGGAACGAGCTGGGATACCGGTCGGCGAGGATTCGGTCGTACTCGCGCCGCGCCTCGTCGAGCTTCCCCGCCGCCGTGAGCACCGAGGCCCGGTCGATGAGCAGCTCCGGATCGTCCGGGGCCACGTCGAGTGCAGCGTCCAGATCGTCGATCGCGGCTTCGAGGTCCGCCGGCTCGCCGGCACGAGCGGCCTCGTCGGCGATCCGCGCTCTGATCTGGTGGAGGTCGAACCGCGCGGGCGCGAGCGCTGTCGCCCCGTCCAGCGCGGTGAGCGCCGCCGCACGATCCCCCTCGGCTCGGTGGTCCAGCGCGCTCTTCAACCGGTGGTCGGCGAACAGCTCCGCGCCGGCCCACATCGCTGCGGCGAGGGCGACGGTGGACAGCGCTGCCGCCGGCACCCGGCCACCGACGGTTCGGGATCGATCGGCCTCGTGCTCCCGTGCCGCCATCGCGAGGACGGTCCCACAGAGCAACAGGGCGATCGGGTCGAGGGTGGCCTCGGCGAAGGCGAACTGGAGGTGCACGAAGTAGCCGAGCAGCCCTGCGACGAGCGACCGCGCCACCGCACCTGAGCGGGCGGCCGCCCACAAGCGCCGACCCAACGCCGTGAGCAGGCCCACGAGCACGAGGAGCCCCGCGACGCCCGAGACCAGGAGCGTGTCGAGGAACAGGTTGTGGGCCCGGTCGTGCAGCGCGTCGCTGCCGTGAGCCCGCTCGAACGCGTCGTCGACGAACGCAGGCAGCACGATGCGCTGCGTGTCCAGCCCGCTACCGAAGAGCGGGCGCTCGGCGACCGCCTCCGTGGCCAGACGCCACTGGTCGATGCGGCCTTCCGCAGTGGACCGGGTGAGGGACGGTCGCGCCAGCGCCAGCACCGCGACACCGATCAGGACCACCGCCCCGACGACACCGATCACCACGCGGCGGTCGCTCCCTGACCGTTCCCGGACCTCCCGCCAGGGAACGATGAAGGCACCAGCTGCGAGCGCGCCGAGCCACGCCCCTCGGGTTCCTGTGAGCACCAGCGCTAGGGCCATCGCGGCGAGGGAGAGGCCTGCGGCGAGGCGCCACCGAGGATCACGAGACCGGAGGTGCGCGACCGCGAGCGGTCCCACGAGCACCAGGTGGCCGCCGAGGAACGTGGCCGAACCCCAGGTCGACCTCGCCCTCGTCACCTCGTCGGTGTCGCCCAGGCCCGTCACGTCGACACCGGCACGCTCCAGCACCGCGCCGACGCCGACGACACCGCCGGTCACGAACGCGGCACGCAGCACCCGCCGGGTCGTCGTGGGATCGTCACCGGTGCTGGCGCCGAGCACGTACGCGCCCACACCCACCAACAGCCCGAGGAAGCCGGCGTTGCGCTGTGGGGACCCGGCCAGGCTCACAAAGGGCGCAACGCCGACCAGGCTGGCGACACCCGCGACGGCGAGCGCCGCCACCCACCATCGGGCCAACGGGAAGCGAAGCCGGCCGGCTGCGGCCACGACCGCCATCCCGGCAGGGATCGCAGCGCACACGAGCAGCCACTTCGGAGCCAGGAACCGCAGCTGTGCGGCGGGGTCCACCGCGAGCGGCACGGCGGTCACGAGGACCACCGGGGCGACCCACGTCCACCTCGAGGCGCCGCCGGCACCGGTCCCCACCGTCACCGGGGACACGGTAGCGAACCGTCTCGCCGGCGGATCCGGGCTGTTAGCGGGTCGTTGGAGGGCGTTCGGTATCCCTGTTGGGAGCGCCACCCGGGAGCTCCGGGCGTGGCGGGGCGTTGGCGGAAGCAGGGGAGTGCACAGGTGGACGACGAGCTGTTGGGGCATCCTTCGACCGGTCGAGGGGCACGTCGTGGGACCTCGTCACCATCGCGGACGGGTCGAAGGGTGCTCACCGTCGCAGGGCTGGCCGTCGCGATGCTCGCGTCGCTCCTCAGCATCGTGTCCGCACCGGTGTCCGCAGCCGTCGTCATCGAGCGGTTGCCAGAGGGCTTCACCGCGGAGCTCATCAACAACCTCGGCCACGTAGCAGGCCGCCAGATGAACCGCCTCGCCGTGTGGGACGGAATCGAGGTGGAGGAGCGGCATCCGAGCTCCATCGATCCGAGGGGGTTCGACGACGCCGGCACGATCCTCGGCTTCGACTCCGGCGAGCCGACCCTCTGGTACAGCGACGGCACCACGGACACCCTCCAGCGCCCCCTGAACTCGAACGGCAACCCCGAGTACATCTACTCCGTCCACGGCCCGGGACCCGGAAACCTCGTGGTGGGCACCCGGATGTGGCGGGAGCCTCCCCCGAGCAACGCGGTCGCCTGGTTCGGTCCCACGGCGACCCCGTCGGTGGTCACGGGTCTCGCGACGGTCTTTGCGATGGCGCCCGACGGCACGATGGTGGGCGTCCTGCCCAACGCAGGCGAAACCATGGGCTTCCTGAAGGACGGGACCGTCACGCCGGCGCCGAACCTGCCGTCCACCTACTCGGTGTTCGACGTGTCGTCGTCGGGCCACGTCGTCGGGTATGGGCCCGGCGGGTACTACCTCTACCACGACGGCACGGTGACACCGCTCGTGACGTCGACGAGCACCTTCTACGCGAGGGCCGTCAACGACAAGGGGTTCGTCGCCGGACAGTGGTCGAACCCGGCCCAGCCGACAGATCCCCCGCTCGCGGCTGTGCGGACGCCCGATGGCGAGCTCATCTCCATCCCCGACCTCGTGGGGAGCAGCGGCGGCCATTGGCTCGAGTTGTACGACGCCATCGACATCAACGACGAGTGCCAGGTCATCGGACGGGGCCTCTACGAGGACGATGCCGGCAATCTGATCTTCGGCCACTTCCGGACCCAGTTGCCGGACTGCGCCGTCGACGAGTTCGACGTCCAGCTCACGGTTCCTTCGGACGCCGTGGCCATCGGTGAGCCGGTGACGATCACCCTCACGGTTCGAACGAGCGGCGACCAGCCGATCGACGGCTTCGCGCTGTTGGACGGGGTCGGGTTGCGGTTCGATCCCGAGCAGATCGAGCTGCTGAGCGGCCCCACCCCCGACGCTCCCGGGGGGATGGGAGCGAACAGCACCCTCACCTTCAGCTACCAGGTGGCGGCGAAGGCCTCGGGCCGCCTGGAGATCCGTGCCGGGGCCAGCGGAACTCGCAACGGCGAGCCGGTCGACGCCGAGGTCGGCGGCAACCTCATGGTCCCCGCCCAGTTGAAGGTGGACATGTCGACGTCGGTCGACTCGGCCACGAAGGTGGGCGATGTCATCGATGTGGTGGCGACGGTCACGAACGAGGAGGCGGCGGCGATCTCGGGGATCAGGACCGAGACGTTGGCGGTGGACCCGTCTGCGATGGCGTCGCATGTGAGTGGTCCGACGAGTGCTGATGGGAGTGATCCTCGGGTGTCACCGGTGACGTTGGAGGCGGGTGCGTCGACGACGTTCACGTGGTCGTACCTGGCGGAGGAGAAGGGGACGGTGACCTTCGAGTCGTCGTTCACGGCGCGTGACCCGTACTCGAACGATCTGTTCGGGGTGAGTGGCTCGGTGTCGGTCGCGATCGAGGAACCGGGGTTGGAGATCAGCGAGCTCCGGCTGCAGCCGGGGAGCCCGGTGCCGGGGGACTTCGGGAACTTGCGGGGGACGGTGACGAACATCGGGTCGGTGGATGTGACCGGCATCGATTTCTCGATCGAGTCGAACCCCGAGATCGTGGTGATCGACCGGCTCCTGAACGAGTTGGATCCGTCGGTGAGCCCGCGGATCGCGTCGCTGGCGACGGGTGAATCGCAAGAGTTCATGATCCCGTTCGGGATGGTGAGCGACGCGGGTGGGTTGGCCACGTGGACGGTCGACCTGACGATGACGGGTGCAGCGGAGGTCGATGGGGAGTCGACCGAGGTGTCCACGGTGGGCCATGTCGGTGGCGGCCTGGACCTGAGCGTCTACTGGTCGAGCATCCTCTCTGAGGTCCGGCGCCTGTTGTTGCAGGACGCGCTCGACTTCTTCGAGGGGATCAACGACTGGGGTGACCGCTCGACGCTGGGTGGTGTCGCGGTCGGCACTGGTGAGGGCATCCTGACCGCGCTGCAGAAGATGGGCGACGGTGCCCTGACGGCTGGTGAGCTGGTCGTGACCAAGGATGGTCGGGAGCAGCTGAGCGAGACCGCCAAGGGCATCGTGGCGGCCTCACGGGAGTACCTGCACACCACGTCGATGAAGAAGATGTTCGTCGACTTCGCGGATGTCCGCGACGACATCGCGGTGGGCGGTGTCGAGGTGTTCGCGAACTGGTTGCGGGACATCGACGAGGCGTACACCCAAGGCGACGTCCGAGCGGTCTCGAACCTGATCGCCGAGCCGGCGACCGCGATCGCGACCGGCGTCGGGGTGGAGCAGGCCGGTGCCCAGCTCTTCGGACGGCTGCTGACGCAGCCGATGGTGCGTCGCGCCATGTCGGGTTTCAAGAAGGCACCCGAGGGCGTCGACGAGGCCACTGGCCCGGTCGATTTCGACAAGGTCGTCGACGGTGACTACGCCGACCTCAAGGACATGCCGACCGGGGTGCCCGTCACCGGCCAGACCGTGGCCCGGGCCGGGCTGACGGCGGACGAGCACGCGTGGATGATCGAAACGGCCAAGGAGCACGGTGTGGCGTTCTTCGTGCGGCCCAGGCCGGAGCAGGCGGCCAGGTTCGCGAAGCTCGGTTACAACGCCAAGCCGATGGCCATCAAGTTGAAGTCGGTCAACGAGATCGATGCGCAGTGGCTGGGCTTCGACGACTACGCGGAGTCCCAGGGGCTCGTCGTCCTCCGCGAACCGACCGATCCGTTCCCGGCCATGGTGGAGGCCGTCGAGCGAGGTGACCTCGAGTGGGGCGGCAAGGAGATCGACGACATCATCGAGCGCTACAACCTCCGCAAGGCCGAGTGGGAGTCCAAGGACGCGCTGTTGGAGAAGCTGAACGCTGGTGACGGGTTCAAGATCCAGCGCTACGGCAAGACCATCACGACCAAGGTGGCCGTCAACGACGACGGGTTGTTGATCTTCACGCACAACAACAAGCCCGTGTACTCCGACATCGATCTGTTGTCGATCGCCCGGCCGGACGGTTCGCCGATCCCGCCCGAGCTCCACAAGCTCATCTCCGAGCAAGCCGGGTTCGGGATCGACGGGCAACACGGCGACTCGGTGATGACGAGCGACTTCCCGAACTGGACCGTCGCGAAGAAGTTCGCCGTCCAATACGCAGAAGAACACATGCGCGGCGGCGACCCGCTCGTCATCGTCCAACCCGACGTCACGACCCTCGGCTACGTCGACACCATCGACGTGCCCGCCGGCGACCTTCCCGGGTCGGGCTACGACCTCTTCGGCACGATCACCACCACCTACGAAGGAGCCGGACGCCAGTGAGCGCGCACTCCCCGAGATCGACCCGTCCAACGGTCCAACGGCTGACCCACCTGGGGGCCCTCGCCGCCGTCGTGGTGGTCGCCGCGTCGTGTGCGTGCGTCCCGTTCCCCACCGGCGGCGGCACCACGACCACCACCGCGGCACCCACCACCACGGCGGGGCCGACCACGACCACGGCGGGACCGACCACCACCACGCCAGGACCGACGACCACCGTGGCGCCCTCCGATGACCACGTCGACGTCGACGCGCTCGAGGTCGGCATGTGCATCGACACGGCGGATCCTGCCGAGGCGCTCGCCGAGGTCGCCTTGAGTGACTGCGAGGCGCCACACCAGATGGAGGTGTTCGCGGTCCTCGACGCCCCCGACGGTGACTACCCCGGCGGCTACGAGATCCGGGCCCACGCCTACGAAGCCTGCCAGGAGCCCTTCGAGGACTACGTCGGCGTGCCGTTCTGGGACTCGGTCTACGACATCACCACCATCACCCCCTCACCATCGACCTGGGCCGACGGTGACCGATCGATCGTCTGCTTCGTCGTCGACGTCGACGGCAACCCACTCAACTCACCCGCACAAGGATCCACCCGCTGACACCGAAGCCGCCCGACAGCGGGGAGAGGCGGGCGGACTACCGTCCACCGGGGTGAACGCCCCTTCGACCGCACAGGAGTACGCGGACGGCGTACTCGCTGGCGACCGGACCGTCCTCGCCCGGGTCATCACCCTGGTGGAGAGCCGCCGCAGGGACCACGAGGAACTGGCACAGGAGGTGCTGGGACTTCTGCTACCCCACACCGGAGGCTCCTACCGGGTCGGGATCACCGGGGTGCCCGGGGTGGGGAAGTCCACGTTCATCGACCAGTTCGGCGTCGACCTCACGCGTGAGGGCCTCAAGGTGGCGGTGCTGGCGGTCGACCCGACGTCGCAGCGGACCGGCGGGTCGATCCTCGGCGACAAGACGCGGATGGCCCAGCTGGCGTTCGACGAGAACGCCTTCGTCCGCCCGTCGCCGGCCGGGGCGACCCTCGGCGGCGTCACCCGCACCACCCGGGAGACGATCCTCGTCTGCGAGGCAGCCGGCTTCGACGTGGTCCTGGTGGAGACGGTGGGCGTCGGCCAGTCGGAGACGATCGTCGCCGACATGGTCGACTTCTTCCTGGTGCTGATGATCGCTGGGGCGGGCGACGAGCTGCAGGGCATCAAGAAGGGCGTGCTCGAGCTGGCCGACATGATCGCGGTGAACAAGGCCGACGGCGACAACGTCGAGCGTGCGAAGGCGGCGGCAGCCGACTATCGCCGTGCCCTGCACCTCACCCAGCCGACCTCCCCGAACTGGACTCCGCCGGTGGTCACCTGCAGCGCCGTGGAGGACCGGGGGCTCGACGAGATCTGGGAGCAGATCCGGGTCCACCGGGCGAAGTTCGACGCCACGGGCGAGCTGGCCCAGAAGCGCCAGGACCAGCAGATCCGCTGGATGTGGTCGATGGTCGACGACCGCGTGGTCGACCGCTTCCGCTCGCTCCCGGCCGTCGCCGAGCTGGGCCGCGACCTCGAGCGCGACCTGCGAGCGGGTCGGGTGACGGCGACCGTGGCGGCCGAGCGCCTCCTGGCAGCCGGGGGCGCCAACTGACAGACTCGCCGCCGTGCACGCGTGGCTGGGGAGCCTGCGGCGGAGGGCGACGGCGTGGAACGAGCGGCGGGCCCTCTCGCCCTCGTCGATCGCCGTCGTCGGCGTGCTCATCGGCGGGTTGTTGGTGGTCGTCGTCGGGCACGAGCGGGTGGGGCTGGACGACCCGGTCGTGCAGCTGGGAGCAGCCACCGTGCAGGTACGGGCGTCGGGCTGCGGGCCTGACGTAGCCGCCACGGGCGTGCGCCTGGCCGACGGGAGGATCCTCACCAACCGGCACGCCGTGGTGGGCGAGCGGGTCACCGTGGCCGGTGAGGAAGTCGAGTGGGTGGAGGTCGCGTCACGGGCCGACCTCGCCGCCGTCGCCACGGCCTCGCGTGGCGTGGGAGTGGACGTGGCGGCCCGCTCAGCAGCCCCAGGCGACGACGTCTGGGTGGGCTCGATGCGCGGCGGCCGCCTCGACGTCGCTCCGGCGCGGATCACGTCGTCGGTCCGGGGGACGGGCGCGAACGACCCGCCCTGGGCGTGGCGACTCGACCGGATCGCCCAGCCGGGTGACTCGGGCGGACCGGTCGTCGACCGCGACGGTCAGCTGGTGGGCCTCGTCTACGCAGCCGAGCGGGGATCGGGCACGGCGCTGGTCGTGCCGGTCGAACAGATCGACCGAGAGCACTTCACCACACCGGCCTGCGGCTGAGGGCTCCCCGCCCCGGGGCGGGGCCGCACACCCAGCAGACGACTCCGGGCGTCACAGGCCCCAGGTGCGCACCCGGGTCGGCTCGAGCCGCAGGATCACGCGGTCGCTCTTGATCTCACCCGCGTAGTCGGCGCCGGTGTACTTCCGCGACAGGGCGTCGATGTGCGAACGAGCGGAGGGCCCGCTGTCGGTGGCGACCACACGCCCACGGACCTCGGCGTACCGGTAGGGGCTCTCCCGGTCCCAGATCGTCACCGTCACCTGCGGGTCCTTGTCGACCGCCTTCGCCTTGGCACGCTCCACCTCGGTGTTGATGAGGATGTGCTCGTCGTCGGCATCCACCCACATCACGTGCGTCGAGATGTCGCCGGACGGGACGTGGAAGCTGTAGGCGGCGAAGTTCGGGGCCTGGGCGAGGTCGCGGACCTTGGGGTCGAGCACGGAGCATCTCCTGGATCGGGTAAGGGGGTTCGGGTCAGTCGGCGCTCCGCCACTCCTCGGGTCGGTAGACGAGGGCGCCACGGGGCACGTCGTCGAGGTGGAACACACCGACCGCAGCGTCGATTCCCTCGGCCTCCGATCCGAGGGTCCGCAGCAGGCGACGTGACACCTCGGCGGCGTCCAGACCTGCCTCCACGAGGTCGGGAAGGGTCACCGCTCCGTCACGCTTCGAGAGCCGCTCACCGTCGGTGTTCAGCACCAGCGGCACGTGCGCGTACTCGGGCGTCGGGAGCCCGAGGAGCCGCTGGAGGTGGATCTGGCGTGGCGTGGAGGAGAGGAGGTCGTCGCCGCGCAGCACCTGCGTGACGCCCTGGTGCGCGTCGTCGACGACGACGGCGAGGTTGTACGACGGCACGCCGTCGTTTCGCCTGAGCACCACGTCGTCGACCACGCCGGTCTGCTCCCCGGCCACCAGGTCGGTGAACCGCACCTCCACCGCGCCCGCCCGCAGGCGCAGCGCGGCGGGCCGCTCCTCGGAACGCCGCGCCTGCTCGGCGGAGTCGAGCTCGCGGCAGGTGCCGGGGTAGGCGCCCTCCGGCAGATCACCGTGCGGCGCCGACGCGGCGAGCGCGATCTCGCGGCGTGAGCAGAAGCACGGGTAGGTCAGCCCGGCGGCCGCCAGCTGCGCGATCGCCTCGTGGTGTGCATCGAACCGGTCGGACTGGCGGATCACCTCGCCGTCGTGGTCCATGCCGAGCGCGGCGAGGTCGTCCAGCTGGCCCTGCTCGTGCTCGGCCGACGACGTCCTCCGGTCGAGGTCCTCCATGCGGACGAGGAACCGGCCGCCCAGCGACCGCGCCCACAGCCAGCCCGCCATGGCGGTGCGCAGGTTGCCCAGGTGCAGCCGCCCGGTGGGCGATGGCGCGAAGCGGCCCACCACGCCGTCGTCCCCGGCGGCAACCACTGCGTCGGTCAGAGCCGCTCCAACAGCAGCGACTGCAGCGAGCGGCCCAGCCGCCCCGAGCGGTCGAACAGCTGCGACTCGGCCAACCCCACCCCCTCGGTGGACGTGTGCGTGCGCGCTTCGAGGCACACCCACTCGTCGGTCGGCGGCCGGTCGAGGTGCACCGTCAGGTCCGGGTTGATGAAGAGGAACCGCCCGAACGGGAGCACGGCACTGACCCCGTTGCCGAAGTCGGCGACGCCGACGGTGCGCTGCAGGGGGCTGGTCGGCTCATCCTGGAAGAGGTCGACCACCACCCGGATCCACACGACGACCGGTCCTGGCTCCTCGAAGCTGCCCGACACGTACCGGTGTTCGCACGCCGTGAGGTGGAACGCCTCGCCGTCGTCGCTCCAGTCCGTTTGCACCCCGACGATGCCGTCGGGGCCGCTCGGAGGCGGCACCGTCTCGGACGCGAGCGGCTGGTCGGAGAGGTCGACGCTCGCGAGCCGCTGCTGCAACGCCCGGGCGCGGACGAGGCGGTTGCCGTCGTCCGCGTGCACCTCCACGTCGACCACCCGGACCTTGCGGCCGGGGCGCGTCACGCTCGCCGAGACGGTCAGCGGGGCCAGCGGGACGGGACGCTCCAGCTCGACGGTCAGCCGGCTGACCGTCATCGGGTGCTCGGTGGGGAGCTGCTCGACCGCGTGGGCGACCAGCATCGCGACCGGGCCACCGTGCAAGGCGTTGGGGTCCCACGGGCCCCGCGAGTGCCCCGTGGGCACGAACCGGTCGTCGCCCAAGCGCTCGAACAGCGCGGCCATCGCTCAGATGGCCAGCGGCGGGACGATCGCCTCGATCAGCACGGGGCCCGGCGTGTCGAGCGCCCGCTCGAGCTGCTCGACCAGCTCGTCGGCCGTGGTCGCCCGCGTGGCCGGCACCCCCATCCCGGTGGCGAGGGAGACGAAGTCGAGGTCGGGGCCGTGCAGGTCGAGCATCGACTTGGCCTTGGGGCCGACCTCCTCGGCACCCACGCGGTTCAGCTCCATGTTGAGCACGGCGTAGCTGGAGTTGTTGCAGATGATGGTCGTGACGTCGAGTCCCTCGCGCTGTTGGGTCCAGAGCGCCTGCAGCGTGTACATCGCCGAGCCGTCGGCCTCCACGCACAGGACCGGTCGATCGGGGGCTGCGACCGCCGCTCCGGTGGCCAGGGGGAGCCCGATGCCGATGGCCCCGCCGGTGAGGAACAGCGCGTCGTGGCGCGGGCACCCGGCCGTGGCACCGGCGATGAACAGGCCCGAGGTGTTCGACTCGTCGACGAGGATCGCGTCCTCGGGCATCAGCGCAGCGATGGCGTTCGCGAGGGACTCGGCGGTGAGGGGACCGGTCGGGCGCTCCGGGCGCTCCTCAGCCGCCAGCGGCACCTCGCCGTCGATGTCGATGCCGAGCTCCTTGGCGATCGCCTCCAGGGCGCCGAACGGGTCGATGTCACCGATCGTCAGGTCGTGGACGGTCACGCCTTCCGGCGCGAGCACCGACGCCTTCCCCGGGTAGGCGAAGAACGAGACGGGCTCGACGGTGTCCACCAGCACGAGGTGCTCGGTGCCCTCCAGTTGCAGCTGGGCGAACTCGGCGAGGTAGGCCAGCCGGTCGATCGGCGGCACGCCCGCGCCGCGCTCGAGGCGGGTGGGGAAGGTCTCGCACAGGAGGCGGGCGCCCGTGGCGGCGGCGATGCTGTGCACGATGCGGAGGCCGCGCTCGCGCAGGACGCGCCCACCGACGAAGAGGGTGCACGCCTTGCCGGACCGCAGGGCGTCGACCGTCTGGGCGATCACCTCGGCGCTGGCCTGCGTGGGCTCGAGCGGCTCGAGCGGGTCGACCGGGCCCGGCGACTCCAGCCAGCAGACGTCGGCTGGCAGCACGAGCGTGGCGACCCTGCCCGCGCCCTCCGTGGCGGCGACCACCGCGCGAGCGGCGTCGGTGGCGACGTCCTCCGGAGAGGTCGACCGGTGGACCCATCCCGAGACGGTGGCGGCCATCGAGTCGATGTCGCTCTCGAGCGGCGCGTCGTACTGCTTGTGGTAGGTGGCGTGGTCGCCGACGATGTTGACCATCGGCACCTTCGCCCGCCGGGCATTGTGGAGGTTCGCCAGCCCGTTCCCCAAGCCCGGGCCGAGGTGCAGCAGGGTGGCCGCCGGCTTGTCGGCGATGCGTGCGTAGCCGTCGGCGGCGCCGGTGACGACGCCCTCGAACAGCCCCAGGATGCCGCGCATCTCGGGGACGTCGTCGAGGGCTGCGACGAAGTGCATCTCGGACGTGCCCGGGTTCGTGAAGCACACGTCGACGCCCGAGTCGACGAGCGTTCGGATCAGTGCCTGTGCGCCATTCACGGACGAGCCTCCTTCGTGTCGGGAAGGGCCGCGAGGGCCCCGAGCGACGGTAGTCGTCGCATGGCGCCGGTGTGCCCGGCGCCTGGGGTGGACCGGTGCGTCGGCCTAGAAGACGGCGCCCGGGTTGAGGATGCCGTTCGGGTCGAAGGCCGTCTTGATCCGGCGCATCAGCTCGATCTTCGCCGGGTCCTCGAGCTCGAGGAAGTACTTCCGCTTCGCCGTGCCGAGGCCGTGCTCGCCTGAGATCGCGCCGCCCACCTCCATGCCCGCTGCGAACAGGGAGGTGAGCAGCTGGGAGCGCACCTCGTCGTCGGCCTGGAAGATGCCCATGTGCACGTTCCCGTCGCCGGCGTGGCCGCAGCCGGCGATCCAGCTGCCGGTCTCCGCCGCCAGCGCGCCCACCTTCGCCATGAAGTCGGGGATGGCGGCGCGGGGGACCACCACGTCGATCACGTCGTTGGCTCCGTTCGCCTTCGCCAGCCAGAACGCCTTCTCGCGTGCCTCGATCACCGCCGTGGCGGCGTGACCGGGAAGCACGTACACGTCGGTGGCGCCCAGCTCGTCAAGGTGGGCGCCCAGGGCCGCCGTGTCCTCCTCCAGCCGCTCCTCCGACGTGCTCTCGAGGACGACCACCAAGTAGGCGAGCGCCGTGTCGCGCACCTCCTGGGGGATCCCCAGCTCCAGACCGGCGGTCGTCATCGCCGCCATCGTCATCATGTCGATGTACTCGAGGATCATCGGGTGCACGCCGGAGTCCACGATCCGGGGCACCGCGCCGGTGACCCCCTCGAGCGTGGCGAACGGTGCGAGGACGGTGCCCTGGTGGGCGAGGCGCGGCTGCAGCTTGAGCGTGACCTCGGTGACCAGTCCGAGGGTGCCCTCCGAGCCGATGACGAGCTGCGTCAGGTCGTAGCCCGTGGACGACTTCACGTACTTGCCGCCGGTGCGGATCACCTCGCCGCTCGCCAGCACCAGTTCGAGGCCGAGCACGTGGTGGCGGGTCACCCCGTACTTCACGGCCCGCATCCCGCCCGCGTTGGTGTTGACGTTGCCGCCGAGGCTCGCCGAGTACTCGCCGGGGAACACCGGGTAGACGAGGTCGAGCGGCGCCAGCTGCTCGTCGAGCCGGTCGAGCGTGAGCCCGGGCTGCACCACCGCCGTGTGGTTGTCCTGGTCGATCTCGAGCACCGCGTCCATCCGCTCGAAGCTCACGACGAGGCCGCCGTGGCGCGGGTTGGCCGCACCGGACAGGCCGGTGCCGGCACCGCGTGCGGTGATCGGAACCCCTGCCTCGTTCGCTGCGGCGGCGATCGCCGCGACCTCGGCCGTCGTGCCGGGACGGACCACCGCCGCAGGCATCACGGGGGCGATGCCGAGCGCCTCGTCGTGGCCGTAGTCCTCGCCGACCGCGTCGCCGGTCGCCACGTGGGCGTCCCCGACGACCTCCCGGACGCGGTCCAGGAGCGGGGTGAGTGCGGCGGCGTCGATGGTGCTCATGCGCACCATCCTGCCGTCTACGACAGGGCGCGCGCCCGGACGCGTTCGAGGATCCGCACGAGGGTGTCGACGTCCTGGGCGCCGGGCACGGCGACCTGCCCGTCGATCAGGAAGAACGGCACGCCGGTGACGCCCAGCTCCCGTGCCTCGCGCTGGTCGGCGCGGACCTCGTCCTCGAAGGTGTTGGAGGCGAGCATCTCGGAGGCCTCGGAGGGATCGACCCCGACGTCGCCGGCCAGGCGGGCGAGGGTGGCGCGGTCGCCCACGGCCTCGCCCTCGGTGAAGTAGGCGAGCATCAGCCGCTCGAGCATGGCGTCGCCCAGACCGTCGCGGTCGGCGAGCTTCACCAGGCGGTGGGCGTCGAGCGTGTTGGCCCGCTGGGCGATGTCGAACCGGAAGTCGATGCCGTCGTCCTGGCCGACCGAACGCACCCGGTCGAGCATGCCGAGCGCCTGCTCGCGGCTGGCCCCGTACTTGTGGGCGAGGTGCGCGACCAGGTCGACCCGTCCCTCCGAGGGCGCGGACGGGTCCAGCTCGAAGGCGCGGTGGACGATCTCCACGTCCTCGGCCCCGTCGAACCGGGTGAGGGCCTGCTGCAGGCGGCGGCGCCCCACGAAGCACCAGGGGCAGACGACGTCGGACCAGATGTCGATGCGCATGGACTGGGCCAACCCCCGGGCAGCCGGGAACCTTCCCGAGGCGCCACGGTCACGTCTGGGCGAGCACCTCGCGGCGCGCTTCGGCGACGGTGCGGACCGTCAGGTCGCTGCGCTCGACGGCGTCGATCATCGCTCGGAAGTCGTGGGGGGTCGTGTCGTACTCGGCCGGCTTCTCGGTGATGTCGTGGAAGATCAGGATCAGCCAGCCACCTTCCGCCTCGGCCTCGGCGATCCACTGCTCGACCTCGGCCGGGGTGGTGGTCTCCTCGATGAGGCGCGCCTCCAGGTTGGAGAGGTCCAGGAACTCGGGGAGGTTGTGGCGGCCCTCCACCGAGCGGTGGGAGCGGTAGCGGGCCCGTATCTCGTCGCGCACCTCGGTGGAGCTGTCGCCGTACGGGGAGGCGAGGTCCTCGACCGGCACGCCGATCAGCTCCTCGAGCGCCTTGCGGCTGTCGGCGAGCTGGTGGCGGACGTCACGGGGGCGCAGCTCCGAGAGCCGCTCGTGGTCGACGGTGTGGCTGCCGATCTCCATGCCGGCGTCGAACAGCTCCTTGACCATCGGCTCGGTGAGGTAGCGGTGCTTCGGGTCGCCGAGGAAGCCGCTGACCACGTAGAAGGTCCCGCGGAGACCGGCATCGCGCAGCACCGGCGTGGCCACCTCGAGGTGCGAGCGGTAGCCGTCGTCGAAGGTCAGCGACACGAGCGGGCGCTGGAGCCGGCGCGGGGTGTAGGTGCGGAGCGAGACGTCGTCGACCTCGACCCACCCGACCTCCTCGATGCTCTGGTAGAGCGTGATCGTCACCGCGGTGGCGGAGGTGGTGACCATCGCGTCGAACTCGGACCAGCCCGAGCTGGCGTCCGTGACCTGGTGCATGGGGTACGACTGCACGCCCGCCGCGTCGGTCTCGACGATCAACATCTCGACCGGCGCGTCCGACCGGTAGTGGCTGGTCACCCGGTACGAGGAGGACGGTTGGACGGCGATGGGCTCGAACGCCCAGGTCGCGCCGCCGTCGACGTAGCGGGTGATCTCGGCCCGAGCGGCCATCCCGCCGGTCCGTGCCCCCTGGTCGATCACGCTGAACGACCGGTCGTTGTCGCCCCATCCGACCTCGGACCACCCGAGGGGGCGTCCGTTCGGGCCGAGCTCCTCGAAGCTTGGATTGCGGACCAGCTCCGGACCCGGAGGGGATGGCGGCGTGGTCGGCCCGGGGACGAACGCGGTCGTGGGAGCGGTGGTCGGCCTCTTCTCGCCGTCTGCTTCACCGTTGCCGTCACCGCACGCCACCGCCGCCACCAGCAGCACGGAGAGGACGACCGCCAGGGTCGTCCGGGATCTCACCGCCATGTGCACAGGGAACCACGCCGGCACGGCGACCACCAGTCGGGGTCAGGCCGTCTCCGGCGCGTCGACGAGGTCGCACACGTCGTCGGCCGGCGGCGCGAGCAGACGCATGTCGCCGTGCTTCCCGGTGCCTCGGACCCGGTACCACCGTTGATCCGGCCCGCGGACCAGCCAGTCGCCCCGCAGCTTGAGGCTGTCGTAGCTGAGGGCTATCGAACGTCGGGGCCAGCCCATCTCGACCAGCGAGGCCCGCGCGGCCTCCAGCACGGCCTGGTCGGTGTCCCAGACGTCGCCGTCGCTGACGACGCCCACCGCGGCCTCGCCGCCGAGTCGCCAGGCCTCGGCCCAGGCCCGGAGCGCCTTCGGTGCGACCCCGGCGTGGCGGGCGAGCCGGGCGATGCCGATCTCGGTGCCGTCGGCCGCCGCTCGACGCGCGAGGTCGGCTCGCGACCCGCTGGCGAGGCCCGACGGCAGCCCGTCGAGGAGCATCCCCCGGGCGCGGTCGGCGGCGTCGAGAGCGAGGTCGGCCACACGAGCCAGGTCGACGCCCTCCTCGGCGGGCACGTCGAGGTCCCACGGCACGCGGGGTGGGTGCGAGTGCCCCAGCGGCTCCCGCCGGGTCACCTCGCTGGGCGGCGCCGGGAGGGGCGCGTCGAGCGGAAGGCGTTCCCACGCTGCAGCAGCAGGGACGCCGGCGGTGGACGAGTGGGCGTCGTCAGCGGGACTCTCGGAACGGCGTGCCCGGCGGACCTCGGCGAGCAGCTCGTCGCGGGGGATGCCCCGCAGCAGGAAGAGGAGGAACGGGTCGCGGTCGAGCTCATCCGCGATGAGGTAGCAGGCGGCAGCGGCGTGCTTGCACGGCTCGGCCCAGTCGGGGCAGCTGCAGTCGGTGCGCAGGTCGCCCGGCCCCGGGAGCAGTCGCACGTCGACGTCGTGGAGGTCGTCGACGATCCCGGGGTCCATGTCGCCGTCGAGGAGCGCTGCGGCGTGCGCGGCGCGGGCGGCGATCGCCTCCGCCACCTGCTCGCGCTCGGACGGAGCCAGCACCCGCACCGCGACGTCGACCCGGTAGAACATCGAGTGCTGCCCGGTGACCTTGGCGGACACGTGCCCGGGCGCCACGGTCAGCGGGCCCACGTTGCCGTTCCTCGCGTAGGTGCGACCGCGGCTGAGGCGGCTGGGATCGAGGCTGGCCGAGCCCTCGAGCGCCTCCAACCAGGCCCTGCCCCACCAGGTGGTGCCGAACTTCCGTCGGGGCGCCATCAGCTGGTCTCCCTCACGATCCGGCCCCCAGCTGGACCAGCTCGATCAGCTCGCCGTCGCTCAGCTCGCCGATCCACGACTCGCCGCTGCCCACCACGGCCTCGGCCAGCTCGCGCTTGTCGGCCAGCACCTGGGCGATGCGCTCCTCGAGCGTGCCCTCGCTGATCAGCTGGTGGACCTGCACCGGGCGGTCCTGGCCGATCCGCCACGCTCGGTCGGAGGCCTGCGCCTCCACCGCCGGGTTCCACCATCGGTCGTAGTGGACCACGTGGGTGGCCCGGGTGAGGTTCAGGCCGGTGCCACCGGCGCGGAGCGAGACCACGAACACCGGGAAGTCGCCTCGTTGGAACCGCTCGACCATCTCGGCGCGCCGGTTGAGCGTGAGCGAGCCGTGGAGCATCTCGGCGGGCAGCTCGAGCTCCGAAAGCCGTTCGAGGAGGAGCTGTCCCATCTCGACGTACTGGGTGAAGACGAGGGTGGAGTCGCCGGCGTCGGCGATGGCGGTGATGAGGTCGTCGAACGCGTCGAGCTTCCCGGACCGTCCGGCGAGCGGCCCGGGAGAGGAGAGGTACTGCGCCGGGTGGTTGCAGATCTGCTTGAGGGAGGTGAGCAGCTTGAGCACGAGGCCGCGCCGCTTCATGCCGTCGGCCGTGGCGATCGACGACATCACCTCGTCGACCACCGCCCGATAGAGCCCCGCCTGCTCCTCGGTGAGCACCACCGGATGCTCTGTCTCGGTCTTCGGTGGCAGGTCGGGCGCGACGAGCGGGTCGTCCTTGCGGCGGCGGAGGAGGAACGGTGCGATCACCGCTCCGAAGCGGTCACGTGCCGCTTCGTCGCGGTCGCGCTCGATGGGGATGGCGACGTTGCGGCGGAACCGCTCGACCGGGCCGAGGAGGCCGGGGGTGGTCCAGTCGAGCAGCGCCCACAGCTCGGTGAGGCGGTTCTCGACCGGGGTGCCGGTGAGGGCCAGCCGTGCCTCGGCGGGGATGGAGCGCAGCGCCTTCGCGGTGCTCGACGCCGGGTTCTTGATCTGCTGCGCCTCGTCGGCCACGAGGAGGCCCCACGGCCGCTCGGACAGCACGGCATGGTCGCGGCGAGCGATGCCGTAGGTGGTGAGCACCACGTCGTCGGGGCCGACCTCGGCGAGCGACCTGCCCAGACCGTGGTAGCGGTGCACCCCGATCGACGGGGCGAAGCGTGTGAGCTCGTGGTGCCAGTTCGCGACCACCGACGCCGGTGCCACCACCAGCGTGGGCTTGCCACCTCTTCCCTCCTCCATCCGGTGGAGGTGCAGCGAGATGAGCTGCACGGTCTTCCCCAGGCCCATGTCGTCGGCGAGGACGCCGCCGAACCCCAGGTCGGCCATGGCCGCCATCCAGCCCACGCCGCGCCGCTGGTAGGGGCGAAGGGTGGCGGTGAGGCCCGCGGGCTCGGGCACCTCGGCCGGACGGGAGGCGTTGCGGAGCCGGTCGGCCATCGCAGCGATCGGTGCGGCGACGGCGACCTCCACCTGCTCGTCCTCGATGGTGGCCGTGCCCCCCAGGGCCGCGGTGAGGGCATCGGCGCCGGAGATCTGGCCCTGCCGGCGCAGCTTGGCGAGCAGCTTCCGGTCGACCACCACCCACTCGTCGCGCAGCTTCACCAGTGGCCGGTGCGATGCTGCGAGCGCGTCCAGCTCGTCGTCGTCGACCGGTTCGCCGTCGAGCGTGGCGCGCCACGTGAGCTGGCAGACCGAGTTGAGGTCGAACCGCACGGGTCCGTCGCGTGCGCCCGGGGGCGCCTCGACGTGGGCGACGGCGCGCAACGTGCGGGTGACGGCGGTGGGGACCAGCAGCTCGACCCCGGCTGCGACGAGGAGCTCGCCGACCCCGTCGAGCAGGTCCATCGCGTCCTCGTCCGCCAGGTCGAGCTCGGTGGGCTCCGGCTGGTCGAGCAGCTCGCCGAGCGGAGCCCACAGCCGTGCCGCCCGGCGGAGCGCCAGCAGCAGCGCGCCCTCGGCATCGGCGTGGAAGCCCGCTGCCCGACCGGCCCAGAGGTCCTCTGCGTCGGCCACGCGGCCGGGTTCGAGCGCAGACCGCACCTGGAGCGTGACCCGGAAGGGCTGGTCCTCGGACGTGGGCAGCTCGAGCCGGAGTCCGACGATGGTGCGCTCGGTGTCGTCGGCCGGGGCGACGTGCGGGCGGAGGCGGGACGCGTCCTGGGGTGCGTCACCCGACCAGGCCCATTGACCCGAGACGGCCCCCGCCGCGGCCGTGCGAGGCATGAGGTCGGCGACGGCCTGGTAGAGGTCGGAGACCGCCACGACCGGCGAGAGCATCTCGGAGGCGGGGCGCCCCGCGACCGGCAGGCAGTGGGCCTCGGGCGGCAGCCACGAACCGAGCGCCGCTCGCACCTGGCGGTCGTGCTCGCTGAGCTGGCCCACCGTCCACGCGTCGAAGCCGCCGGGCGAGACCGACGGACGCAGGCGTCCCTTCGCCACCAGCTCGAGCGCCACCCTGGCGACCTGCGCCCACGCCCGGACCGAGCGGGTCATGGGAGCGTCGGGCCGCACCTGGACCAGGTCGTCGAGCACCTCGCGGAGGGGCAGCACCAGCGCCGCCACCTTCCGCCGGCGGACCCCGCCCGAGACGGGCAGCACCAGCTCGACCCCCTCGGCGCGCGGATCGTCCGGCGCCAACGGCCAGAACGCCAGCCGCGCGGTGCGGGGCGGATCGCCCGGCGCCAACGTGGCGTGGAGGTCCGGCGGGAGGGACATGGGCCGCAAGGCTACGACCGTGGTGTGACCACCCACCCTCGACCAGCGTCGCGCCTCCGTGGACGGAACTAATCTGACCCCGTGATGCAGTTCGGGCTGTTGGGTCCGCTGCAGGTCCTCGACGGGGAGGGAACGCCGATCGAGCTGGGTGGTCGGCAGCCGCGTGCGCTGCTGGCACGCCTCCTCGTGGCCGACGGGCGACCAGTGCCCATCGAGGCAGTGATCGACGCGATCTGGGGCGAGGCACCCCCGGCGTCCGCCGTGGGCACGCTGCAGACCTACGTCTCCCGGTTCCGAGGACGCTTCGACGGCTCGGTGGCGCTGTCGTTCGACAACGGCGCCTACCGCCTGGAGCTGGAGCGCGACCAGGTGGACCACCATCGGTTCGAGGCGCTCGCCGAGCGCGGGCGGGAACGGCTGGGCGCGGGAGATCCAGCCGCTGCCCGCGAGTCGCTGACCGCTGCCGAGGCGCTCTGGCGCGGTCGGGCCATCGAGGAGTTCTCGGACCTGGACTTCTCCCTCGGCATGGCGGCGCGCCTCGAGGAGCGGCGACTGGTCGCGCTGGAGGACCGTCTGGCCGCAGACCTCGCACTGGGTCGCCACGCCACCGCCGTCGCCGAGCTGGGGGAGCTGGCAGCGGCGCACCCGTTGCGGGATCGCGCACAGGAGCTCCTGGCGCTCGCCCTCTACCGGTCGGGACGCCAGGCGGACGCACTCCGCGCGCTCGCGGACGCCCGCCGCCGCCTCCGGGACGAGCTCGGGCTCGAGCCGAGTCGCCCTCTGCGCGACCTCGAGGCGGCGATCCTCGCCCAGGACCCGGCACTCGATCCGCCGGCAGCCCCCGCCGCTCAGGCAGCACCCGAGGCCCCAGCCACCTCCCGTTCTGTTCCTGCGTCCGCGCCGCCCACGACGCTCACGGAGGAACAGAACGGGTCCGGATCGCCGTTCGTCGGCCGGGACGCGGAGCTTCGCGTGCTCGTCGACGCCATCGACGTCGCGCCGAAGGACGCAGCCTTCGTGGTGATCGAAGGCGAGCCAGGGATCGGCAAGACCCGCCTGGCGGAGCAGCTCCGCCACGTCGCGCTCGAGCGCGGCGCGCTGGCCACGTGGGGCCGATCCGACGAGGGAGGGGCGGCGCCGTCGCTGTGGCCGTGGCTCGCCCCTCTCCGCTCCGTGGCGGAGCACCTCGGCGAACCGTTGCTGGCGATGGCCGAGCTGGCCGGGGACGACGCCCCGCTCGTGTCGGGGCAGGCCGACGCCGTCCGCTTCGAGTGGTTCGAGTCCGTGGCGACGGCGCTGGAGCGGGCGTCCGAGGCGGCGCCGGTGGTGGTGCTGCTCGACGACCTGCAGTGGGCGGACGAGACGTCGCTCGAGCTGCTCGGGTTCCTCGCGCGGCGCCTCGACCGTGGCGTCCTCGTGGTCGGCACCATGCGGCACCTGGAGGTGGGCCGGAACGACGCCCTCACCGACGCGCTCGCGGTGATCGCTCGACGCGCCACGAGCCGCCGGGTGCGGTTGCGAGGCCTCACGGCCGAGGCCACGTCCGAGCTCCTCGGCGCTGTCGCCCGCAGCCCCGTGACGCCCGAGGTCGCTGCGACGGTGCACTCACGGGCGGAAGGCAACCCCTTCTACGCGATCGAGCTGGCTCGCCTCATCGACGAGGAGGGCGCTGCGCAGGTCCCGAGCACCGTCGGCGACGTGATCCGCCGACGGGTGGTCCGCCTCCCGGAGGCCACCCGCGAGGCGCTGTCGGTCGCGGCCGTCGTCGGCAGGGACGTGCCGCTGGATCGGTTGGCGGCTGCGTCGGAGGCTCCGCTCGACGAGGTGATCGACCGTCTGGAGCCCGCGGTCGTGCAGCGGCTGCTCGTGGAGTCGCCGGACGTCCCCGGGGCGCTCCGGTTCAGCCACGCGCTGATCCGCGAGGTCCTGCTCGAGGACCTGACGCCGTTGCGTCGGGCCCGCCTGCACCTCCGCGTGGCGGATGCGATCGAGGCGGCGGGAGCCGGGGTGGACGACGCGGAGATCCTCGCCGAGCACCTCTGGCGAGCCGCCCCGATCGGCGTCGGTCGTCGCGCCGCCGACGCGCTCGAAGCCGCCGCCGACGTGGCGATCAGGCGCGTCTCGTACGCGACCGCCGAGGACCTCCTCTGGAAGGCGATCCGCCTCCGCCGGGCCGGCGGCTCGTCCCGAGACGACGAGGAGGCCGAGCTGCGGGCGATCTACCGGTGGCTCGAGGTGGCGCGCGCCCGTCGGTACTTCCAGGGGGTGGACCGGCCGGAGCTGCTGGCGAGGGCAAAGGAGCTGGCCGAGCGCTGCGGGCAGCGAGAGGCGCTCCTCGACGTGATGTGGTTCGAGTGGTCGGCGTGTGCGACCGCCAGTCGCCTCGAGGAGGGCGCTGCCCTGAGCGACGCACTCTGGGAGCTGACGGTGGACGACCCGGAGCCGGCGATCCGGGCGAGGGCCCACCAGGCGGCCGGCGTGCTGGCGTGGATGCAGGGACGCCTCGTCGACGCAGCCCGCTCGCTCACCACCGCCGTCGAGCTGCTCGCCGAGGCGCCGCCGCCGACGGGTGGTCTGATGGCCGAGCTGTCGATGGTGACGCACACGTTCGCGATGTGGCACGACGCGGTGTGCGGGTACATCGACGCCGAGAGCGCCTTCGGGCGAGCCGATGCGCTGTTGGAGGCCGTCGGCGCTGATCGGTTCGCTGTCGCATCCATCTGCGGCTTCGCCGCGACCACTGCGGTGACGCTCGGACGGTGGGAGGACGCTGAGCGGTACTCGTCCATCGGGCATGCGGCCGATCCCGACGCCCAGTTCGCGTTCTGGGCGGGGCAGGTGTCGATGCAGCGTGGGATCGTCGAGGCGTGGAAGGGCGACGTCGACGCAGCCGTCGCGACGTTCGCCGAGGGGGTCGACCGCTACACCGAGGTGGGCGGTCGCTCCGGGACGCCCACCTTCGAGGCGAGCCTCGCCATGCACCTCGCTCGCCACGGAGACCTCGACCGGGCCCGTGCGCACGTCTCGTCGGCGAGGCGCCGCCTGGAACGCCACGGGGAGCGCTGGAACGAGGCGGTGGTGCTCATGGCCGAGGGCGCGGTGTCGGTCGTGGGAGGTGACCGGGCGGAGGGGGAGCGGCTGCTCCGGCGAGCGGTCGAGGTCGCGGACGCCCAGGGTGCACGGGCGCTGGCGGAGCGGACGAGGAGGGAGGCCGCCCTCCACGGGTGGGGTCCTCTCTGACGGCCACTACGAGCGCGACGCGGCGAGCTCCAGGCACTCCGTGATCCGGGCGCACCGGTCGAGGACCTCGTCGAGCGACGGGTCGCCACGCCATCCGAGCACCACCTCGTGCGCCCCGGCCGCCTCGAGCGCCTTCAGGTCGTCGATCACCTGTCCCGCCGAGCCCGAGCCGAGGCGCCGAGCGCCGTCCGTCTGCTCGACCGAGACGTCGACGCTCACGCGCACCACCAGACGCAGGCGCTCGGGATCGCGACCGGTGGCCGCCGCCACGTCGCGGATCGCCGCCCACCCGGCCCGCAGCTCCTCCGGCGACGGGTCGATCGGGTTCCATCCGTCCGCCCGGCGTGCGACGCGTTCGAAGCCCCGGAGCGTGGACGCGGCGAGGAGCACCGGCGGACGGTGGCCTCTCGCCGTGCTCGGGGCGGCCGGGAAGGCCACCTCGAGCTGGTCGAGCGCCGACTCGAGCAGCGCGGCACGGGACCTGATCGGTGCAGGTCGCCGCCCCGGACGGCCGAGGCCCAAGCCGATGGTGAGGCGGCCGCTGCTGGCCTGGACGACGGTGGTGAGCGCCCGCACCAGCTGCGGCACGGGGTAGGCGGGCGCAGCGAGGACGCTCGTCCCGAGCGCGATCCGGGTCGTGGCGGCTGCCGCCACGGTCAACGCCCCCAACGGGTCGAGCGCCGAGACCTCGGGCGGCGGGTCCTGGGCCCACAGCGAGGCGTAGCCCATCGACTCCGCTGCGACGGCAGCGGCGCGGACGGCCTCCACGTCGGCGAGGCGTCCGGTCTGGGGGATGCTGACTCCGACGAGCACGAGCGGGACCTCCGTTGGTGTGCGCACCCAGTGGAGCCCGAGCCGCTCGACGCCGACTCGACGCCCACTCGACGGCCGAGGACCCCGGCTCGGCGTGAGGACGGCCCACGGGCGCCGTGCAGCGGCCCGGGGGCGTCAAGCGGCCGCCGACCGGCCGTCGAGCGGCGGGTGGGACAACGGCTGCATCCCATCCACGAGAAAGGAGCGTCCCCATGGACGTCCCCATCCGCTTCTGCGAGACCGAGACGGTCGCGCCGAACACCCACGTCATCCGCCAGCTGGGCGGCGAGGGCATGAACCCCGTCGCCGTCCACGTGAACTCGATGGTCATCACCGGCGAGGAGCCCGTGATCGTCGACTGCGGGCCCGCCATCACCCGTGCCGGCTGGCTCGAACACGCCTTCGAGCTGGTCGACCCCGCCGACGTGCGGTGGGTGTACCTCTCCCACGACGACGTCGACCACACCGGCAACCTGGTGCAGGTCCTCGAGGCGTGCCCGAACGCCACGCTGGTCACCAACGCGTTCAGCGTCGAGCGGATGACGGCCGACCACCTGCTGCCGCTCGACCGGATGCGCTGGGTGAACGACGGCGAGTCGTTCTGGGCAGGCGACCGTGAGCTGGTGGCCGTGGTGCCGCCCGCCTTCGACAGCCCCACCACCCGAGGGCTCTTCGACACGTCGACCGGCGTCTACTGGGCCGCCGACAGCTTCGGTGTCCCCGTCACGCACGAGGTGACCGACATCTCCGACCTCGACCCCGACTTCTACCGGGAGGGCTTCGAGATGATGCACCAGATGCTCAGCCCGTGGCTGCAGTGGGTGGACCCCGACGCCTACGGCCGCCACCTCGACCGGATCGCCGGGCTCGGCGCCCGCACGGTGTCGAGCGCCCACGGCGTGACGCTCCGGGGCGAGCAGATCGACGCGGCGCTGACGCTGCTCGCCGGCCTCCCGCAGCGGCCACCCGTCCCGCAGCCCGGCCAGGTCGACCTCGACGCGCTCGTTCAGTCGCTCGCCGTCGAGATGGAGGCAGCGTGATGGGGGCCACGACGTCTGCAGCACGCTGCGCCCGGCGCAGCACCTCCCGCCGCCTGGCCGTCGCACTCGTGGCGGGGGTGGCCCTCGTCGCAGTCCCCTTGGCGGGCTGCAGCGACGCCGAACGCTCCGCCCCGACCGGCTCCGGCGACACCCATGCCGAGCACCGGCACGGGGAGCCGGCCGACGCCGAGAAGATCTCGGTGCAGGTGCCGGGTGGTGACGGCGAGTACACCTTCGAGACCTCCGTCGAGGAGATCGAGGAAGGACCGGTCGAGCTGGCGCTCACGAACATGGGCGCCGAGGAGCACCAGGCGTCGATCGTCCGGATGCCCGACGGCATGACCTTCGAGGACCTGGTCGCGCTGGCGGTCCAGGATCCCACCGGGAAGTCCGTCTTCGACGCCATCGAGGGCTTCGGTGGCCCCAACGGGGCAGCGCCGGGCGAGACGGTGAGCAGCACGCAGTACCTGCTGCCCGGTGACTACCTGCTCGTGTGCTTCATCCCTGGCGCTGACGGGATCCCACATGCCATGAAGGGGATGGTCCGGCCGTTCACGGTCGTCCCCAAGAGCGGCGCTCCTCGCGAGCCGGAGGTGTCCGACGCGGACGTCACGCTCCTGGACTTCGCGTTCGTGGTGCCCGAGCGTGTCGACGCGGGCCAGCGGATCTCGGTCCGCAACGACGGGCAGCAGGCGCACGAGCTGGGCATCGCCAAGCTCCACGACGGCCAGTCGGTCGAGGAGGCCCTCGCAGCCATCGAGGCGCCCGGCGAGGGGGGTGAGCCACCCGTGGGCGACGGCGGCCTGGGTCCCGTACGACCCGGTCAGACGGTCTGGACCGACGTACCGGACGAACCCGGCCGGTACCTCTTCTTCTGCATGCTCCCGGACACGGCGAGCGACGGGAAGCCGCACGTCATGGCGGGGATGACCCGGGAGGTCACCGTCTCCTGATCGCTCGGGATGGACCGGGACCGGTGACGGTGCGTGCGAGAGCGGTCGCTCCACGCACGCACCGTCGTCGCGCTCCGGCGGGGGCACCACCGGCACGCTTCTCCCGGCCGGGTCACGCCTGCGGTCGATAGCCTCGCGAGGATCGTGCCCGATCCCGCCGCCGACCCCGACGACGCCCGCCGGCCCGCGATGAACCGGCCCGTCGCGGTCGTGTT
>JBIQID010000003.1:91291-92356 GCA_044508215.1 Actinomycetota bacterium | reverse complement strand
GAGCCTGAGCCGGAGCTGGCCCGGCCCGTCAAGGACAGCGTCAGCCGGGTTCGGGGCTGGGCGGCGAGTCGTCCTCGTGGCCCTCGACGGCGGTGCTCGGCGTGGCGCCGCCCTCGGTGGTCTGGGTGACCATCGTGGTGACGGTGTCGGTCGACGGCGGACCGCCCTCCGACTCGGTCGGGTCGTCCACCCCGCTGCGCAGGGTCGTGGTGGTGTCGCCGTCCGGAGCGTCGTCGCCGTCGTCGTCGCCACATCCCGCGGCGAGGAGCAGCATGGCGGCGCACGTCACGGCCGCGGCCCGTCGGTGGAGTGGTTCTCGTCTCACGTGGAGGCCACTACCCCGTGGGCCGTGACGGCGAGACACAGCCCGTCAGGCCACCTCAGCGGTCACTGCTGCACCATCATCCGGGTCAGCTCCGCGGCGGGGTGCGTCTGCAGCTCGCCGCTCACGTCGAGCACCACGCGGTGGATCGTGCCGGTGAACGTGGCGGGCGCTGCGTACGCGTCGGGGTCGACGCTGTCGAACGCCGCGTAGCCGCAGCTCAACCCGGCCATGCCGAAGTGGTTCGGCACCGTGTACGGCAGCTCGGCGCGGGCGGCGACCTCGCCGTCGACGAGCAGCGTCACCACGCCCGGCACACCGCGGCCGTGCCCGAAGTCCACCGGTCCCGTGGGATCGAACTCCATGCCCAACGTGATGTCGCCCGCCGGCACCGGCTCGTCAGCGCTGAGCGAGAACCGGGTGAGCCCCAGGTAGTTGTGGACGTAGCGGAGCCGGCCCTTCTGCAGGTGGAGCACGTAGCCGCCGTGGCGGCTCCCGTGGGTCAAGAGCACGCCCTCGGCGCCGCCCTGGGGGACCGTCACCTCGGCCGTGATGGCGTAGGGACGGTTGTAGACCCGCGGCGCGGCGGCGAACGGGATCGGCGAGGCTCCGGCGAACAGCTCGTAGCGGGTGCGCGGGCTCCCGGCCGACGGCCGCCGGGCGATCAGCCGGGTGAGGTCACCGGTGGCGATCGGCAGCACGCCGTAGCGGTCGGCCTCCGCCCACCACAGGTCGATCAGCTC
>JBIQID010000003.1:81567-91191 GCA_044508215.1 Actinomycetota bacterium | reverse complement strand
GCGGCCAGGCTCACGCCGTGGACGGGCGACTGCTCCACGCTGCGGATGTGGGTGGGCGGCTCGATGCCGATCGCGTCGAGGAGCGTCGGCATCACGTCGATGGCGTGCGCGTACTGGTGCCGCACCTCGCCCCGGGCGCGGATGCCCGCCGGCCACGAGACGATCAGCGGGTCTGTGATCCCGCCCCGGTAGGTCTCGCGCTTCCAACGGCGGAACGGCGTGTCGCCCGCCCATGTCCAGCCCCACGAGTAGTGGTTGAAGGTGTCCTCGCTGCCCCAGCGGTCGAACACCTCGAGGTTGTCCTCCAGGGTCTCGGGGGCGAGGTTGAAGAACAACGCCTCGTTGCGGGTGCCGTGCAGGCCGCCCTCGGCACTGGCCCCGTTGTCGGAGAGCGCCACCACGATCGTGTTCTCGAGCCGGCCCAGGGCGTCGATCGCGTCGAGCACCCGTCCGATGTGGTGGTCGGTCTGGGTGATGAAGCCGGCGTAGACCTCCATCTGCCGGGCGTACATCCGCTTGGCGTCGTCGCTGAGCGAGTCCCAGGCGGGCACGTCGGGATCCCGCTCGGACAGCTCGGCGCCCTCGGGGACCAGGCCCAGTGCCACCTGGCGCTCGAACACGATGCGCCGGTACTCGTCCCACCCCATGTCGAAGCGCCCGCGGTAGCGGTCGATCCACTCCTGCTCCACCTGGTGCGGGGCATGGCCCGCGCCGGTCGCGAACCACAGGAGGAACGGCTTCTCGGGCGCGTTCATGTGGGCGTCCTTCACGAACCCGATCGCGCGGTCCGCCAGGTCGACGTTCAGGTGGTAGCCCTCCTCCGGCGTGGCGGGCGGGCGCACCCAGTGGTTGTCGTGGACGAGGTCGGGGTGCCACTGGTCGGTGTCACCGCCGAGGAACCCGTAGAAGCGTTCGAAGCCGCGGCCGAGCGGCCAGCGGTCGAACGGCCCGGCCGGCGTGGTCTCGTGCGGCGGGGTGAGGTGCCACTTGCCGACGCAGAAGGTGCTGTACCCGTTGGCCAGCAGCACCTCGGAGAGGAAGCCGTGCTCGTGGCCCATCGCCGAGTCCATCGACGGGTAGCCGAGCGACAGCTCGGTCACCGCTGCGAGGCCCAGGGTGTGGTGGTTGCGGCCGGTGAGGAGGCACCCACGGGTGGGCGAGCAGAGCGCGGTGGTCTGGAAGTTCGAGTACCGCAGGCCCTGCTCGGCGAGGCGATCGAGGTTCGGCGTCTCACACAGCCCTCCGTACGCGGACAGCTGGCCGTAGCCCACGTCGTCGAGCACGACGACCACCACGTTCGGTGCTCCCTCGGGCGGTGCGGGGCGCCGCGGCCACGCCGGGGTCGACGTCTCCAGCGTCCGGCCGATCACCCCCGCGAAGGGCTCGCCCGAGGCGTAGGTCTGGAGCGGTTCGGCCATCGATGTCCCCCTCGACTCGCTCGTTCGAGCGTCCCAGAACCCTAGGTGTGACGCCTTCGTCAAGGGGTCACGAGCCGCTTCGGCCGATCCTCTGGAGCCCTTGTGCCGATTGGGGAAGAGGCACGTCGACCCGCCGCGAACGTGCCCTATATCGACATCTGGCATGCCATATGTTTCGGCTGAAAGGTTGAGTCGACGGGTAGCAGCGGCATACGGTGGCCTTCCGTCGTGCTGCGCAAGACCACCAGCCGACCCCTCCTCGGGGCCGGTCAAGTTGGGCTCCGCAACCCGGAGCCTTCCGACGGACGAGCGATGTGGACGCTGGCCGGGAGGGCCGGCCTCGACCTGAACTCGCCGTACGCCTACGTGATGTGGGCCGACCACCACGCGTCCACCAGCCTCGTCGCAGAGGTCGGTGGCGAGGTCGTCGGCTTCGTCATGGGGTTCCGGGTCCCTTCAGCACACGACACCGTGTTCGTCTGGCAGATCGCCGTCGACGAACGCCAGCGCGGGAGCGGGATCGGCGGGCGACTGCTGGACGAGCTCGTGCGCAGGACGGGAGCCAGTGCCATCGAGGCGACCGTCACTCCGAACAACCAAGCATCCGCGGCCATGTTCCGCGGCCTCGGCGCCAGGCACGGAAACGACGTCGAGGAATCCGTGGCCTACGAGGAGCACCTGTTCCCCGACGGCCACGAAGCCGAGATCCGGTTCCGGATCCCGGTGGACCCCAACGACGACCCAAGGGATAGATGAACAGTGCAGACCTTCGAACGCCTCGAGTCAGAGGTGCGCGGCTACTGCCGCAGCTGGCCCACCGTCTTCACCACTGCCAAGGGCTCCGAGCTCTTCGCTGAGGACGGCTCCCGGTACCTGGACTTCTTCGCGGGCGCCGGCGCCCTCAACTACGGGCACAACCACCCGGTACTCGTGGACCGGCTGGTCGACCACCTGCGCAGCGATCGGATCGTCCACGCGCTCGACATGGCCACGTCGACGAAGCGCCAGTTCCTCGAGCGGTTCGAGGACATCGTGCTGTCGCCACGAGGGTTCGCCTACAAGGTCCAGTTCCCCGGCCCGACGGGCACGAACGCCGTGGAGTCGGCGCTGAAGCTCGCCCGGAAGGTGACCGGCCGCGAGCGGGTGGTGGGCTTCACGAACGCCTTCCACGGGATGACCCTCGGCTCGCTCGCCGTCACCGGCAACAGCATGAAGCGCAAGGGCGCCGGTGTGGCCCTGACGATGGCGGACTCGATCCCCTTCGACGGGTTCCTCGGCGACGACGTCGACACGGTCGAGTACTTCGAGGCGATGCTCGCCGGCGACTCGAGCGGCTTCGACATCCCGGCGGCGGTGATCCTCGAGACCGTCCAGGCCGAGGGCGGCATCAACGTGGCCTCCGCCCGGTGGATCCGCGACCTCGCAGCCGTGTGCCGGCGCTACGACATCCTTCTGATCATCGACGACATCCAGGTGGGCTGCGGTCGCACCGGCACGTTCTTCTCCTGGGAGGAGATGGGGATCGACCCCGACATCGTGTGCCTGTCGAAGTCCCTCTCCGGCTCTGGCCTGCCCATGGCGGTGGTGCTCATGAAGCCCGAGCACGACGTGTGGGAGCCCGGTGAGCACAACGGCACGTTCCGCGGCAACAACGCGGCGTTCACCACCGCGACCGCTGCGCTCGAGCACTTCTGGTCCGACGACCTCATGGAGAAGGAGACGGCTCGGAAGGCGGAGCTGGTCCGCGGCGGGTTGGAGTCGCTCGTCGCCGAGCACCCAGGCGTGTTCGCCGACCTGCGAGGCACCGGTCTGATCCAGGGCCTGTCCACGACGGTCCCCGAGGTGGCCTCGAAGATCACGGCAGCGGCGTTCGAGCGCAAGCTCGTGGTGGAGACCGCCGGCCCGGCCGACGAGGTGGTCAAGCTGCTGCCGCCGCTGGTCGTGACCGACGCGCAGATCGAGGAGGCCCTCGACATCCTCTCCGACGCCACCGCCGAGGTCGCTGCGAAGATGGGAGACGAGGCGCTCGAGCTGGAGGTGGTCGCATGATCGTGCGAACGCTCGAAGGGATCGTCGGCACCGAGCGAGACGTCGAGGCCCCCACGTGGCGCTCCCGACGGCTCGTGCTGGCCGACGACCGGGTGGGGTTCTCGCTCCACGACACGATCATCGAGGCCGGCACCGAGACCACGATGTGGTACCGCAACCACATCGAGGCCGTGTACCTCATCGAGGGCGAGGGGACGCTCCACGACACCGCCACCGGTGAGGACCACGAGATCGGCCCCGGAACGATGTACCTCCTCGACCAGCACGACCACCACGTGATGCGCGCACGGACGCGCATGCGGATGGTGTGCGTCTTCAACCCGCCGTGCACCGGCGCAGAGACCCACGATGCGGACGGCGTCTACCCCCTCCTGACGCTGGAAGAGCCCGAGGAGGGCGCGGAGGTCCCGGCATGACCGCCACCGACGTGCTGCGGATCGACCGCTACCCGTCACGGACCGTCGACCGCCCGACGATCACGCCCCGACTCGACCCGGTGCTCCACGGTCGGCCGGAGGGCTCGACGGAACCCCGCCTCGGCGGCCCGCTCGATGCCGAGCAGCTCGCCCGCTACGAGCGCACCGGGTCGCTCGTCCTCCCTGGGTTCTTGGGCGCGGACCGGGTGGCGGAGCTCGACGACGAGATCTCCCGGCTGGCAGCGGACGAGTCGGTGCGGAACCGGCCGCAGGCGATCCTCGAGCCGGGGAGCGACGCGCTGCGCTCCCTCTTCGAGGTGCACCGCGACGGCGGGCCCTTCGAGGCCCTCGCCCGCGACCCGTTGCTGGCGGACATCGCCCGGGACCTCCTGGGCAGCGACGTCTACGTCCACCAGAGCCGGATCAACCTCAAGCCGGGCTTCAGGGGCAAGGAGTTCTACTGGCACTCCGACTTCGAGACCTGGCACACCGAGGACGGCATGCCGGGGATGCGGGCGGTGAGCTGCTCGGTGCTGCTCACCCCGAACCACAGCTGGAACGGTCCGCTCCTCACGATCTCCGGCAGCCACAAGTGGTTCGTGTCCTGCGTCGGGGAGACGCCGGAGAACCACCACGAGCGCTCGCTGCGGCGCCAGGAGATCGGCGTGCCCGATGACGAGAGCCTGGCCGAACTGGTGCGCCGGGGTGAGCTCACCGAGTGCGTCGGTCCTCCCGGCACGGTGGTGTTCTTCGAGTGCAACGTGATGCACGGCTCGAACGGCAACATCACCCCCGAGCCGAGGCGGAACGTGTTCCTCGTCTACAACAGCGTGGAGAACGCGCTGGTCGAGCCGTTCGCCGCACCGGCGCCCCGCCCCACCCACATCGCCGCCCGCGAGTTCGACCCGGTCTGAGCCCGTCGGGGCTTCCCCTCCGACCGTTCTGTTCCTCCCGCAGCGACACGGGTGTCGCTCCGGGAGGAACAGAAGCGGGGGACGGAGGACGTCTTCCGGCATACGGTGTGACGCATGGACGTCGTGCTGCTCGGCACGGGGAGCCCGCTCCCCGCCCCCGACCGCGCCGGTCCGGCCACCCTCGTCAGGGCTGCTGGCCGCGACCTGCTCTTCGACTGCGGACGGGGGGTGCTGATGCGGGCTGCGGCGGCAGGTGCGTCCGCTGTGACGCTGTCGCGCCTGCTCCTCACGCACCTCCACAGCGACCACACCACCGACCTCGCGGACGTCATCACCAGCCGGTGGATCCTCTCGCCGGTCCCGTCTCCCCTCCAGATCGTCGGACCGCCGGGGACGGCACGGTTCGTGGAGCGGACGCTCGCACTCCTCGAAGACGACATCGGGTACCGCCTCGCCCACCACGACGACCTCGGCGGACCGCCGAAGGTGGAGGTGCAGGAGGTGTCCGACGGGCTGGTCCTCGAGGAGGACGGGCTGCGGATCACCGCAGCGCCCACCGACCACAAGCCGGTGCACCCGACGGTCGGGTACCGCATCGAGGCCGAGGACGGCGTGGTGGCGCTGGCCGGCGACACGATCCCCTGCGAAGGGCTCGACCGCCTGTGCGAAGGCGCCGACGTCTACGTCCAGACCGTGGTCAGGCCGTCGCTGATCCAGCAGATCCCCTTCGCTCGCCTGAACGACATCCTCGACTACCACTCGAGCAACGAGGACGCCGGCCGGACTGCTGCGAAGGCCGGCGTGCGGACCCTGGTGCTCACGCACCCGGTGCCGGCCCCGGCACCCGGGACGGAGCAGGAGTGGATCGACGAGGCCGCCGCCCACTTCGACGGCGAGATCATCCTCGCCACGGACCTGCTCTCGGTCTCCACGACCGCCTGACCTGCCCGGAATCGGGAGGGTGAGGGGGGCGCGGGTACGGTTCGCGCGCCCCCATGTCGCTTCGAGCCGTCCTCCAGGCGTTCGCGACCGTCTTCCCGGCGGAGCTGCCGGACAAGACGATGATCGCGACGATCGTCCTCGTCACCCGCTTCCGCCACCCGGGCTGGGTCTGGGCGGGCGCCGTCGGCGCGTTCGCCGTCCACGTGACCGTCGCGGTGGCGGCCGGCAGCCTGCTGAGCCTGCTCCCCGAGGCGCTGGTGCAGGGGGTCGTGGCGGTGCTGTTCGCGACCGGCGCCGTCCTGTTGTTCCGGGCGGCCCGGCAGGGGGCCGAGGAGGGGCCGCTGGCCGCCGAGGAGACCTCCCCCACCGCCATGGCCGCCGTGGTCGGGAGCTTCGGCCTGATCATCCTGGCCGAGTGGGGCGACCTCACGCAGCTGGCCACGGCGAGCCTGGCCGCCAAGAGCGGCGAGCCGTTCTCCACGGGGGTCGGCGCCCTCGCCGCCCTGGCCTGCGTCGCCGCCATCGCAGCCACGTCGGGGCGCCAGCTCGTCGCCAGGGTGCCGCTCCACCGGGTGAACTACGCCGGGAGCGCGATCTTCGCCGGGCTCGCCATCTGGACGGTCGTGGACCTGCTCGTCTGAGGCCGGGCCCAACTCGGCGGAGCTGCCGCCTGGGGTCAGACCAGCGCGTGCAGCAGGAAGCCGCCGCCCATGAGCACGAGCGACAGGCCGTAGAAGCGCTCGAGCCGCTGGGCGTCGATCCGGAGGGCGACCCGGGCGCCGAGGCGGGAGAGCGGGATCGAGCCGAGGGCGAACACGACGACCACCAGCCAGTCGAGGTGGCCGAGGGCGAAGTGGACGGCGGTGCCCGGGACCGCCAGTGCAGCCGCGACCGCGAGCGATGTGCCCAGGGCGGGCTTCACCGGCACGCCCAGCACGGTGATGAAGAGCGGGGCCAGGAGGAACCCGCCGCTGTTGGCCAGCAGCCCGGCCGCCAAGCCCACGAGCAGCGCCACGGCGATCGTGCGCCGGCGCTCTGCGAGCGGATCTACCTCGACCGCACCGCCCTCGGTCTCGGCACGGGAGCGGAGCAGGAGCCGCACGCCCAGCCCGACGATCACCACCTCGGTGACGTAGACCAGCACCTCCCCGGAGATCCAGCGGGTCAGGAAGGCCCCGAAGACCGTCGCCGGCAGCCCGGCGATCACGGACCAGCGCAGCACGCCCCAGTCGAGCATCCCCCGTCGGCGGTACTCATCGGCGGCGACGAGCGTGGACGGGACCGTGGCCGGCAGCGGTGCAGCCACCGCCACCATGGGCGGCACGCCGACGGCGGCGAGGATCGGAGTGGCGATCGCCGACCCGCCCTTTCCGAGCAGACCGCCCATGAAGCCCACTGCTGCGCCGGTGAGGAGCACGAGGGTGAGCTGCGACATGCGCCCACTGAACCAGGCTCCGACCGATAGGTCAAAGGTGGATCATCGATCTGACCCATAAGCTGGATGGATGGAGCTGCGGCAGGTCCGGTACGCACTGGCGGTGGTCGACGAGGGCGGCTTCACGGCCGCGGCCGACAGCATCCCGATCAGCCAGCCAGCGCTCTCGCAGGCGGTCCGGGCCCTCGAGCGCGACCTCGGCGCCGAGCTCTTCCTCCGGACCGGGCGGACCGTGCGCCTCACCCCGGCGGGCGAGGCGTTCCTGGGGCCGGCCCGAGCGATGGTCCGCGAGGCCGAGAACGCACGCGCTGCGGTGGCCGACGTCGCCGGCCTCGCCGCCGGCCACCTCGCCATCGTGGCGCTGCCCACCCTGGTGGTGGAGCCGCTGGTCCCGCTCGTGGGCGCCTTCCGCCGCGAGCACCCCGGCGTGGAGGTGCGCATCGCCGAGCCGGAGGACTCGGCCGACGTCGTGCGGCTCGTGCTCGACGGCACCTACGAGCTGGGCCTCGGCGATGGCCCGATCGCTCCGAGGCAGGGCCTCGCCGCCGACGTCCTCATGGAGCAGGAGCTGCTGGCGGTGCTGCCTCCCGGCACCTCGGTCCGCCGCGGGCGCCGCCTCCCCGTCGAGCGCCTGGCCGATGTGCCGCTCCTCGTCACCCCGGTGGGCACGTCGACCCGCCGCCTCGTCGACGAGTCACTGCGACGCGCCTCCGTCGAGCCGGTCGTGGCGGTCGAGTCGGATCACCGTGAGGTGATCGTGCCCCTGGTCCTCGCCGGCGCCGGCGCGGCCCTGCTCCCCGAGCCCCTCGCCCGCACGGCCGCTGCCCAGGGCGCGTCGACCGCCCGACTCGACCCGCCCGTCCGCCGCGAGGTCGTGCTCGTGAGCCGGGACGGGGCGAGGTCTGCCGCGGGCGAGGCGTTCCGAACACTCGCGCTCGCCTGATCCGCACGGGTCACGCGTCTCTCGGCGTTCCGGATCACCACACGATCGGGTTCCGATCGCCAGGCGCACCGGAGTGGCGGATCGAGGCGGTGGGGATGCGATGCTGGCGGGCATGGATGCGCCCGAGGCATCGCGGCCCGACATCGTCGTCATCGTCACCGACGAGGAGCGAGCCGCACCTCCGTACGAGACCGAGGAGCTGGCCGCCTGGCGGCGCGACGCCCTGCCCGGACGCCGCTGGTTCGACGAGCACGGGGTGTCGTTCCTGCGCCACTACACCGGCTCGCTCGCCTGCGTCCCCAGCCGGCCCACGCTCTTCACCGGCCAGTACCCCGACCTCCACGGCGTCACGCAGACCGACGGCCTCGGCAAGACCGCCGACGACAGCCGCATGCGGTGGCTGCGCCGGGGTGAGGTGCCGACCCTCGGCAACTGGTTCCGCGCCGCCGGCTACGACACGCACTACGACGGGAAGTGGCACATCTCCCACGCCGACCTGCTCGACCCCGAGACCGGCCTTCCCCTCGCCACCAACGACGCCGACGGCAACGTGGACGAGGCCGCGGTGCAGGCCTACCTCGACGCCGACCCGCTCGGCCCGTTCGGCTTCTCAGGCTGGGTGGGACCCGAGCCGCACGGCGCGCCGTTGGCCAACGCCGGCGTGCGACGGGATCCCCTGATCGCCGCACGCGTGGTGGCCTGGCTGGAGGACCGCTACGCCCGCCGCCGGGCCGGCGACCCAGATGCGATGCGCCCGTTCCTGTTGGTGGCCAGCTTCGTGAACCCGCACGACATCGTGCTGTTCCCGGCATGGTTCCGCCAGGGCATCCCGCTCGAGACGTCCTCGCACGAACCGCCCACGGTGCCGCCCTCCCCCACCGACGACGAGGACCTCTCCTCCAAGCCCGCCGCCCAAGCCGCGTTCCGCGCCTCGTACCCATCGGCGTACGGGCCCGCGGCAGCGGTGCAAGCCATCTACGACGAGAACCGACAGGCGTACCGGGACCTCTACCACCGGCTCCACCTCGAGGTCGACGGTCCCCTGGACCAGGTGCGGCGCGCCGTCGTCGAGGGCTCGGCCGACGCAGTGCTGGTCCGCACCTCGGACCACGGGGAGATGCTCGGCGCACATGGGGGCCTCCACCAGAAGTGGTTCAACCTCTACGACGAGGCGACCCGCGTGCCGTTCGTGATCGCCCGGACGGGCCGCCGCGCCACCAGGGGTGCCACCGTCGCCGACATGCCGACCTCCCACGTCGACCTGGTGCCCACCCTCCTCTCTGCGGCCGGGGTCGACGTCGACGAGGCGGCCGCCGAGCTGCACCGGTCCTTCACCGAGGTCCACCCGCTGCCCGGGCGCGACCTCATGGAGGTGGCGGACGACCCCTCCGCCGCCGACCGCAGCCGGACCGTCTACCTCCAGACCCGCGACAACATCCTCGAGGGCGACACGGGCGCATCGGGCATCGCCCGGATCCTGGGGCTGGCCGACGATCCGCCACCCGAG
>JBIQID010000003.1:0-81467 GCA_044508215.1 Actinomycetota bacterium | reverse complement strand
AGGTCTTCGAGTTGTTGCGAGCCCGCCTTTCCGAGGCCCGCGAGGCATCGGTGCCGCAACGGAACGAGCCCTGGCCCTATGCACGGCGAGCGGCGACCGCCGCCGGCCGGCCCGGCTGACACGGGACCGACCCCCGACGAGAGGAAGAGATGGGACGACTGGACGGGAAGACCGCGTTCGTGACCGGTGCCGGGCAGGGCATCGGCAAGGCGATCGTCGAGAAGTTCGCGGCCGAGGGCGCCACGGTGGCCGTCACCGACCTGAACGGTGACGCAGCCGAGGCGGTGGCAGCGGCGCTCGGTGCGCCTGCCATCGCTGTGCGGGCCGACGTCAGCGACCGCGAGGAGGTCGCGGCGGTCGTCGCAGCGGTCCACGAGCGGTTCGGACGGATCGACCTGCTCGTGAACAACGCCGGCTGGGACGTGGCGTCGTCGTTCGTCGACTCCGACCCCGACGACTGGGACCGCGCCATCGGGATCAACCTCTACGGCGTGCTCCACACCTCGAAGGCTGTCCTGCCGCTGATGGCCGAGCAGGGCGGCGGCGCCGTGGTGAACCTCGGATCGGACGCCGGCAGGGTCGGCTCGTCGGGTGAGTCCGTCTACTCCGCCGCGAAGGGTGGAGTGATCGCGTTCACCAAGACGCTGGCACGGGAGATGGCCCGCAAGAACGTGCGCGTGAACTGCGTGTCGCCCGGTCCGACGGACACGGCGTTGTTCGCGTCGATGGGCGACGAGAAGCTGCGCGAGGCGCTCATCCGGGCGATCCCGCTGCGTCGACTGGCTCAGCCAGCCGACATCGCGAACGCCGTGGCGTTCCTCGCCTCCGACGAGGCGGCCTTCATCACCGGGCAGACGCTGAGCGTCAGCGGCGGCCTCACGATGCTCTGAGAGCACCGCACCCGAGGAAGGGTTCGTCCCGGAGCGGTTCCTGCAACGCTCCGGGACGAACGACCGGGTCGGCCCGTCGAGGACTCAGCGGGCGAGGCGCATGACGAACTCCCAGCGGGGGACGTCGGTGTACTCGTAGTCGGGCAGCACGTCGCTCTTCAGCGCGGGATACCACTCGAGCGGCGGGGCGCTCCCCGTGATGGGGGTCGACTGGGCGAACGGCACGTCGTAGGCCGTGTGGACCTGCGACCACGCCTGCAGCAGCCCGTCGGCGTTCACCACCGGCAGGTTCTTGTCGAAAACGATCGTGTTCGTACCCGGCACGTAGTAGCCGAAGTGGAAGAACGGGCCGATCGTGTCAGCGGTGCCGGTGAACGAGTCGATGGTGTTCGTGGTTCCGCCACCTCCCATCGGGATCGTGATGATGCGGCTCTGGTACGGCGCCGGGCCGAGGCAGGTGAGCATCAGCCGGTTCTCCACGGACCACCCGGACGGGCTGACGCAGCCCTCGCTGGGAGCGAGGACCGGCGTGGGCGTGGCCCCAGCACTCGCGCTCAGGCGCATGATCGAGGTGCCGGTTCCCGCTGGGGGGTTGCCCGCGGCGGTCAGGGGGAAGGCCACCGCCGCCGAGTTCGGCGACCAGACCACGCGACTCCCTACGAGGTAGCCGCTGGGCGGCTCGAAGCCGCCCAGGAACGAGTACTGGGCCGAGACCACGGTGGGACAGTCGACCGCGCCGAGCGAGACGATCTCGAGCTGGCTCTGGCCACCGCCACCGAACGACACGCTCGAGACGACCGCAGCGAGCTTCCCGTCGGGCGACGGGGTCACGCTCTGCACCCTCGAGTCGGCGTCCGCCCACGCGACGGCACAGCTCCCGCCCGGATGGTGGAGCACGTACTCGGTGTACGGCCCGGGAGTGGAAGGCGTGACCGTGATGCCCTCCCCGGCGAAGCCGTTCCAGGGGAACTTCGCCGTGCCGTCAGGGAGGATCGGCCCGAGCGCCCCGAACATGTCGAGGATCTCCAGGGTCGGCGGACCGGGCAACGGACCCGTGGTGGTCCCGCCCTTGGTCACCCAGCGCTGGAGGTCGGGCGTGTAGCCGCCGGTCAGCGGGTCGATCGTGCCGCCGGCATCGCGGACCCACTCCACGCCGATCCACGGCGGTTCGGCGGGCGGGACGCACGCGGCGAGTGCGATCGCCGCGGTGGCGACGGAGGTGAGCACCGCGGCGACGCGGCGCAGGTGTCGGGTGGATCTGCGCATGGCGACCACCCCCCTTCGGTGATCGATGGCCCGCCGGCAGGTGGCGGTCACCTCGATCCTCATCCGAGTCGTCGCCGGCGCCTAGGGACGAACGTCCCGCAGCGACCGCAGTCGGCGCGTCAGCCTGCCTCGGCGACGAGGCGTGGCAGGTCGCGCATGTCGTCGAACACCACCGTCCCGGGCCCTTCGAGCCAGTGGGCGGGGGTGAGCCCACCCGCGTAGCCGAACGAGCGCATGCCGGCAGCTCGCGCCGCCTCCACGCCCGAACGGCTGTCCTCGACCACGACGCACCGCTCCGGCGCGACGCCGCTCCGCTCGGCTGCGTGCAGGAAGAGGTCCGGTGCAGGCTTGCCGTGCTCGACCTCGGACGCACTGAAGATCCGGCCGTCGAACCGGTCGAGCAGGCCGGTGAGGCCGAGCGTGAGGCGCATCTTCTCGTGGGTGCCGCTGGAGGCGATGCACGACGGCAGGTCCAGCTCGTCGAGCGCCTCCGCGATGCCCTCGACGGCGGTCAGCTCGGCGTGGAACGCCGCGTGCAGCCGCTCGATGTAGAGCTCGCTCCACTCGGGGACGGGACGAGCGAGCGCACGCTCGATCTCAGCGAGCATGTAGGCGTCGCTGCGGCCGACGAACCGATCGAGCACCTCGTCCTCGGTGAGCGCCCACCCCAGCTCGCCGAGCAGCCGCGACTCCACCGCCACCGCCAGGCGCTCGCTGTCGACGAGCACGCCGTCGCAGTCGAACACGACGAGCTCGATCGGGGGTGACGCTGGCACCGGGCCAAGGTAGACGGGCATCCCCTCGGTGGGCCGGAGCCCACCGGCTGACGTCCGCGGGATACTGGCGCCATGGCGACGCAGCGACAGCACGACCGGGCGCTGGCCAAGGTCCGGGAGATCTGCGAATCGTTCCCCGAGGTGAGCGAGCGGCTCTCGCACGGATCGCCCGCCTGGTTCGTCCGCGGGAAGAAGACGATCGCGATGTTCGTGGACGACCACCACGGCGACGGCATCCTGGGCCTCTGGTGTCCGGCGTTCCCCGGGGTCCAGGAGGAGATGGTCGAGCTGGAGCCCGACCGCTTCTACCGGCCGCCGTACGTCGGCCCCTCGGGTTGGCTGGGCGTGCGGCTCGACCGGGACGTCGACTGGGACGAGATCCGCGGGATCCTCACCGACTCCTACCGGAAGGTGGCGCCGAAGACGCTCGTGAAGCAGCTGGATGGGACCCCTGCCTGACGGGCGCCCGAGCACGTATCGTTCGCGCGCGTGCACAAGATCTTCACGACCAGCTTCGCTTCGGTCTACCCGCTCTACGTGACGAAGGTGGAGAGGAAGGGTCGCACGAAGGACGAGCTCCACCAGGTCATCGAGTGGCTCACCGGCTACGACGAGGCCGCCCTGCAGCGGATCATCGACGACGAGACCACGTTCGAGGAGTTCTTCGCGAAGGCGACGCTCAACCCGAACGCCTCCGCCATCAAGGGTGTGATCTGCGGCGTGCGGGTGGAGGAGATCGAGGACCCGCTCATGCAGCAGCTGCGATGGCTCGACAAGCTCGTGGACGAGCTGGCCAAGGGCAAGAAGATGGAGAAGGTCCTACGCTCCTGACCTCGGGAGGGCCGATGTCGGTCAGGACGACGGCGAGGTGGATCTGCGCGGCGGTGGTGCTCGTCGCCGCGTCGTGCGCTCCCCCGCCGGCTGCCCCTGACCCGCTCGAGCCCGACCCACCGTCCGACGGGTTGAGGGTGGTGACCTGGAACCTGCTCGGCTCCCAGGGCGACGCCCTGGTGTTCGACGAGCAGGCCGGCTGGGCCGCCCGCGTCGATCAGCTGCAGCCCGACGTCCTGGTGCTGCAGGAGGCCCAGGCCGACGACGTGGTGGCGATCCTCACACGGACGGTCACCGACTACCGCCTCGCCGTCCACGTCCCGTGGGAGTGCGACCTCAAGCCGAACACGGAGGGCGTGGCGATCGTGGTGAAGGGCTCGCTGCCGCTCCTCGGCGCCGGCGGCACGCACGTGGGGCAGTCGTGCGTCGACCCCACGGTGCGGCGGATCCTGGCCTGGGCCGACGTCGAGGTGGGCGGCGCACCGTTCCGCGTGTACGGCACCCACCTCACCGCGGGCAGCAGCGGCCCGAGCTCGGCGTCGAGGGACGCACAGATCCGGGCGATCCGCTCGATCATCGCGGCGGCCGACCCCGACGACGCTCGCCGCTGGCTGCTGGCGGGCGACCTCAACGCAGCGCCCGGTGACCCCTCCTACCTGCTGGTGGTCGACGACGATCCGGACACGCCGCGCCCCGACGGGATGGTGGACACCTTCGCCGAGGTCAGCCCGATGTCCGTCGACCCTGCGATCTGCCCGACCGTCCCCGCGGGCGACGCCGCGGGGATGGCGCACCTCTGGGCGAACCCCGACCTGGTCGCCGCCTGCGGCTACACCGCGGGATGGCCGAAGGACTCCGACTTCGTGGCGTGCGACCTGCTGTCGCAGTGCACCTCGTGGCAGCTTCGAGCGGACCGGAGCGTGCGGGAGCGCATCGACCACGTCATGCGCCCCGAGGGCGGACCGGTCGAGGTGCTCGCCGGCCGGGTCCCGAACCGCACCGACCCCGACTGGGCGTCCCCCGGCTCGGAGTGGTTCCGCCTCTCCGACCACCTGCCCTACGTGGTCGACCTGGCGGTGGAGGCCGCCGGTGGAGGATGACGCGATGCCGCCGCTGCCGTGGGCTCGACCCGACGACAGCGGCTGGCTGCTCGACCTGAGGGTGCAGCCCGGCGCTCGACGAACCGAGGTGGCCGGGACCCACGGCGACCGCCTGCGGGTGCGCGTGGCCGCGCCGGCGAACGAGGGGAAGGCGAACGCAGAGCTGGTCCGCTTCGTGGCGCGCCGCCTCGGGGTGAACCGGTCGCACGTCGCGATCGCGCACGGCGAGCACGCACGCGACAAGACGCTGCGGGTCGGGGGCTCGAGCTCGGACCCCCGACGCCTGCTCGACGCCTGATCTGCGAACATCGGCGGAGCGGCCCGGCGGCCCTGCCTGGCCCGACGATCGAGAGGGAGACCGGTGGGGGGCGACGAGCTCAGGTTCGGGGTGATCGGCACGGGGATGATGGGGTGCGAACACCTCCGGAACCTCGCAGCACTCCCGGGCACCACGGTGGCAGCGATCGCCGACCCGCACGAGACGTCACGCCAGTGGGGCCGGGACGCGGCGGGTGAGGACGTCGCCGCCTTCGAGGACCACGCCCGCATGCTCGACGAGGTCGAGCTCGACGCCGTGGTGGTCGCCAGCCCCAACCACACCCATCTCGGCGTGCTCGACCCGATCTGGGACACCGGCCTGCACGTGATGGTCGAGAAGCCGCTGTGCACCACGGTGGCCGACTGCCTGGAGGTGCGCGACCGCGCCGCCGGGCACCCGGGTCTGGTGTGGGTGGGGCTCGAGTACCGGTACATGCCGGCGATCACCCAGCTCCTGGCACGGGCAGACCGGGGTGAGGCGGGCCGCGTCCGCATGGTCAGCATCCGCGAGCACCGGTTCCCCTTCCTCGACAAGGTGGGCGACTGGAACCGCTTCAACCGCAACACGGGCGGCACCCTCGTGGAGAAGTGCTGCCACTTCTTCGACCTGATGAACCGCGTTTTCGGAGAGCGGCCGGTGCGGGTGCAGGCGTCGGGCGCGCAGGACGTGAACCACCTCGACGAGCGCTACGGGGGCGAGGTGCCCGACCTCCTCGACAACGCATTCGTGATCGTCGACTACCCGAGCGGCGGCCGGGCGCTGCTCGACCTGTGCATGTTCGCCGAGGGCTCGCGCTGGGAGCAGGAGGTGGTGGTCGTCGGCGACCAGGGGAAGCTGGAGGCGAACCTCCCCAACTTCATGGAGCTGTTCCGCGGGCGCGCCCCGGAGCTGGTGGTGGGCAGCCGGGGTCCGGACTGGCCGGTGACCGAGCTGGCGGTCGCCGACGACCCTCGCATCGGCCACCACGGCAGCCACCACGGAGCGAGCTACCTCGAGCTGCTCGACTTCGTGGACGCGATCCGCAGCCGGTCGGAGCCGACGGTGACGGTCGACGACGGGCTGTGGTCCGTGGCGATGGGCCAGGCGGCGCACCTCTCGATCGAGGAGGGACGGGCGGTGCGCCTCGACGAGCTGTCGGACCGGCTCGTCACCTGAGACCGGTGTCCCCGGTGCGTCAGGCGCGGAGCAGAGGCAGCACGTGGCGCGCCACCAGCTCGCACTCGTCGCGGTGCGGGTAGCCCGACAGGATGAACGAGTCGATGCCGATCGCCTGGTAGTCGCGCAGGGTGTCGACGACCTGGTCGGGATCCCCCACGATCGCCGCGCCGCAGCCGCTGCGGGCCCGACCCACGCCGGTCCAGAGGTGGGGCCCGACGTAGCCGTCGGCGTCCGCTCGGTCGCGCAGCTCCGACTGTCGGGCGACGCCCGCGGAGGCCGAGTCGAGGGAACGCCGGCGGATCGCCTCGCCGTCCTCAGGTTCCAGCTTCGAGACCAGCTCGGCGGCAGCATCCCGCGCAGCACCTTCGGTCTCCCGCACCACGACGTGCACGCGGAAGCCGAAGCGGAGCTGTCGCCCGTGGGCACCCGCCCGGGCGCGCATGTCCTCGATCACCTCCTGCGTGCCGGCCACCGTGTCGGGCCACATCAGGAACACGTCGGCCTGGTCCGCTGCCACGTCGCGGGCTGCGGGTGAGAGGCCGCCGAACTGCATCTCGGGGGCGGCCCCGCCGCGCCGCTCGGCCATCTCCCGGGCGATGCGAGGCGGTTCGAGCTCCAAGTCGTAGAACTCGCCGTGGTGCTCCACCGGCTGGCCGGCGAGCAGCGTGCGGAGGATCGACATCACCTCGCGGGTGCGCTCGTAGCGGGGCTCGCTGGGCAGGGGTGCGCCGGGGAGGTCCGACGAGATGATGTTGATGTCGAGGCGAGGTCCGTTGCCGCTGTGCCAGAGCGCCTCCTCGATGGAGGCGAGCTGGCGGGCGAGCTGAGGCGGCCAGAGCTCGCCGCACCGCAGCGCCACCAGCAGGCGGATGCGCTCGGTCATCGGGGCGACGCCGCCGGCGAACGCGACGGAGTCGATCCCGAGGTCGTAGCCGGACGGGAGGAGGATCCGGTCGAAGCCCAGCCGGTCGGCGGTGGTCGTGATGTCGGCGCAGTGCTCGAAGGTGGAGCGGAGCGCCGGGTCCGGCACCCCGAGCCAGCGGTAGTCGTCGTCGCAGAGCGCCGCGAACCAGGCGACCTCCGGCGCGCGGGCCGTCGCGGTCGACCGCTCGCTCATGGCATCGGCCGACCCCGTCCGGCCGCGAAGATCTCGTACCACTGGTTGCGGGTGAGCCGGACCGACAGGGCGTCGGCCGCCCGCCGGATGCGCTCCGGCTGCTGGCTCCCCACGATCGGGATGGCGCCGGTCGGGTGGTGCGCTGCCCACGCGAGGAGCACCGCGGCGCGGTCAGCGCCCTGCTCCCCCGCGATCCGATCGGCGATCTCGACGACGCGCGCCGCAGCAGGGTCGTCGTGCGGCTGTTCCCCCACCAGCCGGCCGCCAGCGAGCGGGCTCCAGACGAGCGGCGTCACACCCAGCTCCTCGCAGAGGTCGAACGTGCCGTCGTCGATCGGTGCCGGGCGCAGCGGGTGCCACTCCGGCTGGGTCGTGACGATCGGCGAGCGGAGGTGCGCGGCGAGCGCCCGGTGCTGGCCGACGGTGAAGTTGGAGACGCCCAGCCAGCGGACCTTCCCTGCGTCGACCAGCTCGTCGAGCACGGCGGCGATCTCCTCGGCGTGGGCGAGCAGGTCCGGACGGTGGACCTGGTAGAGGTCGATGTGGTCGACGCCCAGCCGGCGGAGGGAGGCGTCGCACGCGTCCCGGAGGTACGAGGCGGACTGGTCGTAGGGCAGCGGCGGACGGATGCCGCCCTTCGTGGCGAGCACCATGCGGTCGCGGAGACCCGGCGACGCGGCGAGCACCTCGCCGAGCAACACCTCGGCATCGCCGAACCCGTCGTGCCCGGACTCGTCGACCGCCCCACCCCGGTAGCCGTAGATGTCGGCGGTGTCGATCAGCCTCATCCCGACGTCGAGGGCTGCCTCGATCTTCGCGGTCGCCGCCGCCAGGTCCGTTCCGGCGAACCGCCAGCAGCCGTACGCGATGGGCCCGACTTCGAGGTCGCTCGCACCGAGGCGGCGCGTCGGCGGGATGGCAGGGAGCTCGTCGGCCATGGTTCGCACCGTACCCAGTCGGGCCCGGGCGAGGCCCATGGCAGCGTCAGCCAGGTCGTCCCTCGACGCGGTGGCGGACGAGGGTGACGCCGTCGCCCACGGTGAGCATCAGCACGTCGACGTCGTCACGCTGTGAAAGGCCGTCGTTGAACGCCCGCAGCGCGACCGTGTCGTCGGAGTCGTCCGCCTCGTCCAGCACCTGGCCGCGCCACAGGGTGTTGTCGAAGGCCAGCATCCCGCCCTGCCGCAGCCGAGGCAGCAGCAAGTCGAGGTAGCGCTGGTAGCCGACCTTGTCAGCGTCGACGAAGGCGAAGTCGACCTCAGCGTCGTCGGCCAGCTCGGCGAGTCGCTCCGCCGCGTCGCCCAGCCGGACCTCGATCCGGTCGGCGACGCCGGCGCGCTCCCAGAACGACCGGCCGACCGAGGTGTACTCGTCGCTGCGGTCGAAGCAGACGAGGCGGCCTCCGTCCGGCAGCCCACGGGCGAGCCAGAGGGCCGACATCCCGGTGAACGTGCCGACCTCGACCACCGTCCGGGCGGCCAGCAGCTGCACGAGCCACATGAGGAGCTGGCCCTGGTCCTGGCCGATGTTCATCCGCGCCAGGTCGCCGAAGCGCTCCTGCGTGGTGGCCGCCAGCTCGTCGGCGATCGGGTCGGCGCCGGGGTTGCAGTGCTCGATCACGTAGTCGAACAGCTCGGGCGGCATGCCGTTCGTGCGCATCGGTGTCGTCGCCATGGGGCAGGTCTACCCCACCCACGAGCCCACGGGCCGAGGCTCCCCCGAACCGACGCGGCCGGCCCGTCGGCCCGAACGTAGGCTCCGGCGATGGCGGATGACCTGAAGAGCAGCGACGGCCAACAGCACGAGTCGGACGTGGAGACCGTGCGCGCGATCTACGCGGCGATGGCCGCCCGCGACCTCGAGCAGCTCCCGACGCTGCTCGACGAGCGCATCGTGATCACCCAGGACCCGGCGCTCCCGTGGGGCGGGCGGTTCGAGGGACACGACGGATTCCTGACCTTCGCCGCGGCGCTGACCGGGACGATCACGTCGGAGGTCGACACGCACAGCGTGTTCGCCGCCGACGGCGACGTGGTCCAGGTGGGTCGGACCAAGGGCACGGTCAACGCGACCGGCGCGGAGTTCGACGTGGCGGAGGTCCACCGGTGGACCATCGTCGACGGGAAGGCCGTGCGGGCCCACTTCTCGATCGACACACCTGCGATGCTCGAAGCGCTCGCCACGACCTGAGCCCAGCGCTGGTCGGCGCGCTCAGTCCGCCAGACGGTGGGGAGGGCCGTCGTCGCCCTCGAACTCGACCGTGACGACCTGCTCAGGTCGACGCCGCTCGTTGTTCAGGAGCCCGGCGAGCACCCTGCGGTCGGCCTCTGTCAGCGGAGGCTGGGCGATGCGCCGCGGCCACAGCCGACGGTGGTGCACGACGGCCGCCTCGTTGGCCAGCACCACCGAACGGGCCAGCAGGTTGATCCAGGCGAGCGTCACCACCACGAAGCCGATCGCGCCGTACAGGTCCTGCGCGGTGGCGAGCCGGTCGAGCACCACCCAACGACCGATGCGCTGGAGCACGGTCCACGCCAGACCGGCGAGGACCGCGGCAGGAGCGAGCTCGCGCCAGCCGACGTCGGAGGAGGTGACGATCCGGAACACGAGGAGCAGCAGACCGGACGCCACGGCCACCGACATCAAGAACGAGAGGAGGAAGTCGACCAGTGGCAACGAGCTGTCGGGCGACGTGACCTCGCGGAGGAAGGACGTGCCGATCGCGGCTGCGAAGACGAGCAGGAACAGCGCGGCCGACCGGATCAGCCGAGAGACGAAGCCCTGCCGGTGGACGCCGCCGACGTTCCACACCTGGTTGAGCGTGAGCTGGAACCCGTTGTAGATGCCCATGGCAGTCCACAGCAGGCCCAACAGCGTGACGTACAGCCACCAGCCCTCGACGCCCAGCGCGCTCACGTCGTCGCGGATCCGGTTCCCGATGACGGGGAACTGGGCGAGCGTCGAGTCGAGGACGCGGTCCTCGAGGTCGTCGGAGCCCTCGATCACCCGACCGAACACGGTCAGTGCGACGACGAGCAGCGGCAGCAGGCCCAGGAACACCTGGAAGGTGAGCAGTCCGGCCAGCGCGCTCCCCCGGTCGTCGGCGTACTTCCGGATCACGCCGATCGGCTCGGCCAGCCAGCGTCGCTCCTGCTGCGCGTCGTCGAACCAACGCACGAGCCGTTCGGGTGCGTCGGTCCATGACATGCGGAGCACGTGCCCCACGAGCCGGGGCGGTAGCCCTCGTGCCGCTGCGGGAGTGGCCGGCCCTCAGCCGACGGGCGGCGTCAGGCCTGGTCGGTGGGCCTGATGAGGATCTCGTTGATCGCAACCCGGCGAGGGCTGCGGACGATGTACTCGATCGCATCGGCGATGTCCTGGGCGTGCAGCTTCTCCACGTCGCCCCACGCCCGGTCGTACGCGTCCTGGGTCGCCTGCTGCTGGTGGCCGAACAGCTCGGTGTCGGTGAGCCCCGGCTCCACCACGGAGAACCGCACGTTGCGTCGGGTGAACTCCTGGCGCCACGCCTCGGTCGCCGCGGTGACGCCGAACTTCGTCGCGTTGTAGATCGCTGCGGTGGCGCGCGCCTGGCGGCCCGCGATCGAGCTGAGGTTCACCACGTCCGTGACGCCGCGGGGGCTGGTCGCCACCGCCTCGAGCAGGTGCGGCAGCGCTGCCTTCGTCACGTACATCAGGCCCTTCACGTTGAGGTCGACCATGCGGTCCCACTCGTCGATGGTCGAGACGAGCGAGTCGCCGTTCAGCATCACGCCGGCGTTGTTCACGAGCGTGTCGAGGCGCCCCAGTTCGGCGATCGTGCGCTCGACGACGCCGAAGGCAGCGTCCGAGTCGGTCAGGTCCGCGGTGATCGGCAGCACCTTCGCGCCCGAGGCCTCCAGCTCGGCGGCAAGCGACTGGAGCAGGTCTTCACGGCGCGCCACGGCGACCACCGCCGCGCCGGCCGCTCCGAGCGCCCTGGCCGTCGCGGCGCCGATGCCGCTCGACGCCCCCGTGACGATCGCAACCGTCGAGTCCAGACGTTCCGCCATGCAAGCTGCTCCTTCTCCCGTTTTCGAGCCATCTTCGCAGCACCCGAGGTGGGCAGCTGTCCGCACCACCTACACGTGGACCACCCCCTTCGGCGACCAGCTCCACTCCCGACCACCACCAGGCGCACTCACAGCCTGACGAGGCCAAACGTCCCCACCCCCTGCCCCGGACAACCAGCCCGGAGCACCCGGCCCCAGCACCAGGGAACCCGGAAGAACCCGCCCACGCCCACGGCACCCCACGCCGCCGGGCGCACCTGCGCGTCCGGAGACAGAGGCGCTCAGTCGAGTGCCCCGATTGGAGGGTCCCCCTGAGGGAGCGGCATGCGCCGGAGTCGCGGCGCTCCCCGGTGGTCCGCAGCCCAATGCCGAAACGGGAAGTCCATCACCCAGGCCGTTCGGGACTCAGCGCACGCGTAGTCCTCGGCGCCACTGCGGTCACGTCCGCTCTCGATCAGTTGCAAGTGCTCCGCGGCGTAGGTCCGCGCCTCGTCGCCGTCCAGGCGCTCGATGAGGGCGCAGGAACACACCACCGAGCGGACGCTACGCCGTCCCCACTGACTACGTCGCAGATCGCCGGGAGGTGCTTGCGACTCAGAGGAGGCGGATGCCCCACAGGGAGATGTGGGAGGTCCCGGGGTCGAGGCGGACGAGGTCCTCACCAGTGGCGAAGGCGTTCGGCGGGCAGGTCATCGGCTCGACGGCGAGGCCGGTCCGGCGCCGATCGGGAGCGAGCGTGTCGCCGGTGAACACCTGGAGGTACTCATGCGAGCTGTCGGCCCACAGCTCCACGCAGCGGCCGTCAGCCCCATGCAGGCGGGCGACCGCGATGCCCCCTTCGCCACGGCGCAGGTCACCGAACGCGACGTCGATCTCGAGGTCCCCCACGGCGCGCGGCTCGGCGAAGTCGTACGGCGTGCCGGCCACGGGCACCCGCCCGGTGGGGAGCCCGCGCTCATCGGTCTCCAACCGGGTCCCCGCCGCCAGCTCCAGCACCGCGCCATCGACGAGGCCCGCCCCGGGCGACAGGTACGGGTGATGGCCGCTGCCGTACGGACACGGCTCCGCCCCGAGGTTGCTCCCCGTGGTCGTCACGACCAGCCCGTCGGTTCCCAGGCGGTAGGTCACCTGCACGTCGAGGTGGAATGGGTAGCCCTTCATCGGGAACACCCGCGCCGCCATGGTCACGTGGTGGTCGGCGCGGTCGGCGACGGTCCACGGCCGCCACCGGAGCAGCCCGTGGATCGCGTTGCCCTTGTCCGGCTCGGTGATCGGCAGCTGGTGCTCGACGCCCTCGAAGCGGTAGCGCCCGTCGGCCAACCGGTTCGGCCACGGCACCAGCGGCACGCCCCTGGCCCCGTCGCACATCGCGTCGACGGCGTACGGCTCGAGCACCTCTCGGTCGCCCACGTCGTAGCGGCGGATCCCGCCGCCCACCTCCACGACCACCGCCCGCTGGTCCTCGAACGCGATCTCGTGCTGCTCGCCCGAGGGAGCCGGTCTCATCGTGATGTCCTCCGATCCACTCGGCCGCGCCTACCCGCTCCGGCCGGCGATCCCAGCCGTTTCGTTGTGTAGGACCGGCCCGATCGGGCCGGTTCTACACAACAGAACGGAGGGGGGTGCAACGATGGCGCCCGCCGATGAGATCCGGCGCATCGAGCCGTCATCACCGTGACGACGAGCCGCCCGCAGGGCTGAAGGGGACGTGATGGGGAAGATCGTGATGATGATGGGCCTGTCGCTCGACGGGTTCTTCGAGGGGCCGAACCAGGAGCTCGACTGGCACCAGGTCGACGAGGAGGTGCACGCCCGCTTCAACCACGACCTCGCTCAGGCCGGGGCGTTCATCGACGGGCGCATCACGTGGCAGGGGATGGCCGACTTCTGGCCGAACGCCGACGACGACGAGTCGATGCCGGCCGTGGCCCGCGAGTTCGCACCCATCTGGCGGGACACCCCGAAGTACGTCGTGTCGACCACCCTCCAGGAGGCCGGCTGGGGCACGACGATCCTCCGCGAGGTGGTCCCCGAGGAGATCCGAGCGATCGCGGACAGCCTCGACGGTGACCTGATGCTCGGCGGCGGTCAGCTGTCGCGCACCTTCATCGAGCTGGACCTGATCGACCAGTACCTGATCATCCTCCAGCCTGTGGTGCTGGGCCGGGGGAACCGGTTCTTCGGCGAGGTCGACCGCCAGACCCCGCTGCGGCTGGTCGACAACCACACCTTCAGCAACGGCGTGGTGCAGCTCCGCTACGAACGCGCCTGATCAGTCCTCTCCGTCCGGGGCGGCCGGGAGCGCGACGATCGCCGCCGTGTGCGGCGGCAGCCGGACCGCGGGGACCGCAGCGGTCAGCTCGACCGCCGGATCGGTGCCCAACAGGAGCTCGGCCCCAGCGACTCCCAGCGGGACCCGCTGGACGTCGTCGGACATGTTCGCCGCCACGACGACCCGCTCTGTGCCGTCGTTGCGGACCCACGCGACCGTGCCCTCGGGCGCTCCGGCGACGAGGTCGAGCCGACCTCCGGCCAGCGCCGGGTGCTCGCGCCGCAGCGCCAGCAGCGCCTTGTACAACGACAGCACCGACGCCGGGTCGCCGGTCTGGTCGGCGACGTTCCGGGTCGCACGGTCGTCGTTCACCGGCAGCCACGGCTCCACCCCCGGATCGGTGAAGCCGGCGGTGGTCGACGAGTCCCACTGCATGGGGGTCCGCACCTCGTCGCGGTTCAGGCGCTCCCCGATCCTGCGGTTCACCGCCTCTGGCAGCCACGGGAAGTACGTGCCGGGGATCGGATCCTTCGCCTGTGCGAGCGGGATGTACGTGTTGCTCTGCGCGACCTCCTGGCCCTGGTAGAGCGTCGGAACGCCGCGCAGCGCGCACAGCACGGTGGCCAGCACGCGTGCCTTGCGCAGGTCGCCGCCCACCCGGTCGACCAGCCGACTGCGGTCGTGGTTCTCGAGGACGTAGGTGGGCTCCAGCGGGAAGGGGAACTCGGCCTCGTACTCGGTGATCCTGCTGCGGAGCCACGACGCGCTGTAGCGGAACGCGAGGAACTCGAAGAGGAACACGAGCTGGAGGCCGTCACCGTCCCCCAGGTACGAGCGGAGCACCTCGGCCGAGCCGAACACCTCGCCCAGGAGGATGCGCTCGCGGTCGTCGGCGTGCGGCCCGTCGCCGATCGGGCCGCCCTTGCGGTCGTACTCCCGGCACACCGCTCGGAGGTCCTTGGCGAGCTGCATGTTGTCGGGCGTGTTCTGGATCGGCGTGCGGTCCCAGATCCGCGGGATGCCGCCGACCAGCTTCGGCCGGGCCTTCAGGTCGGCGAAGGTCGGGTCCTTCATGATGTCGCCGAACATGTCGAGCCTGAACCCGTCGACCCCTCGCTCCAGCCAGAAGCGGACGGCGTCGAAGAGCGCCTCCTTCACCTCGGGGTTCCGCCAGTTGAGGTCGGGCTGGCACGGCAGGAACGACGCCAGGTACCACTGCTGCCGCTCCTCGGCCCAGTACCAACCGGACGTGATCTCGGCGACGGAACGCCAGTTGTTCGGCGGACGCCGACCGCCCTCTCCTCGCCCGTCGCGCCAGAGGTACCAGTCGGCCTTCGGGTTGTCGCGCGACGACCGGCTCTCGACGAACCACGGATGTTCGTCGGAGGTGTGGTTGAGGACCAGGTCGAACAGCACCCGGAGGCCCCGGGAGTGCGCCTCCTCGATCAGCCGCTCGGCGTCGGCGACGCTTCCGTACTCGGGCGCCACGCCCGTGTAGTCGCGGACGTCGTAGCCGAAGTCGACCTGCGGGCTGTCGAAGAACGGCGACACCCACAGCGTCCCCACCCCCAGCTCGACGAGGTGGTCGAGGCGGTCGATGATCCCCTGGAGGTCACCGATGCCGTCCCCGTTCGAGTCCTGGAAGGACCGCGGGTACACCTGATAGATCGTCGTCGAACGCCACCACTCGGAGGTCATGGCGGCACATGTTGGTGCACGCGGCGCCGGCCGCGCGCCGGGTCGGTCCGTCGCCGCTGCGTCGGTGTCCCCAGCGACACCGGTGCACGACGACCGGGCGCTGGAACGACCACCCGGAACGACTACCCGACGGTTCGCCCGCGTGTCGCCACGACCGCTGCGGAGCCGAAGGCGATGAGCGCCATGGCCAGCAGCGCGAGCGTGGTCGAGGACGTCCCGGTGAAGGCGAGCGACCGGTTCGGCGATCCGCGCTCACCGGCGTTGCGGCTCCTCGATGGGTCGCCGGCAGGCGCGTCGTCTCCGTCACCTGCCACCGGCACGGGAGCGACCGTCGTGGTGGGCGTCGGTGCGGCGTTCGTCGGACCGCCCGTGGCGCCGGTCGGAGCGATGGTGGTGGTCGGCGCAGCGGTCGTCGTGGGAGCGACGGGCGCGGCGGTCGGGGTCACCGACGCGCTGGCCGGCGACAGCCAGCTGGGCCCGTTGGCGTTCGTGGCCGACACCTGGAACGTGTGGGCCACGCCGCCGGTCAGGCCGGTCACCGTGCAGGTGGTGTCGGGCGCCGGGGCGGTGCAGGTGGCGCCACCCGGGGTCGCCGTCACCGTGTAGCTGGTGATCGCAGAGCCGCTGTCGGAGGTCGGTGCCGTCCACGACACCTCCACCTCTTCCTCGCCGGCGACACCGACGGCACCCGACGGCGGTCGAGGGATGCTGATCAGCGAGCCCACGATCTTGGACCCGTCGATGAACCCGACGTCGGCGGCGCTCCCGAAGATCGCCGAGTCCGTGATCGTCAGGCCGGGCGGATCCCACATCACCGTGGGCCCGCCGACGTCGGTCATGTAGCCGTTGAAGATCCCCCAGCCACCGTTGTCGTAGATGGCCACGTCGACGAACGTGGTGTCGTTCTGGGTGACCGAGGCGGTGGTGTAGCCCTCGAGGAGGACGCCGTGGCCTCCGTTGCGTGCGATCGTCGACGACACGAAGGACGCCCCGTTCAGCCCGCGGGCGCAGACGGCAGTCGCCCAGGTGTCGGTGATGGTGCTGTCGATCACGTAGAGGCGCCGCTCCGTCGCGATCGCACACCCGTAGCCCCCGGGACCGGTGTTCGTGATCGTCGACTCGACCACGTAGGTGCGGTTCTCGTAGTCCGCCTCGGGCGCGGTCGTCGCCGGGGTGTTGCCGTGGTCGGAGATGATGAGCGTCCCGGAGTTGCCGTCGGCCGTCGACCGGAGGAGCGTGAACGTGCCGCCGCCCACCGTGGAGATCGCGCCGTTGCTGTTGATCCCCGTCAGCAGGACCTCCTCGAAGACGACCTGGCCCCACGTGTTGAGGAGCAGTCCGCCTTCCGTCGAGGTCGGGTTGGTCAGCGTCATCCCACTGACGGTGAGGGGGATCTGCGCGCCGACCGTGGTGTCGACTCGGAACACCTCGTTTCCGCCGCCGTCGAGCGTGAGGTCCGCCGCGCCCGGACCCGTGATGATCAGCTCGTCGGTGATCTCGGGGAGCGGTGACGTCAGCGTGATCGTGCCCAGGGGACCGATGGTGATCACGTCCGGACCGGGGCTGGCGTTCGCGTCGGTGATCGCAGCGCGGAGGGTGCCGGGGCTCCCGTCATCTGCATCGGAGGTCACCGTGAAGGTGGCTGCCCCGGCGGGCTCGGTCGAGCCGGCGAGGAGGCTGGCGATCGCTCCGGCCACAGCGAGCAGCCCTGCGAGGAACAGGGCCAGGGCGATTCGCAGGGAGCGCACGCGGCGCGAACCCGGGCGCTGGGCGAGAGGAACAGAGGGGTGCAGGGAGGTCGTTGACACCCGAACTTCGTCGGCACCCCGATCCCCTCTGATGAGGCACAGCTCTGGGTTTCGTCATGCGAGGTGCGACGTCCCTGTCGCACCCCGCACGACAGAACGGTGGTAGCGGCACGAGGTCGCCGAGCGAATCGAGGCCGGCCCGACGGCGGAGCTGGCCCGGACCAGAAGGTCAGCCGACCTTCCGGATCAGCTCCGCCAGGAGATCGGGGTGGGTGATCGCGGGGATGTGGCCGGTGGGCAGGCGCAGCAGCTCGGGCGGGTTCGGCAGGCGCCCGGCCATCTCCTCCTGGAGGTCGGCGGGCACGGGACGGTCGCGCTCGGTCAGCACGTAGGTCACCGGCACCGAGGCAGCCGCCGACCAGCGCACCGGCTGGAAGTAGTGGTGCACGGTGTCGGGGACGTAGCGGACGGGGTCCACCACGAAGGCCAGATCCTCGTCGCTCAGCGGGTCGGACCCGTAGGCCCTCCTCGCTCGCTCGGGGTCGTCGGGTGGCCCGGGGAGGGTGATCGGCGGACCGCCTGCTGCCGCCTCCACCGCGGCTGCGAGGCCCTCGCTGTGGTGTGGCTGCATGCAGTCGAGCCCCGACCCGCCCTCCGGCGGGACGAGCGCGGCGTTCAGCACCACGTGGTCGACGCGGTCGCCGAGCGCTGCCACCACACCCGGCACGCAGAGCCCGCCCGAGGAGTGGGCCACCACGACCACGGGCCCGTCGGGAGCGTGGCCCACCACGTCAGCCGCCACCGAGGCAACCTCGTCGTCGACGGTGATCGAGCCGAGGTCCGCCTGGTGGGCGCCTCGACCGGGCAGGTCGACCGCCAGGACGTCGCCGTCGAGCAGTGGGACCAGGCGGTCCCAGAAACGGGCGGTGGACCCGCCGCCGTGGATGAGCACGATCGTCATGGTGGGCAGACGGTACCGGCACCGCGTCGCGCGAGGTCGGGGTCCAGGCGCGGGGCCCTGGAGACGGTCGGGTGCCAGCTCAGGAATAGTTGAATCCTCATCTAGGTTGTCCCGTCTGCGACCCGGGACGACCGGGCAGGACCTCGACCCAGGAGGAGCCGAGATGGACGCTCGACCAGACCCCACCCCCAACCTGGACGGCCTCGACGACGGCGCGCCCGAGCGGCCGCGGCTCGAGCTGGGCCTCGACACCTTCGGCGACGTCACCTTCGACGCCGACGGCAACCCCCTCCCCCACGACCAGGTGTTGCGCAACGTGGTCGAGGAGGGCGTCCTCGCGGACCGCCTCGGCCTCGACTTCTTCGGTGTGGGCGAGCACCACCGGTCGGACTTCGCGGTCTCCGCCCCGGAGATCGTGCTCGCCGCCATCGCCGGTCGCACCGAGCAGATCCACCTGGGCACCGCGGTCACCGTCCTCAGCTCGGACGACCCGGTGCGGGTGTACCAGCGCTTCGCCACCCTGGACGCGATCTCGAACGGACGGGCCGAGGTGATCCTGGGCCGGGGCTCGTTCACCGAGTCGTTCCCGCTCTTCGGCTACCCCCTCTCCCAGTACGAGGAGCTCTTCGAAGAGAAGCTCCAGCTGTTCGCCGAGCTCCGCAAGGAGCAGCCGGTGACGTGGTCGGGCAACACCAGGGCGGCGATCCACGACCTTTCCGTGTACCCGAAGACGGCATCGGGGCAGCTGACGACCTGGGTGGGCGTGGGCGGCAGCCCCGAGTCGGTCGCCCGGGCAGCGAACTACGGCCTCCCGTTGATGCTCGCCATCATCGGTGGCCAGCCCAGCCGCTTCGCTCCGCTGGTCGACCTGTACCACAAGGCACTCGAGCACTTCGGGCAGCCCTCTCAGCCCGTGGGCGTCCACGCGCCCGGCTACGTCGCCGAGACCGACGAGCAGGCCCGCGAGGAGATGTGGCCGCACTACAAGGAGATGCAGGACCGCATCGGACGCGACCGGGGGTGGCCGCCCGCCAACCGGATCCACTTCGAGCAGGGCGCCGGTCCCGACGGGGCACTCTTCGTCGGCTCCCCGCAGACGGTCGCAGAGAAGATCGCCCGTGTCTCCCAGGAGCTGGGCCTCACCCGGTTCGACCTGAAGTACAGCCTCGGCACGTTGCCGCACGAGAAGCTGATGCGATCGATCGAGCTCTACGGCACGGAGGTTGCTCCGCTCGTGCGTGAGCGGATCGCAGCCGATCAGGTGGTCGCCGCGTAGGGCGCTGGGACCGGCCCACCTAGGGTCGGTCCCATGTCCATCGTGAAGATCAACGCGATCAGCGTCCCCGAGCAGGCCCGAGAGGAGCTGGAGCGGCGCTTCGCCGCCCGCGCCGGCTCCATGGAGGACGTGGCGGGGTTCCTCGGCTTCCAGCTGCTCCGGCCGGTGGCCGGCGACGACCGCTACTTCGTGTTCACGCAGTGGGAGGACCAGCCGAGCTACGAAGCCTGGCGTGACGGTGACGCCCGCGCGGCCCACGCCGGACAGCACGGAAAGCCCGTGGCGAGCGGTGCCGACCTGCTCGAGTTCGAGGTGGTCCTCGACGTCGAGCCGTCGAGGTCGACGTCATAGGGGTTCCCCACCCTGCAGCCCGCCCTCCGGACGGCGACTCCAGCGAGGCCCGTGACGTCCGGCGGCTACACCTCTCCGCCGACCCGGCCCTCGCTACGCTCGCCCCGATGACCGGAGTGAGCACGGCCGAAGGGGACGCGACCGCGTCGGATGCGCCTGTGACGCTCGACCGGCGGGGCATCGGCATCGGCGTGGCGGCGCTGCTCGTCGTCGTCATCGTGTATGCGGCGATCACCGACACCGCCAACAGCCCGCTCAGCATGTTCGTGCTGCCGGCGCTCTTCGTCGCGGTCATCTCCGGACCCGCCGAGGTCTCCGTCATCGGGCTGTTCAGCGTCGTGAGCACCGCCGTGGCGGGCGCCGTCGACGACGGCGTGAACGGGCCCGTCCTCTGGACACGGATCGTGATCGTGCTCGTCGCCGCCGCGGCCGCAGCGCTCCTGGCATGGCACCGCGGCCGGCGGGAGCAGCAGCTCGAGGAGAGCGTCTCGGCGCGCCAGGTCGTCGACGCCCTCCAGACGCGGCTGGTCACCGTCCCGCTGCCACCCGAGGGCATCGGCACGGGCGTGCGCTACGTCCCCGGGGACGAGCGACTCGCCGTGGGCGGCGACTTCCTGGATGCGGTGACGCTCCCCGACGGGGCGCTCGGCTTCATCATCGGCGACGTGTCGGGCCACGGCGCGAGCGCTGCTGCGTTCGGCGTGGTCGTGCGGGCCGGGTGGAAGGCGATAGCGATCGAGCATCCCGACGACCCCTGCTACTGGTTGGACGCGCTGCAGCGTTCGTTCTTCGAGGACGGCCGCTTCGACGGCTTCGCGACCGCCCTGGTCGGCCGGGTGATGCCCGGGGACCCGCGCATCGAGATGTGCTCGGCGGGGCACTGCTGGCCGATCGTGGTCGACGAGGACACCCGCCTGCTCGACACCTGCAACTCGGCGCCGCTCGGTGTGCCCACACGGTCGGGCCGGCAGGTGGTCGAGCTCGACCTCGCGTCGGACGGCGTGCTGCTGCTCTACACCGACGGCCTGATCGAGAACCGGAAGGCCCCACCAGCGGAGGGGCGCTGGAGCGAGGGCGAGCTCCTCGAGTACGTGCGCCGCAACCCCGGCTTCAGCCTCGACGACCTGCTCCTCACGTTCGGCGGGCCCGATGGGTTCGACGACGACGTGGCGCTGATGACCATCTCGCCGCACGCGGAGGCCCCGGCGAGCGCCAGGCCGAGGGTCTCGGTGCGCACCTCGCCGGCGCGCTGAGGCACCCCGACGACGCGGCGCCGCTCAGCCCGTCGGACGTGGGTCCAGCACGGCCGACAGCTCTTCCGCGGGCGCCGGCTTGGAGAAGAACCAGCCCTGTCCCGCCGAGACGCCGAGCTCCCGGAGCGCCGCGACCTGCGCCTCCGTCTCGACCCCCTCCGCGATCACACTGACCCCGATCGCATGGGCGAACGCCACGATCGCCGCGCAGATCGCCCGGTCCTCGCCTTGGGCGCCGACGCCGTCCACGAACTCACGGTCGACCTTCAGGACGCTCACCGGGAAGCGCTTCAGGTACGCCAACGAGGAATGGCCCGTACCGAAGTCGTCGATCGAGATCCTAACCCCGAGGGTGGCCAGACCGTCCAGGATCCGACGCGCCTCCTCCGGATCGGACATCACCGACGTCTCGGTCACCTCGACGCACAGCGACGCCGAGGGGAACCCGGCTGCGACCAGCTGGTTCGTCAGGCGGTTGGCGAGGCGCTCGTCGCTCAGCTCCTCGGCCGAGACGTTCACCGAGAGGTAGCCGTCCCATCCCTGTGCCCTCCACCGAGCAGCATCCGCGATGGCGATCCCGCGGATCAGCTCGCCGATCTGCGACGCGTAGCCGCTCATCTCGGCCGTCGCGATGAACACGTCGGGCGACACCGCACCCAGCTCGGGATCCTCCCAGCGGGCGAGCGCCTCCACACCGAGCGTCTCCCCGTCGAGCGTGCAGATCGTCTGGTAGGCCACCGAGAACCGCTCGGGGTGCGCCTCGAGGGCTTCACGCAGCCGGGCGAGGACGGTCATGTGGTGCTCGGCGGCCTGGCGCTCGGCCGGCGAGAACGTGGCGGCCCGGTTCTTGCCGCCCCGCTTCGCCTGGTACATCGCCACGTCGGCGTTGCGGAGCACGTCCTCGGCGTCGCCGGTCCCGTCGACCATCACGATCCCGGCCGACGCGGTGACCACGGCCACCCGGTTGTCGATGTGGTACGGCGCCGCCATGGCGGCCACGAGGCGGTCGGCGACGTCGGTGACGTCGCGCTCGCACTCCGGGAGGAGCACCACGAACTCGTCGCCGCCGAAGCGCGTGACCACGTCGACGTCGCGGACGCCGTCGAGCAGCCGCCTCGCCGCCTCGACCAGCAGCGCGTCGCCGGCGTTGTGTCCGAACGTGTCGTTCACGAACTTGAAGTTGTCCAGGTCGATGAACAGCAGCGCCGACGGCGGGCGGCCGGCGTGCACCGCTTCCACCGCCTGCTCGATCGCGTCGACCATCACCCGCCGGTTGCCCAGCCCCGTGAGCTCGTCGTTGCGTGCCTGCCGCTCGAGGCGCTCGGCCAGGGTCCACGCCTCGGTGACGTCCTCGATCGTGGCGACGAACCCGCCGCTCGACGTGCCGTTGGGAGCGCAGCGCACCTCGACCCGCCGCCGCGTCCCGTCGGGCCGCCTCACCGTGAGGGCGACGGGGCCCACCGACTCGCCGCCGACGGCACGCTCGACCGCCTCCACCGCCGCCTCGACGGCACCCTCGCCGTCCAGGCCGTCGAGCCACCCGAAGCCCCACATCCCCTCGGGCGCCACGCCGAACAGCTCTGCGCAGCGGTCGTTCACGTAGTCGACCCGCATGCCCGCCTCGGCGCAGAGGATGCCGGCCGGCGCATGGGCGCACAACGCCTGGAAGCGGTCCTCGTGGGCGCGGAGCGCCTGGTCGCGCCGGACGTCGTCGCCGCTGGGGCGCACGGTGGCGACCGACCACAGCCCGACCCGCAGCGGGTTCAGGTGCAGCTGGCCCGGCCACCCGGCACGGGTGAGCACCGAACGCTCGGCTGCCACACCCCCCGCCGCCCGCACCGCCTGGGTGTCGACGTCGTCGCCTTCGCAGAAGAGCGAGCTGAGCGGCACGCCGATCGACGCGCCCAAGCTGTTCGCCGCTGCCGAGTTCCGGTCCACGACCAGACCCGCCGGGTCGCAGATGAGCGTCGGCCACGGGAACGCCTCGAACACGTCACCGTGGTCGGGCGCGAGCGGCGCCAGCCTGACCAGTGCCCCCGGCGGCGCCAGGCTCAACGGAACGACTCCGCGAGCGCAGCGGTCTCCTCGGCGAGCCGGGGCCCCACGCGCTCGACGAACTCGGCGGTGATGCCCTCGCTCTCCAGCCTCTCGAGCGCCGCCTCCCGGTGCTCGTCATCGCGCTCGGCGCACACCAGCGACGCGAACGCCGCGCCGCAGGCCAGGGCCCGCCCGAGCGCGTTCGCCGGCTCGGCGAGGTGGTGGGTGCGGACGGCGTCGCTCAGCGACTCGGGGAGGTGCCAGGCCCGCAGGATCCTCCCCGCGACCTCGGCGTGGTCGTGGCCGAAGCGGTCCCGCTCGAGGTCGAGCCGCTCGGTGGTGTCCGTCTCCGTCGCCTCGGCGATCTCCGCCCACACGTCGGGCGCGGTCCGGCACATGATCCCCTCACCGAGGTCGTGGAGCAGGCCGGCGGCGAACGCGTCGTTCGCGCCGACGCCCAGCTGGCGGGCGACGAGCCCCGTCGCGTGGGCGACCTGCGCCGAGTGCTCCCAGAAGTCGTCGGGCAGCCGGCCGCCGTCGTCCAGGCCGGTCACCGCTCCGGCGGCGAGGGCTCGGACGGTGGCGAACCCCACGGTCACCACGGCTCGCGGCACGTTCGTGACCCGCGAGCCGGGCGAGAAGTAGGCCGAGTTCGCGATGCGAAGCACCCGAGCCGTCAGCGCTGGGTCCTGCTCGAGCGTGTTGGCGAGGAGCGGCGCGGTGGCCCGGGGATCGTCGGCGATCCAGAGCACGCGCATCGCCACGCTCGGGTTCGACGGGAACGCGTCCATGGTGGCGAGGAGGGCCTCGAGCTCGCCCGCCGCCTTTCGCCTGCGATGCGGCCGCTCAGTACGAGCGCTGGTGGTGGGGACCGGACGAAGGAGACCCGCACCCCGCATCTGGCCGGCCGGGACCGCGACGGGTCGATGGTGCGTCGGCTCGAGCCTGGGCGGTGGAAGCAGGGCCATGTGAGGTTTCGTCGTGTCGAGGTCGTCGTCGGGGAACGTCCGTGTTCCCGACCCCCGACCGGAGGGCGCGCCCGCCGGTCGGCGACCACGGGCCACGCCGCAGCCCGGATCGCCATCCAACCGAGATGGCAGCACCGCTCCACGCCGAGACCTGAGTGGTCACCGCATCCATCGGTCCGCCGCGAGCCCGCCTTGAGGACTCGGGATGAACTACCCGGTCGACGCCCGAGAGGCCTGCCCGGGCTGGCCCTCCCCAGCCCCGTCAGCGTCCGAGCAGCACGCCGGGCCGACCCTCGAGGCCCTCCTCGTCCGGCTTCCCGTCGACACGGATCGGCACCCCGTTGACCAACACGTGGGCCATCCCCACCGGTGCGTCGGCCGTCAACCGCTCGCCGTCGGCCGGGAAGTCCCGGACCCGTCGGAGGGGCCCCGGCGCCACCGTGTCGGGATCGAACACCGCCACGTCGGCCGCGGCACCGGGCCGGAGCACGCCCCGGCCCTCCAGGCCGAACACGCCCGCCGGTTCTGCCGTGAGCTTGTGGACCGCTCGTTCCAGCGGCATGACGCCCCGATCCCGCACCCACGGGCCCAAAAGGTCGGTGGAGAAGCACGCGTCGCAGAGCTGGCTGACGTGCGCGCCCGAGTCCGCGAGACCCAACAGGACGTCGTCACGAGGGAGCAGCCACGCGATCGCGTCCGGGTCGTCGTTGGCGAGGACCGACCAGAAGCGCGTCCGCAGGTCATCGGCGAGCGAGAGGTCGAGCATCACGTCGAGCGGCGTGACCCCCTGCTCCTCCGCCAGCTCCGGGACGCTGCGACCGACCAGGTCCGGACGCAGGTCGCTCTCGGCGACCGAGAGCGCATCGAAGTTGAACGGGAGCGCTCCCCTCCCCTGCAGCTCCTCCCACGCAGCGGCCCTCCACGTCGGATCCCGGTAGGCGGCGAGGCGTTCCTCGGCCGGAGCCCCCATGAGCGCCCGGAACGACTCCCGCATGTTCAGCGTGAACGGATCGGCGAGGTTCATCTGGAACACCAGCGGCCGGCACGACACCTGCGGCCAGACGTCCACCCCCTCAGCCCGCGCTGCGGCGTGCTCCGCCATCACCCGCTCGTGGTAGGTCTTGCCCTTCAGGGTCAGCAGCGCGGTCCAGGTGATCGGCCGGCCCAGCTCACGCTGCAGCTCGAACACCTCCCGGTGCTCGAACACCCCGCCGGGCAGCATCGCGACCACGCCCCGACCGGCGTCGCTGAGCGGCTCCGCCAGGACGCGGACCTCCTCGAGCGAGGCGAGCCGGCTGGGGACCGGTCGGCCCATGTCGCCGTTGTGGGTCGGCGACGCCGAGGTGGCGAACCCCATGGCACCCGCGTCCATCGCAGCCGAGACAGCGGCGCGCATCGCGTAGAGCTCGGCGCCGCTCGGCTCCCGCTCGTACCCCTCCTCCCCCATCGCCCACAACCGCAGCGCGGTGTGGCCCACGTAGCAGCCGTAGTTCAACGAGGTGCCCCGCCGGGCGACCGCGTCGAGGTACTGGGGGAAGCTCTCGAACTCGTCCCACGGCACCCCGACGGTGAGGGTGTCGAGGTCCATGTCCTCCACGTGCTGGAGGGTGCGGGCCAGCAGCTGCACCAGGTCGGGGCGGACCGGAGCGATCGAGAACCCGCAGTTGCCGGCGACCACGGACGTCACCCCGTGGTGGGACGACGGCGTGAGGTGCGGATCCCAGAACACCTGGGCGTCGTAGTGGGTGTGGATGTCGATGAAGCCCGGCGTGACGACGTGTCCCGACGCGTCCAGCTCACGCCGTCCCGCGAGCCCGGTCCCGATGTCGGAAATCACCCCGTCGGTCACGGCGACGTCCGCCCGCCGGCGCGGAGCCCCGGTGCCGTCGATCACGTCCCCGCCACGGATCACGATGTCCGCTGCCATGTCGCCCCCTGTTGCGCTGACGGGCCGGTCGGCCGTGCGTCGGGACAGTCTCGCCCGGACGGCGTCAGCCCTGCTCGCGGGGCGGTCGGCCGTCGGCAGCACCTGGCTCGACGGTGGTGGCGACCGCGGTGCGTCCCCCTTCGAACGCCACCTCGGCCAGCAGGGCCACGCCCACGCCGATGGCGGTCCCCGCGATCGTGTCGCTGGCCCAGTGGGCCGCGAGGTACACCCGTGACCACGACATGAGGGCTGCGAACGCGCTGGCGGCCACGAACCAGTGCCACCGCCGGCGACCACGCGGCAGGAGCGCAGCGACCACCCCGAAGGCGGTCACCGCGCCCGCGATCGCGTGCCCCGACGGGAACGACATCCCGGTGGTGACCACCAGGGGGTCGAGGGGGCGATCACGGCCGACCAGCGCCTTCAGCGGCCCGGTCGCCAACTCGGCGGCCACGATCGCCACCACGAACGCCCCCAGCTGGGTCCATCGGCGGCGCACCACGAGCAGCAGCACCACACCGAGCCGAACCGGGAGGGTCACCCAGCTCGAACCGATGACGCTGAGCAGCTTCGCCAGCGCGGTCGCCCCATCGGCGCGGTGGTCGACGGCCCAGTCGTGCACGGCATCGTCGAAGGGTCGGAACCACGGATCGGTGGCATCCACCAGGAGCGGCACGGTGAGGGCGACAGCGACGGCCAGCAGCGCCGCACCCAGCCAGCCGGCGCGGCGGCGGGCCCGGCGCAGCCCCGCCGAGTCCGCGGCGGCATCGGCGAGCAGCGCCGCTTCGTCGACGGGCTCGTCGAGGGGCGGCTCGTCGATGAGCCCATCGGCCGACGATGCGCCGCTCTCCACCGACACCTCAGATGGCTCCTCGCCGCTGCAGGACCGTGAACGCGATCCAGCCGGGCAGGATCGGCAACCAGAACGTGGCGAGCCGGAACAGGAGCACTGCGGGGATGGCCGTCTGCTCGCCGACCGAGACCACCATGAGACCGCCGACCAGGGCCGCCTCGGTGGCGCCCAGCCCACCGGGCGTCGGGACCGCCTGTGCGAGCGCCGATCCCGCGAGGAACACGAGCGCTGCCGTCGACAGCGCGACGTCGATGTCGAACGCGAGCAGGCTCACGTAGAAGGCAGCCAGGTTCGCCACCGTGACGAGCGCGGATCCGCCCAGCAGCATCGCCACGTCCTGCGGCGACCGCATGACCTCGACGAACGACCGGAGCGACCGGCGCAGCGCCGGGAGGGCACGGCTGCGGCACCACTCGCGCAGCGGACGGACGACCGCGACGACCGCCGCGGCCGCCCCCAGCCCCACCGCGACCAGGACCAGGATGCGAGGCGACGGGAGGCTGACCGTGGACATCCCGACGTTGCCCGCCCACAGCACGGTGATCGCCATCAGCGTGACGTGGACGACGACGCCGGCCACCGTCGAGACCGCCACGCCGGTGGCTGCGGTCGCGGTGTCGACCCCCTGCTTCGACAGGTAGCGGACGTTCAGCGCCAGCCCGCCCACCTTCGCCGGCGTGATCCGGTTGGTGAACGACGACGCCAGCTGCGCGAAGAACGCTCCCGGCAACGGCACCGAGTCGGGCACCGAACCGGACATCGACAGGGACGCTCCCACGTACGTGAGCACGCTGGCGACCACGGCGAGGGCCGCCCAGGCCGGACTGGCGTCGAGCACGGCGTCCCAGTCGACCCCGCTGCCGATCTGGGGCAGGAGCGCCCAGACCGCGATGCCGAGCGCGAGCGTCGCCACGAGCGCCTTCGGCGAGACGCGCCGCAGTTGAGGGAGCTCGGGGGCGCTGATGCCCGCCGCGGCACGGACGGCCTCGCGGAGCTCGGCGAAGCCTTCCTTCGGCAGCGCACGTCGGGAGGCGGTGGACACCGCGAGCGGCTGCACCCACGGGATCGCCGCCGCCATCTCGTCGGCACCCATCACGGCCACGGCTGCGGAGACGGCCCGCTCCACGCCCACGAGCGCGGAGGTCGAGACGAGCAGCTCGGCCAGGTCGCGGTCCAACAGGTCCTGGGTGGCGGCCATCTCGGCGAAGCCGAAGTCGATGAGGCACACCTCGCCGTCCGAGACCATCAGGTTCGCAGCGCGGAGGTCCCGGTGGGCGATGCGGGAGCGGCGCAGGATCTGCACCTGCGACCACGCCGACCGCAGCACCGGTTCGTCGATGTCCTCCTGCTCGTCGAGGGGCGCACCCTCGACGATGCTGAACACGGCGAACATCCCGCGACGCACGCCGAGGGACCCGAGAGTCAGGACCGACGGCGTGGTCACGCCGGCATCGCGGGCGAACTGCGCCACGAACGCCTCGTGCTCCACCGCTCGTCGCACCGACCCTGGTGATCGCTCGTCGTCCGCCCGTCGAAGGGCGACACGCCGCCAGAGGCGGAAGAGCTGGTCGGAGCGCAGCTCGTCCACCGCAGTGACCTTCACGAACACCTTCCGACCCGTCGCCAGCGTCGCGGTCCACGGTTGCGACCCGCGGGCGTCCCCGTCGTGTGGCCTGAGGTGGGCGACCGGGAGGCGCACCGCCGCCATCGCCGCCGCCAGCTCGTCGCGGCCGATCCTCCGCGTGCGGGTGCCGACCGCCAAGGCGGCGATGGAACCGACCGCCCCACCGGTGAGCAGCGCCATCGCTCGCGAGGCCAGGGAGACGCTGCCGCCGAGCACGCCCCCGAGGAGCAGCACCGCGATCGTCGTGGCCGCCAGCCTCGTCATCGGCGCCGCGACGACGGAGAACGACATCGCCGTCACCGCGATGCCCGCCGCAGCGACGGCGATCAGCCATTCCTCGGTGCTGACCGCGCCCGGCGAGACACCGCCGATGCGAGCCGCGGCCACGACCACGAACGCGGTCCCCGCTGCTGCTGCGGTGGCGGTGACCACCTGCCGCGCCGCACGCGCCACGACCGACGCACCGATGGAGATCCCCATCGTGACCACGGCCGCGATGACGGCAGCGGCGTCGCTGAAGCGGCCGATGCTCGACGCCCACCTGCCGACCCCTTCGTTCAGGTCCTGTTCGAGACCGTCGTGGGCCGACGGGAGGAGCTCGCCGAGCACGCCCACGGCGGCGATCCCCAGCAGGCACGCGAGGAGCCGGATGACCGCACGGGACGAGCGCTCGTAGCGCACCTGCGCGCCGGGGTCCTCCGGTTCGAGGTCGACGAGCGACTCGCCGGCGTGGCGGAGCCGATCGGTCAACCGGTCGAGCTTGCCGGCGTCCTCCTCGGCTGCCGAGATCGCCGGTCCCGGGTCGGGTTCGCCACGTGACGACTCCTCGTCGTCCGGCACCTCCTCGAGCGCCGCCTCGTCCTGTGCCGCCTCTGGTCCGCGGGCGCTCACCTGCGCACCCCCTGTGACACTCCCCGGTGGGTCGACCCGCGCCGGGGAGCGCAGACCGAACCCCAGAACGTGCCGAGGGCCAGGCCTCCCAGGACGTCGAGGGGAAGGTGTGCGCCCACGTGCACCCGGGCGCCCGCCACCACCGCTGCGGCGACGAGGACCACCGCCCGCTCGACCGGCGCGAGCAGCGGTGCGGACGCCACCGCGATCGACATCGCCACCGTGGCGTGGCCCGAGACGAAGCCGCGACCACCGGGGTCCCCGTCGCGCAGCGCCACATCGTCGAGCAGGCGTGCGGGCCGTTCGCGTGGGATCGCCACCTTCACCGCCTTCGCGAGCTGCCACCCGCCGAACCCGGCGAGCCCGACCCGGGCGGCGTTCTGCCACGAGGCGCCACGTGCACGCACGTAGAGCGGCGCCGCCGCTGATGCGAGGCCGTTCCCCAGCTGCATCACACCCCAGACGGCGGGTTCGGCCGCCCCGACCGAGGCGTTCAGGCGGCGGAACCACCGCTCCTCCCGGACCCCGACGGAGCCGGGCCGGGCGAAGTGGGCTGCGGATGCGAGTGCGAGCAGGGAGACCGGCGGGGATGCCGCCGACACGTTCACCCGAAGATCGACACCCCGCCGGGACCGACCAGCAGCCCGACGACGATCAGGACGGCGCCCGTCAGCACCTCACCCCTCACGAGGGTGACGATGCCGGCGATCACCAGCACCACCGCGATGAGCCAGAGCAACGTGGTCATGGGAACCCCTTCTCCTCCTGCGGGACGACACCCGCTTCCTGCGGCGAGTGCTTCCCGCTCCAGGTCCCCGCCACACATCGCGCGGCGGAGCCCCGACGCGAAGGCGTCGGGGCTCCGGCGTCACCGGTGAGCTCAGGCGGGCCGGCCCGTGAGCGCCACGCCGCCCGTGAAGCGCTCCTGCTTCGCAGCGGGGAGCGGGTGGTAGGGCGCGGCGTGCACGTCGCGGAAGAGGCGCTCGATGCCCGCGGGCACCGAGTAGCCGGCACCGCCGGCCGCCTCCATGGCGAGCCGCACCGCCTCCATCGTCGATTGGGCGATCGTGGTCTTGCGGCTCAGCATCCCGGCGGCCAGCTCGTCCGTGTTCGCGAACCGCAGGTCCTCGTTCGCCGCGACCATCCACGCCAGCGCGTCCTGCGCCTGGTGGAGCTGGTTGAGCATCCGCCCCACCACCGCCACGGCGACCTCGGTGTCGCGACGGCCCCGGACCACCTCGATGGCCCGTTCCACCGCCGACTCGGCGATCCCGACGTACACCGACATGATCAGCGGCATCGCCGCCCCGACGACCACGTCGAAGATCGGGTGCCACTGCCCGGCAGGGCGGGTCAGGGCCACCGCCGCCTCCGGCACGAACACGTCGTCGAGCACGACGGTGTGGGAGCCCGTCGCCCGCATGCCCATCGTGTTCCAGGTCTCCTCGATGCTCACGCCGTCGGCGGCGAACGGCACGCTGAAGTGGATCGCCTTCACCTCGCCGCTCCCGTCGTCCCACCGAGCGCTGGTCACCAGCACGTCACCGGCCAGGCAACCGCTCGACGGGGCCTTGCGGCCCGACACGCGGAACCCGCCGTCGACCTGCGTGGCCATCCCCTCGGAGTCGACCCAGTCGGACGCACCGGTCGAGACCAGGACGACCCCCTCTCGGGCGACCCGCTCCAGCACCGGAGCCGGGAGGTCATGGCGGAGGCGCCACACCTGGGCGGCGACAAGGTGCGTGTGCATCGACAGGGTCAGCGCCGTCGCCGGGCACCCGTGGGCCAGCGTGGCGAGCACCGCACAGGCCTCCCCGTAGGTGGCGCCTCCGCCGCCCAGCTCGGCCGGCACGAGCATCGAGGTGAACCCCCGCTCCCGCAGCAGCTGCACCTCCTCGCCGACGAAGTCGCCGTCGCGGTCGTGGCGTGCGGCTGCCTCGCCGACGACCTCGGCGACCTCGGTCGCCTCCTTCATCCAGCGGCCGGTCCGGTCCGCACCGCTCCAATGACCCGTGGTCATCATCCCTGCACCTCCTGTCCTGGCGCGCGGCAACCCACGGCTGTCACGGACGCTGCTCGCCAAGCGCCTCCGCCAGCTCGAGCTGGCGGGCGTGGTCGAGCGGCTCGACGGCGAGTACCACCTCACCGAGGCGGGTGAAGACCTCCGCGGCATCGTGTTCGGCGTGGCGGCGTGGGGCGCGAAGTGGCAGTTCGGCGAGCCACGTGAGGACGAGCTCGACGCCGAGCTGCTCCTGTTCTGGGCGCACGACCGCATCGACTTCGGCCAGTTCCCCGCACGCCGGATCGTCCTGCAGTTCGCCTTCCGGGGCGACCCTCGCCGCTTCTGGGTGGTGAAGGACGCGGGCGGGCCGTCGCTGTGCACGACCGATCCGGAGTTCGACGTGGACGTCGTCGTGCACGCCGACCTGGCCGCGTTGCAGCAGGTGTGGGTGGGTCGCGTGCCGCTCTCCGCGGCGATGCGGGACGGCTCGGTCGAGTTCGAAGGCCCGCCGGCGCTGGTGCGCCGGATGCCCGATGCCCTGCTCCTCAGCCCCGTCGCCGACATCGTCGCGGCGAACGCGAGCTGACCGCCGGAAGGGACTGCGTCAGAACTGCATGGCCTTCACCTCGAGGAACTCCTCGAAGCCGAAGGTGCCGTACTCCCGCCCGTAGCCCGACTGCTTGTAGCCCCCGAACGGCGCCTCGGGGTTGAAGCGGCCGCCGTTCACCTCGATCTGGCCGGTACGGATGCGGCCCGCCACGGCAGCCGCCCGATCCTGGTCGGCGGACCACACGCCGCCCGAGAGGCCGTAGTCCGAGTCGTTCGCGATCTCCACCGCCTCGTCCTCCGACGTGTAGGGGAGGATCGAGAGCACGGGCCCGAAGATCTCCTCCTGGGCGATCAGCATGTCGTTGCGCACGTCGGAGAACACCGTGGGCTGCACGTGGAAGCCGTCGAGGCCGGCGGGGCGCTCCGGGCCCCCGACCACGACGCGTGCCCCCTCCTCGATGCCCTTGCGGATGTAGCCGGTCACCCGCTCGACCTGGGCCTCGCTGGACAACGGCCCGAGGCGCACGCCGTCCTCGAACGGGTCCCCCGGCTGGTACCGGGCAGCGACCTCGTCGGCAGCGATCTGCTCGGCCTCCGCCAGGCGATCGCTCGGCACGAGCATGCGGGTGAGCGCGGTGCAGGTCTGGCCCTGGTTGATGTAGCACTTGGCGACCCCGTCGCGGACAGCCTTCTCGAAGGCTTCGTCGTCGAGGTCGTCGAGCAGGATGTTCGCCGACTTCCCGCCCAGCTCGAGGGCGACGCGCTTCAACGTGTCGGCGGCGGCCCGGGCGACGGCCTTGCCGGCGCGGGTCGAGCCCGTGAACGAGACCATGTCCACGAGGGGGTGCCGCGAGATCGCCTCGCCCACCTCGGCACCGGTGCCCGACACCAGGTTGAAGACGCCCGGCGGCAGGCCCACCTCGTCGATCACCTCGGCCAGCACGAACGCGTCGAGCGGCGCGACCTCGCTCGGCTTGAGCACCACGGTGCAGCCGGCAGCCATCGCATAGGCGACCTTCGCCGCGATCTGGTGGAGCGGGTAGTTCCACGGCGTGATGCACCCGACCACGCCGACCGGCTCCCGGACGATCCGGCTGTTCCCCAGCGTGGTGGTGAGCTCGTAGGACTCGGCGAGCTGCCCGGCGGCTGCGAACGACCTCACCGGCATGCCCACCTGCAGGCGCCGACTGAGCTTGCGGGGCATCCCCGACTCGCGGGTGATGATGTCGGCCAGCTCGTCAGCCCGGGCCTCGAGGCCCTCCGAGATCCGCTGGCAGAACTTGGCCCGCTCGGCCGGGCTGGTCGCCGACCAGGCCGGGAACGCGGCAGCGGCAGCCCGTGCAGCGGCGTCCACGTCGGCGGCCGTCCCGGCCGGGATGGTGCCCATCACCGCGCCGTTCGTGGAGTCGTGGACGTCGATCGTGTCCGTGCCGGACGACGGCACCCAGTGCCCGTCGATGTAGATGGCGCCGCGGTCCATGGGGTGCTCCTCGGTCGAGGTCGGTTCGATCCGGCCATCCTGCCAGAGCGCTCCCCGCAGCCCTCCGCGGTGCAGCCAGGTCGCTACGGTGAGGAGGAGCTCTGGAAAGGTGCCATGGACTCGGACGACATCATCAGGATCACGTGGGTGGCGCTCGGGGTCGTCCTCTCCGCGGCTGAGATCGTCGTCCCCGGCTTCTTCCTCCTCCCGTTCGGGCTGGGGGCCGGCGTCGCCGCGCTCGTCGCGTTCCTCGGCGGCCACTTCCTGCTCCAGATGGCAGCGTTCCTCGTGGCGTCGGCGGTGTTCTTCGCTGCGCTGCGGCCGATCGCCCGTCGCCTCAACGAAGCCGACGACCCGCCCGGGGTGGGTGCCAACCGCCTGATCCGGCTCCGGGGGGTGGTGCTCGAGCCGATCGGCCCGATCGAGCACGGCCTGGTCCGGGTCGACACCGAGGACTGGAAGGCCGAGTCGGCGGACGGCGGCACGATCCCCGCCGGCACCCAGGTGACCGTCGTCGAGGTGCGGGGGACGCGCGTCATCGTGACGGCCGCAGCCGACCAGACCGGGACGCCGCACGGCAGCCCACTCACCGGTCCGCCGCTGGCGGGCCCACCGATGACCGGCCGCCCGGCCGACACCGACCAGGAAGGACCCCTCCAGTGACCGTCGGCATCGCCGTCCTCGTCATCCTCGCGGTGCTGCTCTTCATCGTCGCGCTGTCCGGCGTGCGGATCGTCCGCCCCTACCAGCAGGGCATCGTCGAGCAGCTCGGCAAGTACAAGGAGACCATGAACCCGGGGCTCCACATCATCATCCCGTTCGTGCAGTCGCTGCAGACGATCGACATGCGCGAACAGGTGGTGGACGTGCCGCCGCAGGAGGTCATCACCAAGGACAACGTGGTGGTCTCGGTCGACGCGGTGATCTTCTACGAGCCCACCGATCCGCAGCGGCTCATGTACAACGTCGCCAACTTCTTCATGGCGATCACGAAGCTGGCGCAGACCAACCTCCGGAACGTGATCGGCGACCTCAGCCTCGACGAGGCGCTGACCAGCCGCGACCAGCTCAACATGACGCTGCGGCAGATCCTCGACGACGCCACCGACAAGTGGGGCGTCCGGGTGATGCGGGTGGAGATCCAGCGGATCGACCCGCCGCCGGACGTGATGAACGCGATGCACGAGCAGATGAAGGCGGAGCGGAACCGCCGTGCGCAGGTGCTGACCGCCGACGGCATCAGGGAGGCGGCGATCCTCTCGGCCGAGGGCCAGAAGCAGGCCGCCATCCTCGCCGCCGAGGGTGTACGCCAGCGCCAGATCCTCGAGGCCGAAGGCCAGGCGCAGGCCGCCCGGGACCTGGCCGACGCCGAGCGCTACCGCCAGGAGATCACCGCAGCGGGCGAGGCGCGGGCCATCGAGATGGTCTACGACTCGATCCACCGCGGCGATCCCACGAACGACCTGCTGGCCGTGAAGTACCTCGACACGTTGAGCGCGATCGCGGATGGGCAGGCCACGAAGATCTTCCTGCCGCTCGACACGGGAGGCCTCTACGGCACCCTCGCCGGCGTCGCAGAGCTGTTCCGCGAAGGCCCCGGTGCGGGCGCGCCGAGCCGGCCCCGGGGCGAGGGTGACGAACGCCCGGAACCTCCCGCAGCACCGCCTCGCCCGCCGAGGCCGCCGGCCGCGCCGGGCGCACCGGGCGCGCCGGCCCCGGCTCCGCCGCCTCCGGTCTCGTACCCCGGCGCTGCCACGCCTCCTCCTGGGCAGGGCGAGGGGTGGCAGACCGTGCAGCCGCCGCCTCCCGGCACCGCGGGCTGAGCGACCCACACGCGGGAGTGGTGAGCACCACTCCCAGGTCACCCCTTTCTGACGATATGACATTTCTGTCATATCGCGATATGATGGGGTCACCATGCCGTCCCCAACGAACGACCCCGACATCGAGCGCCCGCTCTCGGTGATCAAGGCCGAGCTGTTCCGCGCCCTGTCGCACCCCGCCCGCGTGCGTGTCCTCGAGGTCCTGTCCGACGCCGAGCAATCGGTGGGCGACCTCGCCCAGATCGTGGGGCTCGAGCAGTCGCACCTCTCCCAGCAGCTCGCCGTCCTCCGCCGCGCAGCCCTCGTGACCAGCCGCAAGGAGGGATCGACCGTCTTCTACGCGGTCCGCGACGACGGGATCGTCGAGCTGCTCGCCGCTGCCAAGCGCCTGTTGATCAGCTCGCTCAGCGAGACGCAGGAGCTGCTCGATGGGCTGCGCACCGAGACGTCGCGATGAGGCGCCGTGTCGAGGGCCGGTTCGCGGCCCTCCTCCCCTCCCGCGCCGACTACGCCAGCTTCGGCTCGGGGTGGCGCGCTGATCTGATCGCGGGCGTCACCGTGGGCGTGGTCGCGCTGCCCCTGGCGCTCGCCTTCGGGGTGACCACGGGCATCGGTGCCTCCGCCGGACTCATGACCGCCATCGTGGCCGGCCTCGTCGCTGCGGTGTTCGGCGGCTCGAACGTGCAGGTGTCGGGACCCACCGGCGCCATGACGGTGGTCCTCGTGCCGGTGGTGAACAGGTTCGGTGTCGACGCCGTTGCGGTCGTCGGCCTCATCGCCGGGGCGCTCATCGTGCTGGCGTCGTTCGTGCGGCTCGGCCGCTTCCTCGCCTACGTCCCGTGGCCGGTCGTCGAGGGGTTCACCGTCGGCATCGCCGTGATCATCTTCCTGCAGCAGGTGCCCGCAGCCCTCGGCGTGGTGAAGCCCGAGGGGGACAACACCGCGCTCGTCGCCGGACGGGCGGTCCGTGACGCCGTCGGGTCCGGCAGCCTGCAGGCGCTCGCCCTGGTGCTCCTCGTCGCCGCCGTGATGGCCCTGGCACCGCGGCTCCACCCGGCGTTGCCCAGCTCGCTCATCGCCGTCACCGTCGCCACGGTCGTCTCGAGCGCCGCTTCCCTCGACGTGGCACGGATCGGCCAGCTGCCCAACTCCCTCCCCCTCCCCTCCCTGCCGGACCCGTCGGCGTTCCGCGTCCGCGAGCTGGCGTCGGCTGCCGTCGCGGTCGCGCTGCTCGCCGCGCTCGAGAGCCTCCTGTCCGCCCGGGTCGCCGACGGGATGACCGACCGCGGGCGCCACGACCCGGACCGCGAGCTCTTCGGCCAGGGCCTCGCCAACCTCGCGTCGCCGTTGTTCGGTGGCATGCCCGCCACCGGGGCCATCGCTCGGACCGCCGTGAACGTCCGGGCCGGAGCCCGCACCCGGGTCGCTGCGATCGTCCACTCGCTCGTGCTCGTGCTCGTCGTCTACTTCGCGGGCTCGATCGTGGCCGAGATCCCGCTCGCCGCGCTCGCCGGAGTGCTCATGGTCACCGCCATCCGGATGGTCGAGGCCCGCAACGTGCGAGCGGTGCTCCGCTCCACCCGATCCGACGCGGTGGTGCTCGTGCTCACGGCTGTCGCCACGATCGTCTTCGACCTGATCGTCGCCGTGGAGATCGGCATAGCCGTGGCCGCGCTGCTCGCCCTGCGTGCGCTCGCCCGCTCCACCGGGGCCACGGAGGAGCGCCTGCCGCTCGACGCCCTCGGCGGGTCGCTCGTCCCCGTCGATGACCTCGACGACGAGGCGGTGGACGCTCGGCAGGCGGCGGCGCTGCTCGAAGAGCGCATCGTCACCTACCGGCTCGACGGCGCCCTCTTCTTCGGAGCGGCGCAGCGGTTCCTCGACGAGCTCACCTCGGTCGACGAGGTCGAGGTCGTCATCCTGCGCCTCCCCCGCCTGCTGATGCTGGATGCCACCGGAGCGCAGGCCCTGGGCGAGATCGTCGGCGAGCTCGAGTCACGAGGCATCACCGTCCTGCTGAAGGGCGTGCGCCCAGAGCACCGGGCGGTCCTCGACGCCGTCGGCGCGCTCGACCGGCTCTCCGATCCCGCCCACGTCTTCGAGCGGTTGGAGGACGCCGTGGCGCACGCCCGGCGCCTCGCAGGCCGCGCCGCCTCGCACCCCGTGGTGGAGGGCGCCGCCTGACGCCCCGAGCGGACGGCGGTGCCCAGGTGACATGATCACGCGATGGCAGCCTTCGATCCGGACGAGATGGCGATCTCCTCGCTCGTGGGCGACGAGGTGATCCTCGTGGCCCCCACCGCCACCCTGCGGGAGGTGGCCGACCGCATGGCCGACGACGCCATCGGCGCGGTCGGCGTGGGGAGCGGCGACGAACTGGTCGGCGTGCTCACCGAGCGCGACGTGGTGCGAGCGGTCGCATCAGGTCGTGACCCGTCGACGCCCGCGAGCGAGATCGTGCAGATCGACCTGGTGTGGACCGATCCCGACGCATCCGTCGCCCACGTGGCCGAGGAGATGATGGAGCGCTGGATCCGACACGTGTTCATCGGTCGACCCGGCAACCTCTTGGGGATCGTGTCGATCCGCGACGTGCTGGGTGCCTACATCGCAGCGACGGCGAGCGGCGACGACTGACCCGACCGGACGTGCGTCAGTCGTCCTCTTCGGGGACCAGCACGACCGGCACCGCGGCAGCGGTGGACACCGCCGTCGCCACCGAACCGAGCCAGCCGGCGAGGCCGCCCACGCCCTTGGCCCCGATCACGATCATCGAGGCGTCGAGGTCGGGTTGCGTGAGCGTCACCCGGACGTCGCCGAACTCCACCTGCACGGTCGCCCGTGAGGGATCCACGCCGGCCTCCTCGAGCGCGCCGTCGACCAGCGCTCGGCCCATCCGCTCGATGATGTCGTCGTCGACGTCGCCGGGGCCCCAGTTCTGCGCCGGGTCGATCACGTGGAGCACGTGCAGCGGCCCGTCGGTGATCGACGCCGCCCACCGCAGGGCCTCGATCGAGTTGTCGGAGCCGTCGACGCCGACGACCACGGGCCGGTCCTCGTCGACGTCGGCCCCTTCCGGCACGATCGCCACCGGGCACTCCGCCGCTCCCGACACCCGCCGGCTGACCGACCCGCGCAGCAGCCCGTCGTCGTCCGACTGGCGGCCCATCACGATCAGCGCGCTGGCGTCGCACTCCGCGAGGAGCGCCGCTGCGGGTGCGCCCTGACGGACCACCTGCTCGATGGTGACGTCGGTCGCCGCCGCCACAGGATCCACCACGGCGGCGAGCGCCTCGGCCGTCGCCTCCTCCATCGACTCGGCCGGGGGGACCGGCTGGCCGATGAGCGGCACCATGTAGAGCGACGGGTAGTGCCAGGTCATGAGCGCCCGGACCGTGGCTCCCGTCCGCTGGGCGCGGCGGACGGCCCAGCGGAGCGCCTGCTGCGAGTTGGTGGATCCGTCGATCCCCACCACGATCACGTCGTTCACGGTCGATCCTCCCTGCCGGACGCGCCACCTGTGACGCCCGGACGCGCCGACCTTACGACGGCGCCGCGAGGTGCCCCGCCGTCAGCGGCGATCCGCGCGCTGGCAGCTGCTGAGCGCGCAGGGACGCGCAGAGCTCGACGGACGTCGGTCAGGCCTCGCTCATTCCGGATGCCGGTTGCGGCGCGGCACCCTCCTTCACCTTCACCTCGATGCGCTTGCCCACGTCCGGGTCGATGCTCTTCCAGTAGTCGAACGCCCGGGTGAGCACGTCGCCGCGGACGCCGCCCAGGAGGCTGCCTGCGACCGTCTCGACGAGGCGATCCCGCTGCGCGTCGTCCATCACGTCCCGCACCAACGACCCGGGCTGGGAGAAGTCGTCGTCGTCAGCGCGGAGCGTGTAGGCGGAGCGAGCCATCTCGCCGTCGACCGCCCACGACTCCTCCGGCTGCGCCGGGCCGTCCGTCCAGCCGCGGCCCTCCGAGTTCGGCGCGTAGACCGGCGCTGCACCCGAGTGGTCGTAGGTCATGTGCCCGTCGAACATGTAGGTGTTCACCGGGACCCGCGGCTTGTTCACCGGCAGCTGGTGGAAGTTCGCCCCGATCCGGTTCCGCTGGGCGTCGTTGTAGGCGAACGCCCGCCCGAGGAGCATCTTGTCGGGCGACAGGCCGATCCCCGGCACGGTGTTCCCCGGCGAGAAGGCCGCCTGCTCGATCTCGGCGAAGAAGTTCTCCGGGTTCCGGTTCAGCGTCATCTTGCCGACCGGGATCAACGGGAAGTCCGAGTGCGGCCAGACCTTGGTGAGGTCGAACGGGTTGATGCGATAGGTGCGGGCCTCCTCGTACGGCATCACCTGCACCTGGAGCGTCCAGGTGGGGTGCTCCCCGCCCTCGATCGCCTCGAAGAGGTCACGGCGGTGGTAGTCGGCGTCCATGCCGGCCATCGCCATCGCCTCTTCGTTCGTGAAGGTCTGCCAGCCCTGATCGGTCTTGAAGTGGTACTTCACCCAGAACCGCTCCCCGGCCGCGTTCACCCACATGAACGTGTGCGACCCGTAGCCGTTCATGTGCCGCCACGTGCGGGGCAGGCCCCTGTCGCCCATCAGGTAGGTGACCTGGTGCGCCGACTCGGGGTTCAACGTCCAGAAGTCCCACTGCATGTGGTTGTCGCGGAGGCCCGAGTCGGGCAGCCGCTTCTGGCTGCGGATGAAGTGGGGGAACTTCATCGGGTCGCGCACGAAGAAGATGGGCGTGTTGTTGCCCACGAGGTCGTAGTTCCCCTCCGACGTGTAGAACTTCAGCGAGAAGCCTCGGACGTCGCGCCACGTGTCGGGGCTGCCCATCTCGCCGGCGACCGTCGAGAAGCGGATCAGCAGGTCGGTCGCGGCGCCCGGCTGGAACAGGGCCGCCTTCGTGTACTTCGAGACGTCCTCGGTGGTCTCGAACACACCGAAGGCGCCGGCGCCCTTCGCGTGAGGCTGGCGCTCCGGGACCTTCTCGCGGTTGAAGTGCGCCATCTGCTCGAGGAAGTGCACGTCGTGGAGGAGGACCGGGCCGTCGGTGCCGACGGTGAGGGAGCTGCGGTCGCTGGGCGCCGGCGCTCCCCATCCGGTCGTGGAGCCGTCCTGCGGCGAAGCCTTCGGGTCTGACAACGGACCACCTCCTGATCGGGCCTCGGCGTCGAGGCCAGCCCACCGCCCCCGGGTGAGCCGTCGTTCGCGTCCTACCCTCTCACCCCGGGCGTTCGCAGGCCACCGGCTCGTGGGCCCGACGGCACGGAACAGTTCCACTGCGCGGGCTGTTGTCCCCGCCATGGACGATCAGGAGCCCGACCAGCGCGGCGCCACCGGCGCCCGCCTCCCCACGTACTTCATCTCCCACGGCGGCGGCCCCTGGCCGTGGATCGTCGACCAGATGCCGGGCGACTGGTCCAAGCTCACCGCCTCGCTCGAGGACATCCCGCGCCGGCTCGGCGTCACGCCCCGGGCGATCCTCGCCGTGTCGGGCCACTGGGAGGAGCCCGAGCTCACCGTCCAGACGCACCCGAACCCGCCGATGTACTACGACTACGGCGGCTTCCCCGAGTTCACGTACCGGATCCAGTACCCGGCGCCCGGCTCCCCCGAGGTCGCCGCGAGGGTCGTCGAGCTGCTGACCGGTGCCGGCATCCCCGTTCGCGAGGACGACCAGCGCGGGTTCGACCACGGGGTGTTCGCACCCTTCTACGTCGCCTATCCGGACGCCGACGTGCCGATCCTCCAGCTGTCGCTCAAGAAGGGGTACGACCCCGAGGAGCACCTTGCTGCCGGCCGAGCGCTCGCCCCGCTCCGGGACGAGGGCGTGCTGATCGTCGGCAGCGGCTTCACCTACCACAACCTCCGCGACTTCGGCCCGGGCGGCGCCCGCGCGTCGGCCGAGTTCGAGGCGTGGCTGACCGAGGCGCTGGTGGAGGCGACGCCGGCCGAGCGGAGCAGGCTGCTGCGCCGCTGGGAGGACGCGCCCAGCGCCCGAGCGAGCCACCCAGCGGAGGACCACCTGATCCCGCTGATGGTCGCCGTCGGAGCAGCGGAGGACGAGGCGGGCGTCCGCACCTACTTCGAGGACGACTTCATGGGGTCGCTCACCTCGGCGAGCTACCGGTTCGGTCCGCTGCCGTCCGAACAGACCTGAGCCGCCGCACCGTCGGCCCGTGGGAGGATCGTCCCATGAGGATCGCCAACGTCGACGGCCGCGCATCGCTCGTGATCGGCGACGGGTTCGTCGATGTCGAGGAGGTGTCGAGCGGACGCATCGGTCCCGACCTCATGGCCGTCTGGGAGCGCTGGGACGAGCTCGTGGACCTTTCCCCGACGGTGGCGGAGGGGACGGCTCCGCTCGACGGCTCCCAGTTGCGGTGCCCGGTGCCCGCGCCCCGGCAGGTCTTCGCCATCGGTCTCAACTACCAGAGCCACGCCGACGAGGCCGGCATGGCGGTGCCCGACGTCCCGGCGACGTTCACGAAGTTCCCCGCGTCGATCAGCGGCCCCTTCGACGACATCCCGGTGGTGGGCCACCAGGTCGACTGGGAGGTCGAGCTGGTCCTCGTCGTCGGGCGCCGTGCCCACCACGCTCCGGAGGCGGACGGGTGGGCACACGTCGCCGGCCTCACCGTGGGGCAGGACATCAGTGACCGCCACCTCCAGTTCGCCGCCGGCGGCCAGTTCTCCCTCGGGAAGTCACGGCCGGGGTACGCGCCCATCGGCCCCTGGGTGGTCACGCCCGACGAGCTGGCGGACCGCGACGACCTGGCGCTCGGGTGCACGCTCGACGGCGAGGTCGTCCAGGACGGTCGCACCAGCGACCTCGTGTTCTCGGTCCCCCGGCTGGTGGCCGAGCTGTCGGCGGTCGTGCCCCTCCTCCCCGGCGACCTGATCTTCACCGGGACCCCGGCGGGAGTCGGCTTCACCCGTCAGCCGCCACGGTTCCTGCAGCCCGGTCAGGTGCTCGAGAGCCGGATCGAGGGCATCGGCACCATCCGCAACCGCTGCGTGTGATGGACTCGCACGCCATGGACCGCGAGGAGGTGCTCGCCCGCTACCGGGCAGAGCGCGACAAGCGGCTCCGGCCCGACGGGAACGACCAGTACGTCGAGGTCAGCGGGACGTTCGCCCACTACGTCGACGATCCCTACGTGCCTCGGACGGAGCGCGAGCCGATCCAGGCCGAGGTCACCGTGGCCCTCGTCGGCGGGGGCTTCTCCGGCCTCATCACCGGGGCGCGGCTGGCGGAGGCCGGGATCCGCGACGTCCGCATCATCGAGAAGGGCGGTGACGTCGGCGGGACCTGGTACTGGAACCGCTACCCCGGCGTGCAGTGCGACACGCACTCGTTCGTCTACATGCCGCTCCTCGAGGAGACGGGCCACATGCCGAGCGAGAAGTACGCGCACGGTCCCGAGATCCTCGAGCACTGCCGGCGCATCGCCGAGCAGTACGGGCTCTACGACGGCGCTCTGCTGCACACCCAGGTGGACGGCGTGGAGTGGGACGAGAGCCGGTCCAGGTGGAGGGTCAGCACCGACCGGGGCGACGAGCTGCTCGCGCGGTTCGTGGTGTGGGGCACCGGGCCGCTCCATCGCCCGAAGCTGCCCGGCATCCCCGGGCTCGCCACCTTCGCCGGCCACTCCTTCCACACGAGCCGCTGGGACTACGACTACACCGGCGGCGACCCCGACGGTGCGCCGATGGACCGGCTCGCCGACAAGCGGGTGGGGATCATCGGCACCGGAGCGACGGCGGTGCAGTGCGTACCGCACCTGGCCCGCGCTGCCGGCCAGCTGTACGTGTTCCAGCGGACGCCGTCGTCCGTGGACGTGCGGGCGAACGAGCCGACCGACCCCGACTGGTTCGAGCGAGAGGTGCTCGAACCAGGGTGGCAGCAGCGCTGGATGGCCAGCTTCACCGCCGTGCAGACCGGCGACTTCGGCCACGAGGACCTGGTGGCCGACGGCTGGACCGACATCTCGCGGCGGGTGCGCGACAAGGTGCTGTCCGACCCCGAGGCGACGTTCACGATCGAGTCGTTCGAGCGGGCGTTCGACGAGTCGGACTTCGAGAAGATGGACGAGATCCGCGCCCGGGTCGACGAGATCGTCCACGACCCGTCGACCGCCGAGGCCCTGAAGCCGTGGTACCGCCAGCTCTGCAAGCGGCCGTGCTTCCACGACGAGTACCTCCAGGCGTTCAACCGACCGAACACCCACCTGGTGGACACCGACGGGACCGGCGTCGAGCGCATCACCGAGGCCGGGGTCGTGGTGGGCGGCGTGGAGCACGAGCTCGACTGCATCGTGTTCGCGTCGGGTTACGAGGTGGGCACCGAGTACGCCCGTCGGAGCGGGTTCGACCCGATCGGCCGTGACGGCGAGGCCCTCTCGGAGCACTGGGCGGGTGGCATGCGGACCCTCCACGGGATGCACGTCCACGGATTCCCCAACGCCTTCATCCTGCAGGCCGCGCAGGGCGCCAACCTGATCTCCAACTACCCGCACAACCTGTCGGAGGGCGCCAAGACGATCGCCGCGATCGTGCGCCACGCCGAGGACGAGGGGATCGTGGAGGTCGAGGCGACAGCCGAGGCGGAGGGGGCCTGGATGGATCTGCTCCTTGGCTCCGGACGGGTCTTCGGAGCGAGGTTCCTCGCCGACTGCACCCCCGGCTACTACAACAACGAAGGCCACTTCTCGGCCGGGGGCGGTTCGTTCACGAGCGTCGGCCACCCCGATGGGGCCGTTGCGTTCTTCTCGATGATCGAGCGCTGGAGGGAGAGCGGCCGGTTCGAGGGCCTCGACCTCCGCCACGACACGTCGCGAGCGGGATCGCCGAGCTGAACCGCCCGGTCAGCCCTCCTCGAACAGGTCGGTGCTGAGGTAGCGCTCGCCCGTGTCCGGCAGCACGACCACCACGAGCTTGCCGGCGAAGTCGTCCCGGCGGGCGAGCTCCTCGGCAGCCGCCAGCGCTGCGCCGCTCGAGATGCCAGCGAGGATGCCCTCGGTCCGCGCAAGGCGCCGCGTGGCGTCGGCCGACGTCCGAGCGTCCACCTTGATGACCTCGTCGTACGCGTCGGTGGCGAGGATCCCCGGCACGAACCCGGCGCCGATCCCCTGGATGGGGTGTGGTGCGGGGTCGCCGCCCGACAGGACCGGCGACTCGACGGGCTCGACCGCCACGACGTACACGCCTGGCTTCCGCTCCTTCAGGACCTGACCGGCGCCCGTCACCGTGCCACCGGTGCCCACCCCGCTGACCAGCGCGTCGACCGCTCCGTCGGTGTCGGCCCAGATCTCCTCGGCGGTGGTGCGGCGGTGGATCTCGGGGTTCGCCTCGTTCTCGAACTGCTGCGGCATGAACCAGCCGTTCTCGGTCGCCAGCTCCTCCGCCTTGGCGATCGCTCCCTTCATGCCCAGCTCGCGAGGCGTCAGCTCGATGCGTGCGCCGTACGCGGCCAGGATGCGCCGACGCTCGACGCTCATGCTCTCCGGCATGGTGAAGACCGCACCGAGGCCCTTGGCGGCAGCCACCATGGCGAGGCCGATGCCGGTGTTGCCGCTGGTCGGTTCGACGATGGTGCCGCCGGCCGGGAGGTCGCCGGACGACAGGGCCGCCTCGACCATCGCCAGCGCGATCCGGTCCTTCACGCTGCCGCCGGGGTTGGCGCTCTCGAGCTTGGCGACCAGGCGCGCACCCAGCCCCTCTCCGTAGCGGCTCAGCTCGACCAGCGGCGTGCCGCCGATCAGCGCGGTGACATCGGGGTGAACAGGCATCACAGCCCTCCCATCTCGTGGTTCTGCAGCCACGCCGGCTGCATCAGCGATTCGTCGGTCCGCTCGTCCTCACGGGGCACGCGGACGCCCCGCTCCACCACGCATCGACCCTTCGGGGCGACCACGATGGAGTCGGGTGGGATGTCCTCGATGACCACCGCGTAGGGACCGATGCGGGTCCCCGCTCCGACGGTCACGGGGCCGAGGATCGCTGCGCCCACACCGATCGTGACGCGGTCGCCGATCGTCGGGTGGCGCTTCGACCCCTTCTCGTCCGCCCACCAGCCGTGACCGCCCAGGGTGACCCCGTGGTACATCATCACGTCGTCGCCGATCTCGGCCGTCTCGCCGATCACCACGCCTGCGCCGTGGTCGATGAAGAGCCGCTTGCCGATCCTCGCCCCGGGATGGATCTCCACCGCCGTGAGCATCCTGACGAACTGCGAGAGCAGGCGCGGGATGAACGGGACCCCGAGCCGCCACAGCGGATGGGCGATGCGGTGCACGGCCAGCGCCCAGATACCTGGGTACAGCACGAGCTCGGCGGCGTTGCCACCGCGGAGCGCGGGGTCCTTCCGGTAGGCCGCCTCGAGTGCCCCCGGGACCGCCCAGCGGCGCGCGTCGTCCGGTGCGTCGCTGCGCCGCTGGTCGTCCACCACGGACGATCCCCTACCCGCGTCGGGGTCCTCCACGTCGGCGGCGGTCACGTTGCCCGGGACACGAGCCGGACCGGCGCGTGCCGGACGCCGGTGTGCTTGTTGCTGCGGGTCCGCTCCACGGGGCCCGTCGGCTCGAGGCCTTCGAAGCGGTCGAGGAACGCTTCGAGCACCAGCCGGATCTCGGTGCGGGCGAGGTTCGCCCCGAGGCAGAAGTGCCCGCCGTGCCCGAACGCCAGGTGTGGGTTCGGCGAACGATCGACGCGGAACCGGTCGGGCTCGTCGAACACCGCCTCGTCGCGGTTGGCCGAGGCCCACCAGAGCGTGACCTTGTCGCCGGCGGCGATCCGCTGGCCGCCGAGGGTCGTGTCGACCGTCGCCGTGCGCCGGTTGTACGGGGTGGTCGCCGCGTAGCGGAGCACCTCCTCCACCGCGGACGGCAGCAGCGTGCGATCGCGGTGGAGCCGGTCCCACTGCTCGGGTTCGGCGGCGAGGGCCAGCAACCCGAGGGTGATCGAGTTGCGTGTCGTCTCGCTTCCGGCCGCGACGAGCAGGTTGAAGAGCATCTGCAGCTCCAGCTCGTCGAGCTCCGGATCCGTGCTCGCAACGGCGGCGGCGAGCAGGTCGTGGGCGTGGGCCGGCCCTGCGGTGCGCTTCGCTGCCACCAAGCGGGTGCCGTACTCGAACATCGCAGCGGAGGCCGCCTGGGTCCGCTCGGACGCCTGGCCCAGCTCGCGGTCGTCGTAGTCGAGGGTCGCCGTCGCCCAGTCGAACAGGTGGTGCCGGTCCTCCTGCGGCACCCCGAGGAGGTGCGCGATCGCCTGGAGCGGCAGCTCGGTGGCCACGTCGACGACGAGGTCGCACTCGCCGCGTGCTGCCACGGTGTCGACGATGTGGGTCGTCCGCCGACGGAGGTCCTCTCCCAGTCGCTCGAGCGCGCGAGGCGAGACCGACGGAGTGAGCAGGCGACGCACCCGGTTGTGGCGCGGTTCGTCCGTCATGTTGAGGAGCACTCCCGCAGCGAAGCCGCCTGGCAGGTCCTCGATCAGGGTCCCGCCGGACCCGTCGCGACCGGGGCCGGTGTGCGAGCTGAACGTGGCCGCGTCGGCGCTGGCCGCCAGGCAGTCGGCGTGACGGGACACCACCCAGAACCCCTCGCCGCCCGGGGTGTGGTCCGTCGGCTCGTGGAACCACACGGGTGCCAGCTTCCGCAGGGCCGCGAACGTCTCGTACGGGAAGCCGTGCGCGAACCGCTCGAGGTCGGTGAGGTCGACCGATGAGAGGTCGACCTCGACGGAAGCCGCAGGTTCGCTCACGCAGCCAGGACCGTACTGCGAGCATCCCGCCACGCGCCTCGAACCCTCGTGCACCGGTGCCGTGGGTGCGACACCGGTGCACGCGAAGGTGGCGGTGGGTCAGCTCACTCGGAGTCGGCGTCGGTGGTGCCGGCGGTGTCGTCCCAGCGCACGGAGACGGAGAGCTCGTCGGCGCCGCGCACCACGCCGAGCTCCAGCGACGTCGCCGGGTCGTGGGCGGACAGCACGGCGAACAGGTCGTCGGGCGTCATCAGCTCGCGACCGGAGGCCGACACCAGCAGGTCGCCCGCCTGCACCCCCGCACGAGCCGCGGTGCCGTCCTCCTCGACGCCCCGCACCAGCAGGCCGTCGCGCTCGGGCAGGCCCACCGAGCGACGAAGGCGGCGAGCCACCTCAGCCGGTGCGACGGCGACGCCGATCGTCAGGTGACGCGGTGACGTCCCCGCTGCGAGGTCGTCGACTCGGCGGCGCAGTTCGTCGCCCGTCGGCACCGCCAGGTAGAAGCCCCGACCGAGTCGGTGCGTGTTCACCCCGGCCACCCGACCGTCCCGGTCCAGGAGCGGTCCGCCCGACGAGCCCGGCGCCATCGGAGCCGTGTGCTCGATGGCGCCGGCCACACGCCGGCCGCCGGGCCCCCGGAACGGGCGGTCGACGCCGGAGACCGTCCCGACGGTGAAGCGCAACCCGTGGTGGGATCGGCCCGCGCCGAAGACCACTGCGCCGAGCTCGGGTGGCCCGTCGGACCACTCGAGGGGGGCGGCCTCGGCCGTGTCGGCCTCGAGCACGACCAGGTCGCCGTGCAGGTCGGCGGCCACGACCCTGCCCTGCACCGAGCGACCGTCGGCGAACGTGAGCTGGGTGGTGCGGTCGCGCAGGTTGTGGGCGTTGGTCAGGACCCTTCCGGGTGCCACGACGAAGCCGGATCCTCGGCCGTTCCTGCCGACCGTCACGACGGACGGGCCGGCAGCCTCGGCGGCCGACCGCGCAGCGGATTCGAGTGCGTCGAGAAGGTCGGATGGTGCGGTGGGAGCTGGAACGGGACGGTCTCGTGACGGCGGCCGCGTACTCGCACCGCCCGGCCCGCTACAGCTACGAGCTCACCGGTCCGGGCCGTGACCTCGCCGGAGCGCTGACGCTCCTGTCGAGCTGGGGCGCACGCCAGAGCGGACGCCACGAGGGCGAGACCTACCACGACGCGTGCGGCAGCTCGGTGGAGGTCCGACTCTGGTGCCCCACCTGCGAGCGATTGGTCGACGAGGACGAGGCCCACGTCGACGTGCGCCTCTGACCGAGCGGACCGGCGGCGCGACCGCTCCCCACGTCCTGATCAGCGGGGTGGGAGCGCGTCGACGACCCGCCCCCCGACCACGTCGATCCCCTCGGCCTGCAGGCGCCGGGTCTGTTCCTGCGGTTTGTGGGGGGCCACCCGGCCGTCGGCTCGGACCACCCGCCACCACGGCAGGTCCGACCCGTGCTCGGACAGGAACGCTCCGACCGCCCGCGCCGCCCCGCGGCGCCCCGCCCGGCGGGCGACCTCGCCGTACGACACCACCTCGCCCGTCGCCAGGTCGGCGATCACCGCCCGGAACCGCTGCTGCAGGTCCGTCACCCGCCCAGCATGCCAGCCCCCCGTGCGGCGGGCAGGAGGAGCCGCGCGCCGACACGGCGATGAGGAAGGATGAGCCCATGATCGACCACCTCGGGATCCAGTGCAGCGACGTGTCCGCCAGCGCCGCGTTCTACGACAAGGTGCTCGCCCCGCTCGGGGCGAAGCGGCTGATGGAGCCGATGGAGGGTGTCATCGGCTACGGCGTCGACAAGCCGGACTTCTGGCTGGGCCCGCTGTCGGAGGACCACACCGGCTGGCGTGAGGACCACATCGCGTTCGCGGCCCGCGACCGGGACCAGGTGCGCGCGTTCTTCGAGGCAGCGGTCGAGGCGGGTGCAGAGGTGCTGCACGAGCCGAAGGAGTGGCCGATCTACCACCCCGGCTACTTCGGAGCGTTCGTGCGGGACCCCGACGGAAACAACGTCGAGGCCGTCTGCCACCGGCCGGAGTGAACGGATCGATGGGCGGCGGGACGGAGCGGTCTCGCGCCGAGGAGGCGGTGGACCACATCGAGATCGAGCGGCTGTGGCACGCGTACGCGGACCTCATCAACCGGCGGGCGTTCGGCGAGCTCGACGAGCTGTTCCTCCCCGACTGCGAGGTGGTCGTCGACACCCGCCGAGGCGACCCGATCGTGACGCGAGGCCCTACGGCCTTCGCAGCGTTCGTCGGGCCGGCGATGGAGCGCTTCGGCTTCTTCCAGTTCGTGATCCTCAGCGCCCGGACCTGGATCGACGCCGCCGACGAGGCGCGGGGCCGCCTCTACATGTGCGAGCTGCGGGACAGCCGGGAGACGGGGCTGCGGTCGCAGGCGTTCGGGGTCTACGAGGACCGCTTCCGCCGGGTGGACGGGCGGTGGTGGATCTCCGGTCGCAGCTACCGGACGTGGGCTCGCACCGCCACAGATGGGGAGCCCCGCCTCGACGTGTTCGAAGCCTCGGGCGGCCACGGGTGATGGAGCTGTCGACCACGCTCGTCACGTTCTCCGCCACCGACCCGGGGTCGTGGCGCCCCCTGCTCGAACGGGCGCAGGCGGCCGACCGTGCGGGGATCGACCGGCTGGTGGTCACCGACCACGTGGCCTTCGGCGAGCGGCTCGACGCCTACGGACGGCCGGAGGTGGGCGGGGTGGCGGGCGGTCGCCAGCCGACCGGGCCCGACGGCCACTGGCTGGAGCCGATCACCGTGCTGTCGGCGGTCGCCGCGGTGACCGAGCGGGTGCGGCTGGGCACCGGCATCCTCCTCGCGGCGCTCCGTCGACCGGTGGTGCTGGCGAAGGCGTTGTCCACGCTCGACGTGCTGTCGGAGGGACGGGTCGACCTCGGCGTCGGAGTGGGCTGGCAGAGGGAGGAGTACGAGGCCGCCGGCCTGGACTTCTCCGAGCGCGGCCGGCTCCTCGACCACACGCTCGGGGTCCTCTCGACGCTGTGGCGGGACGAGCGGGCGTCGTTCTCCGACGAGCGCCTGTCGTTCGGCGGCATCCACCAGATGCCCAAGCCGCGGCAGCCGGGCGGTGTCCCGATCTGGGTGTCGGGCACCGCGAACCGGGCCGTCGCACGTCGCATCGCCCGGTTCGGCAGCGGCTGGATCCCGTGGGGCCCTGCTGCCGCGGACCTCCCCACTGGGATCGACGAGATGCGGGGGCTGGTCGAGGCGGAGGGCGGGTCGCTCGACGGCATCCAGATCGTGGGTGCGGTCCGGACGGTCGCTGCGGTGGACGGGTCGATCGACTTCGCCGCCACCTTCGAGGCGGTGCCGCCCCTCGCCGAGGTGGGGGTCACCGACGTGCGGCTCACCCTGAGGGCCCCCGACGACCCGTCGGCAGCCGAGGACCTCTTCGCCGCGGCGGTCACCGCCTTCCGCGAAGCCGCCCCGCCTGTCCCCAAAGGATCGATCCGATGACCCACGGGACGCAGAGGGCACTGGCGCTGATCATGGTGGCCGTGGCGTTCGTGGCCGGGTGCTCCAGCTCCGGGGACGGCGGCACGGAGTCCCGATCCGGGGACGCCGGTACCAGCACCACGTCGGAGGAGCCGCCCGGCGGCGTGAGATCGACGACGAGCACCGAGGCGCCAGGGCGCGGCCGAGGTGCCGCCCGGCCCAGCGAGGGTTGCGGCACGTCGCCTGCCATCACTGCGACCGACGACCCCGTCGCCGACGTGCCGCTCACGTTCGAGTCGGACGGCGTCACCCGCACCTACCGCCTGGGCGTCCCGAGGGCCTACGACCCGGACGTCCCCGCTCCCCTGGTGCTGAACCTGCACGGTGCCGGGTCGAACGCTGTGCAGCAGAGCGCCTACTCGCTGATCCCGGCGAAGGGCACCGCCCGCGGCCACATCGTCGTCACGCCCGACGCGATCGACGGCATGTGGGAGCTCCCGGGTCAGGGCCGCGACGACCGGTTCCTCGTGGCACTCCTCGACCACGTGGCGGCTGGTTGGTGCGTGGACCTCGACCGCGTGCACGCCGCCGGGATCTCGCTCGGCGCATGGAAGGCGACGATCACCGCCTGCACGCACCCCGACCGCTTCGCCTCGATCGCACTGGTCGCCGAGGAGGTCGCCCCCGACGGTTGTGCCATCCCGGTGGTCGCCTTCCACGGGACGGCCGACTACGTCGTCCCCTACGGCGAGGGCGCGGACGAGGGCGTCGTGGTCACCGGCCCCAACAGGGACCTCCCCGGCGTCGAGGTCAACATGCCGAGGTGGGCCAGCAACAACGGCTGCTCCGAGGAGAAGGACGTCGAGCAGATCGGCGACGACGTCGAGCGCTGGACCTACCGGGGTTGCCCGGAGGGCACCGGCGTGGAGCTGTACTCGATCCTGCACGGCGGCCACACCTGGCCGGGCGCCGCGATCGACCGGCCCGCGCAGGTCACGACGCGCACCATCGATGCCACGGACCTCGCCCTCGACTGGTTCGAGGCGCACCCCCTGCGCTGAGGCCACGGCGGCAAATAGGGTCACCGCCACGATCGCGGGGGCGATCGACGGATCACAGGGGGCCACCGATGCCGTTCGACCGCGACGAGATCGAGGACACCGTCCGCCGCTACATCGCCACGCGCGACGAGATCTGCGCGGGCAACGGCGGATGGGACCGCCTGGCCGAGTTCTTCACCGACGACGCCGTCTTCGTCGACCCCGCCTGGGGGCGCGTCGAGGGCCTCGATGCGATCCTGGAGACGGTCTTCGGGCCCGCCATGGCCGGCCTCGACGACTGGACGTTCCCCACCGACTTCTACGCCATCGCCGACGACGGCGAGACGGTCGTGGTGAAGTGGCGCCAGCAGTTCCCCGGCGCCGACGGCCAGCTGCGCGAGCAGTCGGGTGTCTCGACGCTCGTCTACGCGGGCGACGGCAAGTTCCGCTACGAGGAGGACCTCCTCAACATGGCGCACGTGCTCGCGGACATGAAGCAGTCGGGGTGGCGACCCACCGGGCCGATGCACAAGGTGCCCGAGCCCAACCGGGACTTCTCGATCCCGGATCGCTGATCGTGCGAGCGAACCGCCTCCGAGCCCTCGCGGCGGTGTCGGCGATCGGGACGCTGCTGCTGGCGGTCCCGGCGTGCTCCGACGATGGCCCGACAGCGACCGGATCCGGGGCACAGACGACCACCTCGACCACCGCGACGGTCGCGTCCGGTTGCCGCAGCGACGCTCCCAGCGACCTCCCGGCCATCGCTCCGGGCGCCACGCGGATCGAGGTCGAGTCGGGTGGCACGACTCGCGTCGCTGAGCGTGTGGTCCCCCCAGCCCACGACGGCACCACGCCGCTGCCGCTCATCCTCGACCTCCACGGCTACACGTCGAGCATCGAGCAGCAGAGCCTGTTCTCCGGCCTCCCCGAGGCGGCCGCCGAGCGCGGTTACGTCCTCATCACCCCGCAGGCCACCGACGTCACCTCGACGGTGAACGGCCGGGAGATCACCGCGCCGTACTGGAACATCCGACTCGACGATGCCGACGAGGCCACCGGCACGCAGGACGACGTGGCCTTCCTGACCGAGCTCATCGACGCCACCACCGCGCAGCTCTGCATCGACGCCGCGCGTGTCTACGTGACCGGCAACTCGAACGGCGCCGGGATGGCGACGGTCCTCGCGTGCGAGCTCCCGGGCCGGATCGCCGCCATCGGTCCCGTCTCGGGGGTGAACCTGGCACCCTCGTGCCCCGATGCGGAGCCCACCTCCGTGATCGCGTTCCACGGCGACGCCGACCCGCTCGTCCCCTACGACGGCGGCACGTCGTCGAGGGTGCCGGTCGACAACCCGTCGGTGCAGGAGCGGCTCACGGAGCTGGCCGCGGCGGCCGGCTGCGAGGAAGCCGGTGAGGCCGCCGCCGTCCACGACGACGTGACGGTGACGAGGTGGGATGGCTGCGACGACGGGTTGGACGTCGAGCTGTACACGGTGCTCGGGGGCGGGCACACGTGGCCCGGCATGCTGAACTACGTCGACGTGGCTCGCCTCACCGAGCTGGCCCAGGGCATGGCGCTGCCGGAGGTCGTGGGTGTGGACGTCGCGGAGATCGCGGGGCACATGACGACGAACCTCGAAGCGACCTCGGTGATGCTCGACTTCTTCGACCGCCACCGACAGGGCGGGTGACCCGGACCCCCAGGCGCGTCAGGCGCGCTCGATCCTCCGCAGGCCCCGCTCGGGGGTCCACGACTCCACGACGAGCATCGTCGCCGCGTCGTTCAGGCCGGTGACCACGACCTCGGAGATGTCAGCGACGAACAGCTCGCCCTCCGCCTCCCCGCCCTCCTCGGCGGTCAGGTCGCCGGCCGGTACGGCGCGCCCGGCGATCTTCCCCTCACCCGGCCACTCCCCTTCCTTGCCCTCCTCGGGGTGGAAGGTCGGGCCGTGCAGCGCGAACCGCGGGTCACGACGGAGGTCCGCTCCCTTCCGTGCCCCGCGCATCGAGCCGAACTGCAGCTGGCCGTCGACGAACTCCGACTCGATCCCCGAGATGCGGGGCGAGCCGTCGGCACGGATCGTCGCGATCGTCTTGTGGCGGCCGGCGTCGAACAGCTTCCGCACCCGCGCCGCCAGCTCGGGTGCTGCCTCCTCCACTTCGCTCCACGAGGACATCGGCGCGCAACGTACTCGGCGATGCCGCGCTCCGCACGGGGTGCTCAGGCGTCGTGCGTCGGGTCCTCGTCCAGCAGGTCGCCGAGGTCGTCACCGCCTTCGAGGTGGACCTCGACCCCCTCGGCCCGGTAGGCGGCGCGACCGATGAAGTGAGCTGCGCTCGGCGCCGTGACGAACACCAGGGCGGCGGCCAGCAGGATCTTCGCGGCGCCACCGTCGATCGAGAGGGCGCCAGCGACCGCGACGACCAGGATGCCGACGGTGGTGGCCTTCGTTGCTGCGTGCATCCGGGCGTAGAGGTCGTCGAACCGGATCACGCCGACCCCGGCGAGCAGCACCAAGCCGCTGCCGACGAGGGCCAGGACCCCCACGACCACCTCCGTGGCGCTCACCCGCCCCTCCGTTCCACGAAGCGTGCGCCCGCCGTGGTGCCGACGAACCCGATGAACGCCACGACGACCGCCACGTCGAGGAACCAGTCGGCGTCCTGCTGGATCGACCGCAGGACGATCGCCGCCACGATCGTGACGACCAGCCCGTCCACCGCCACGATCCGGTCGGCGAGCGACGGGCCGGTGATCGCCCGGTAGAGGAAGCACGCGCCCCCGAGCGCGAGCAGCGTCAGTGCGACCGTGATCATCGACCCCTCCAGACCCGCGTGTCGTCGAGCGACAGGCCCGCGAGCGCCTCGGCGTCGCCGAACGCCCGCACCGCCAGCACCTCGAGCGTGCGGATCTCGTTGCGGAGCTCCTCGACGTCGCGGGTGTCGAGCGCGTGCACGTACAGGGTGAGCGGATCCCGGCGGACCTCGAGCGTGAGGGTTCCCGGGGTGAGGCTGATGGCGTCGGCGATCAGGGTGGCCACCGCGTCGGAGCAGCCGGCGAGCGGCACGGCGACGATGCCCGTGCGGACCCGGTCCCGGGGCGCCACGACCGTCCGGGCCACCGCGAGGGTCGAGAGGGCGAGCTGGCGGAGGAAGAACGCCCCGAAGACCGCAGCGCGCACCGGACGCACGATGACCTGGCCGGAGCGCCACGTGTCGACGCACGCGGTGATCAGGGCGCCCACCAGCACGCCGCTCACGACGTTCGCCACCGAGATGTCCGACCACAGCGCCAGCCAGACCACCGTCATGATCGCGACGCGGAGGAGGCGGATCACGATCCCAGCACCGCCTCTGCGTAGCCGGCCGGGTCGAGGAGGTCCTCGGCCGTGCGCTGCGACAGCTCGTGGAGCGGGCCCGCCGCCAGCGACACGACCAGGCTCAGCGCGACGAGCAGACCGGTCGACGTGGTCATCAGCACGCGCCCTCGCCGGGAGGCAGGCCCGGGCACCGACAGTTCGTCGGGTGCGGCGCCCCAGAACGCGTTCGACCAGATCTTCGTCATCGAGAGCAGCGTGAAGAGGCTGACGAGGAGGCTCACCACGACGATGGCCCACGATCGGGCATCGAGACCGGCCTCGACAAGGGCGAGCTTCGCGACGAAGCCGGAGAACGGCGGGATGCCGGCCAGGCTGAGGGCGGGCAGCAGGAACAGCACGGCCAGCGCCGGTTCGGTCCTCGCCAGCCCCGAGAGCCGTGCCAGCTGCCCGGTGCGGGCCCGCTCCTCCACCAGCCCGGCCACGAGGAACAACGTGGTCTTCACCACGATGTGGTGGACGATGTAGAGCACCGCGCCCGCCAGGCCGGCGACGGTGAAGAGCCCCAGCCCCATGATCATGTAGCCGATCTGGCTCACGATGTGGAACGACAGGATCCGCTTCACGTCGTCCTGGGCGAGGGCGCCAGCCACGCCCACGACCATCGTGAGGCCGGCGACCACGAGGAGCAGCGTCCCGGGCTGGGCGCCCTCGGGGAACAGGAGCGTCTGGCTGCGGATGATGGCGTAGACGCCGACCTTCGTGAGCAGCCCGGCGAACACCGCGGTCACCGGCGTGGGGGCGGTGGGGTAGCTGTCGGGCAGCCAGAAGAAGAGCGGGAAGATCGCGGCCTTGATGCCGAACACCACGATCAGGAGCACGGCGAAGGCGCTGCGGACGCCGTCGGGCAGCTCGGCGATGCGGGTGCTGAGGTGCGCCATGTTCACGGTGCCCGTCGCGGCGTACAGGAACGCCAGGGCCATCAGGAACAGCGTCGAGGCGATGAGGCTGATGACCACGTACGTCATGCCGCTGCGCACCTGGTCGGGTCGCCCGCCGAGGGTGATCAGCACGTAGCTGGCCATCAGCATCACCTCGAAGGCGACGAACAGGTTGAACAGGTCGCCGGTGAGGAAGGCCAGCCCGATCCCGGCCGCGAGCACGAGGTAGACGGGGTGGAAGCCGGCGTGGCGGCGCTCGGCGCCGGGCTGGCCGATGGCGAAGAGGAGCACCGCCAGGAGCATGAGCGTGGCGACGAGCAGCATGATCGCTGCCAGCCGATCGGCTGCGAGCGTGATCCCGATCGGCGCTCGCCATCCGCCTGCCTGGACGGCGTGGAGCCCGTCGCGGTCGACCCGCACGAGGAGAACCGCGCTGGTGACGGCCACCGTGGTCAGGGTCACGAGGCTGACGATCCGCTGGGCGATGCGAGAGCGACCCAAGCCGAGAGCGAGCGCGGCACCGAAGAGCGGCAGCAGGACCGGAAGGGCGACCAGGGCGGTCACTGCTCCGTCCCCTCGTCGAGCGGGTCCGCCGCCTGGCGGGCGATCCGCCGGTCCTCCACGTCGTCCTCGACCTCGTCGTCGGACGTGACGATCCAGCTCCGGTAGGCGAGCGTCAGCAGGAACGCCACCACGCCGAACGTGATGACGATCGCCGTGAGCACCATCGCCTGCGGGAGCGGGTCGGAGAACGATGCCGGATCACCGCTGCCCGCGAACGCCGGCTCACCGCCGTCGCCGCCCGACGACACGAGCAGGATGTTCACCCCGTGGCCGAGGAGCCCGATCCCGATCACCACGCGGCTGAGCTGGCGCCCGAGCAGCAGGTAGGTGCCGCACGCGCACAGAAGGCCGGCCAGGACGAGGAGGAAGAGCGTCACTGCTGCTCCTCCCCGTCCGGCTCGGCGGGATCGTCCTCGCCGAGCGCATCCAGGACCATCAGGAGCAGGCCCACCACCACGAGGTACACGCCCGAGTCGAACAGCGCGGCGGTGTTGAGGTGCAGGTCGCCGAGCAGCTCCAGGTGCCAGTCGGCCACCCGGTGGTCCATCGGCGGATCGCCGCTGAGGACCGGCGCCAGCGCGGTGCCGGCCGCCACCACGAGCCCGATCGAGGCGAGGGAGGTCGGCCTGACGCGCACCAGGCTGCGCACGTCGTCCTGACCGCCGGCGATGTAGCGGAGGGCGATCGCCGCAGCGGCGACGAGGCCGCCGACGAACCCGCCGCCGGGCTGGTTGTGCCCGGCGAACAGAAGGTAGATCGACAGCACGATCGCGGCGTCGACCACCAGGCGGATCGTCGTGTCGAGGATCAGCGAGCGACGGATCATCCCGCTGCCACCTCCTCGGCCGGCTCGACGCTGTCGCTCGACCGCCTCCGGCGGCCCACCTTCGCGAGCGCCACGATCCCGATGCCGGCCGTGGCGAGGACGGTGATCTCACCCATCGTGTCGAGGCCGCGGATGTCCACCAGGATCACGTTCACCACGTTGCGGCCATGGCCCTCCGGCAGGGCCACCTCCGACATCTCGGCGGAGACCGACGGCTGGGTGCGAGCGCCGTACGAGGCGATGCCCATCACCACGACGAAGACGCCGACGCCGATCGACACCGCCAGCCGAGCGGTCCGCCCGAAGGCCGGGGCACGCCGCACGAAGCGGTCCGGCAGCACCCTCAGCACCAGCAGGAACACCACCACGGAGAGCGTCTCGACCGAGAACTGCGTCAGCGCGAGGTCCGGCGCCCCCTGGACGGCGAAGAACAGCGCCATGCCGTAGCCCACGACGCCGAGGAGGATGGCGGCCGCGAACCGCCGCGTCGCGAGGGTCGCTGCCAGCGCGCCGCCGAGGAGCACCGCTGCGATCGGCACGTGCTCGGAGGCTCCGAGCAGCTCGGGCCACCCAGGCCACCACGACCCGGCGAGCAGCGCGCCCATCGGCGCCACCACGGCGGTCGCCAGGATGATCGCTGCGTAGATCGGCAGCGAGCCCGACTGGACCACGCTCGCCACCTTGGTCGCACCGGTGGACGTGCCCCGGAGGAGGACCTCGACGACCCGCTGGCCCGACAGCGGGATCGTCAGTCGCCGCGCGACCCTCGCCCACGCATCCCTGCCCCAGAACAGGGCGACCCCCACCGCCAGGGTCCCCAGGGAGAGGAGGAGCGGCACCGTCACCCCGTGCCACAGCGCGAGGTGGGAGTGGGAGCGGGGGTCGAGCGCGTTCGCAGCATCGTCGACGAGGCCCGACCAGACCGCCGGCACCACGCCGAGGACCACCGAGCAGGCGGCGAGCAGCAGCGCCGGAGCGAGGAACCCGGTCGTGGGTGCGTGATCGGATGCCGCTCGACCCGGCCGCGCCGCGAGGAGGTCCGGGCGGACCAGTGCGGCGACGAGGCGGAGGCTGTACGCCACGGTCAGGATCGAGCCGACGACGATGCCGACCAGCACCAGCTGGTCGCCGGGCGTCCCCTCGAACAGCGCGGTGTACGCCTGCTCCTTCGCCACGAACCCGGCGAGGGGCGCCACGGCGGCCATCGACGCCGCGCTGGCCAGCGCGACCACCTTGGTGGGGGTCCAGCCGGCACCGAGTACCGGCAGCTCGCGGATGTCACGCGTGCCTGCCTCGTGATCGACGATCCCGACCACCATGAACAACGCAGCCTTGAACAGGCCGTGGGCCAGGATCAGCGCGCACGCCGCCGCGGTGGCGGCCGGGTGACCGATCCCGAAGAGGACCACCATGAACCCCAGCTGGCTGATCGTGCCGAACGCGAGGAGCTGCTTCAGGTCGTTCGGGTGCAGTGCGCGGAGGCCACCCGCGACCATCGTGACGAGGCCCACCGTGACCACGAGCGGACGCCACGGTCCGACCTCGGCGAACGCCGGCGCGAGCCGCGCCACGAGGTACACCCCTGCCTTCACCATCGCCGCCGAGTGCAGGTAGGCGCTGATCGGCGTCGCCGCGACCATCGCGCCGGGCAGCCAGCTGTGGAACGGGTACTGGGCGGACTTGGTGAAGGCACCCACCAGCACGAACACCAGGGCGACCGAGGTGATCGTCCCCGACGGCGGCGAGGCGAGCACCTCGCTGAGCGTGAAGGTGCCGGCCTGCTGGCCAATGGCGACCATCCCGCCGAGCATCGCCAGGCCGCCCAGGGCGGTGACCATCAGTGCCTGCCGGGCAGCGTCCCGCGCGGCGGGGTCCTCGTGGTCCGTCCCGATGAGCAGGTACGAGGTGATCGAGGTCAGCTCCCAGAACACGTAGAGCGCGAGGAGGTTGTCGGCCACGACCACGCCGAGCATCGAGCCGGCGAAGAGGGTGAGCAGCCCGGCGACCCTCGGCCCCTTCTCGGAGCGTCCGAAGTAGTGCCACGCGTACGCGAAGACCAGGACACCGATCCCCGAGACGAGGAGGATCATCAGCGCGGAGAAGCCGTCGACCCGCACGTCGAGCGCGAGACCGAGGCCCTCGACCCATCCGGCCCGACCGGTGACGGCCTCGCCGCCGCTCACGTCGGTGAGGTTCGCCCCCAGCCATGCGACGACCGACGCAGGCGCCAGACCGCCCACCACCCAGGCGGCGCGCCCCAGCCGGCGGCCGGCCAGCAGGACGACCGTCCCGCAGACGGCGTGGAGGGCGATGAGGGCGAACAGCACGGGGCGGTCCCATCAGGATCGATGGACGAGTTCGCCGACCAGACTTCCCGGCACGCCAGGCCGTGACGCTACTGCGCCGCCCGCGCCTCACCAAGGTGAGGTCAGCGCATCGAGTAGGTGATGGGCAGGTGCTTGACGCCCGACACGAAGTGGGACTGCGCGTGCTCGACGTCGCCGTCCAGCTCGACGTGGTCGATCACCTGGGAGAGGCGCGACAGCATCGTGCGCAGCTCCCGACGGGCGAACTGGGCGCCCAGGCAGAAGTGGGCGCCGACTCCGAACGAGAGGAGCTTGTCGACGTCGGGTCGCGTCACGTCGAAGCGGTGGGGGTCCGAGAAGACCGATTCGTCGCGGTTGGCAGAGGGGTACGACAGCAGCACCCTCCCGCCCTCGGGAACCTCCACACCTCCCACCTCGGTGTCGGTCTGCGCGTACCGCATGAAGGAGCGGACCGGCGAGGTGTATCGGATCACCTCGTCGGCGGCGTGGTTGATCAGCTCCGGGTCGTCCCGGAGGAGGCGGAGCTGGCGGGGATCACGGATCAGCTCACGCATGCCACCCGACAGTGCGAACGAGGTCGTGTCGTGACCGGCCGTGGCGACGATGATGTAGTACCAGAGCTGGTGCTCGGCATCCATGGGGCACCCGTCGATCTGACCGTTCGCGATCACCGACGCGAGGTCCTCGGTGGGGCATGCCTGCCGCGACTGCGTGACCTCCGCGAAGTAGCTCACGAACCGCATCACGGACTCGAGGACCTTGACGTCCGCGCTCTCGGCGTCGCCGAGGTACTCGGGGTCGGCGGCGCCGAAGATGCCCTGGGTGAGCTCGAGCATCAGCGGCTCGTCCTCCTCGGGCACGCCGTAGATGTCCATGATCACCCGGAGCGTGTAGGGCTGCGCGATGTCCAGGGCGAAGTCGCAGCGGCCGCCCATGTCCCGCATGCGCTGCACGAACTCGTCCGCGATGGCGTCGATGCGTGGTTGCCGAGTGGACACGGCATTGGGCTTGAACCAGTCGCTCGTCACCTTGCGGTGCTTGGTGTGGTCCTCGCCGTCGAGGTGCACCAGCGTCTTCGGCGCCGGCATGCCGGAGTCGATCATCTTCTGGAACTCGGCGTCCGGCCCCAGGACCGATCGCACCGTGTTGTGCCAGGTGGTGTTGTCGCGCGAGACGGCGAAGACGTCGGCGTGCCGGGTGAGCACGAGGAACGGCTCGAACCCCGGGATGTCCGCTCGAAGGACGGGGGTCTCGGCGCGGATGTCGCTCACCGCACGGTGCCACGCCTCCATGTCGGCCCACAGGGCGGGACGGACGAACCAGTCGGCCGGCGAGGTGGGCGCTGTGTCGGACGGCCAGCCGGTCCCGGCAGGGGTGGGGTCAGGGTCGTTCATCTCGGCGTGCTCCTCGGGTCGACGGGGCGGTCGTGCCCGTCGCGAGCGATTCTGTCCCGCCCGGCAAGGGCCCTGCGACCGCCGCCTGGCGGCGTCACCCGAGCGGGTGGTCGGCGAACACGACGCTGACGGCGTGGAGGTCCGACGGCCAGTTCGGCACGTTCACGGTCTGCCGCCTGCTGGCGTCGCCACGGGGGACGTTCACCACCCGGATCGTGCCGCTGCCATCCGGTGAGGCAGGCAGGAAGACGTCGGTGCCGCTCTGGAACGGCTGACCGTCGAAGAACGGGAGCGGCGCGGCCGTGGTCTCGCCCACCGAGGCCACGTCGTCGTGCACGTGGATGCCGATCGTGGCGTTGCCCACGTGCGTCCCGAGGACGTCCACGGGCTCGGTCTCCCCCACCACCTCGACGGTCAGCTGGTCGCGCTGGTCGCCCGGGACGTCGTCACGGTCGGCCGCGTACCACTCCCGCATGCGCATCAGCACGAGCGCCGAGTGCCCGGGACCGCTGTTCGTGTTCGTCCGGGTGACGCTGTCGGGCTCGGACGACAGCAGGCGGACCAGCCGGCTGTCCCGCACGTACGGCTGGAGGTAGAGGTGGTGCTCCACGTCGCTCGTGTCGCTGGAGAGCACGTACTCGTAGTGGGCGCCCGACTCGAGCTCGATCGGCCCGAACTCCCCGTCGGGGCCGAGCACCACCGAGGCGTGCGGCTCGTCGCCGATCCGCTGGCCCGTGTCGCCGTCGATCGCCCAGATGTCGAGATCGTCGCCGCCGCGGCCGACGTTCGAGGGGAAGTTCACGGCTCGACCGGAGATCTCGACCGTCCCCTCCTGCGGGACGATCTCCACGGTGTCGGGTGCCGTCCCGACGAGGAACTCGAACTGCATGGCGAAGGACTCGGGCGAGGTCGCCGCCTCGACGTGCGCCTGGCCGGGCAGCGACACCTGGGTGGGGGCGATGCACGGGACAACGTCGGGACACGGCGCGCCGTCGATCGCCACGTACTTCTCGACCTTGGCCGCCCGAGCAGGATCCGACAGGTAGCGTGACGAGACGCCGGTCCCCCGTGAGTGGCCCACCAGGTGCACCTTTTCGGCGCCCAGCTCCTCGAGGGTGCGGTCGACGACGGCGTCGAGGCCCGCCACGAACCCGTCGATGTCGAGTCCGGCGCCGTCGTGGTCGTAGGCGACGATCCGTTCCTCGGGGTAGCCGTTGGCGACGAACCGCATCGCCTGCGACTCGTACTGCTGCGCAGAGCCGGCGAACCCGTGCACGAAGACGATCGGCAGGGCCACCTCGTCGGAGAGGCGCGGCGGCGCCTCGGAGGTGGTGGTGGTCACCTCGTCGCCCGACACGTCCGGGGCGTCAGCCGCTGTGTTCGGGTCGCCGCTCGACGAGCACCCGGCGAACACCAGCGCCGCGGCCACCACCAGCGCGACCCCGAACCGACCTCGTCGAACCATCTGTGCCTCCCTGCAGCGAGTCCGCTCGACCGTAGGCCGCCGACGCTCCCGGTCCTCCTCACCGTTCTGGCTCACCGGTCCTTCTCACCCGTCCTTCTCACCGGTTTTGTCCTGCGGGGTGCGACAGATCTGTCGCACCCCGCAGGACAGAACGGATGGAAATGGACGCAGGCGGGCGAGCCCGCTCGATCAGACTGGAGCGGTGAGCAGCGGGCACCGTTCCATGCAGCCGCTGCTGCTCCTGGAGGCCTCCACCCTCCTCTCCGGCGCGGGGAACGGCGCGGTGATGGTGGTCCTGCCGTGGCTGGTGCTCGAGCGCACCGGCAGCCCCGGTGCGGCCGGCCTGCTGGCCGCGGCCAGCGCGCTCCCCCTCTTCGGATCGAGCCTGCTGTCCGGGGCGATCGTCGACAGCTGGGGCCGTCGCCCGACCGCGGTGAGCGCGGACCTGATGTCGGCGGCGTCGGTGGCGGCGATCCCCCTCGTCGACCTGCTGGTGGGGCTGAACCTCGCCTGGCTGATCGGCCTGGCCGTGGTCGGGGCGGTGTTCGACCCTGCAGCCCTGAACGCCCGGGAGGCGATGCTGCCCGCGGCTGCGGAGCGTGCCGGGTGGTCGCTCGACCGGGCCAACGGCGTGCACGAGGCGGTCTGGGGCGTGGCCTTCATGGTCGGCCCCGGCGCCGGCGGCCTGCTCATCGCGTGGGTCGGCGCCGACGACGCCTTGTGGATCGCGGCCTGCGGCTTCCTCGCCGCGGCGGCCTTCGAGTCGTTCCTCGTCCTCCCCCACTCAGACGACCGGAGCGACACGGTCAGCGCTCGCACGATCCTGGGCGAGACCGCCGAAGGGCTGCGCCAGGTGCGCCACGACCCGCTGCTCCTCGCGATGGTGGTGATGCTCGCCCTGGTGCTCGCCGCGTACATGCCGATCGAAGAGGTGCTCCTCCCGGTCCACTTCGAGTCCCTCGGCCAGCCCGGCCGCCTCGGGGTCGTCCTCATGGGCGTCAACGGCGGCGGCGTGGTGGGCGCCCTCGCCTACGGGTTCGCGGCGAGCCGCATGCGCCGGAGCACCGTGTTCAGGATGTCGCTGCTCGTGGGCGCGTCCGGTGTGCTCCTCATGGCCACGCTGCCCTCGTTCCCGGCGCTCGTCGTCCTCGCGTTCGCTGCGGGGGTGGCCTACGGGCCGATCGGGCCGCTCGTGAACATCGCCATGCAGCTCCGCAGCCCGGAGCGGATGCGCGGCCGGATCGTGGGGATCGTCGTCGCCACCGAGTACGCGGCGGGCCCGCTCGGCTACCTGATCGGAGGCGCCGCGGCAGAGGAGCTCGGCGTCGACACGACGTTCCTCGCCGTCGGCGTGCTGAGCGTCGGCATCGGCCTCCTCGGCCTCGCCGTTCCATCGCTCCGTCGCCTCGACGAGCTGGACGACGTGGTGGCGATCGAGGACGGGTCACCCGATCCGGTGTGAGTACCGTCCTCGGGATGCGCCGCACGTCCGAGCCATCCACGATCCCCACCCGGCTGACGGCGGTGGCCCTGGCGGCCGCGATGCTCCTCGCCGGGTGCTCGGACGGCAGTGCCACAGCCGGTGACGACGGATCGCCCCGGACCTCGACGACGGCGCCGGGGCAGGGGGACCTTCCGGCGCCCGAGCGCTTCGACGGTCCGGTGGAGGCGTTCTACGTCGCTCCCGACCCGCTGCCCGCCGGCGAGCCGGGAGGACTCATCCGCATCCAGGAGGTCGGCGAGGACGCAGGGCTTCGAACGGTGCGGATCATGTACCGCTCGACCGACTCGGAGGGCCGCATCCGGGCGGTGACCGGGGTCGTGACCCACCCCATGGGCGACGCACCCGAGGGCGGGTGGCCGATCGTCGCCAACGCGCCCGGCACCATCGGCCTGGGCTCGACCTGCGCGCTCAGCCGTCACGGGCGTCCGGCGCCCACCTTCGGCGTCGACGGCATCGGCGTCACGACGGACTACATCGGCACCGGACCGCCCGACGAGACCCAGGCGTACCTCTCCCGGCTGAGCGAGGGGCACAGCGTGCTCGACGGCGCCCGGGCGGCCCGCCAACTGGTGGGCGACGCGGCCGGCGACCGCGTGCTCGTCTTCGGGCACTCGCAGGGCGGCCACGGCGCGCAGGCAGCGCACGAGCTGGCAGCCTCCTACGCACCCGAGCTGGACCTCCTCGGCACCGTGTCGGGCGCGCCCGCGGCGATGTTCGACCGCACCTACGGCGGCATCGACGACGTGGTCTCCCGCATCGTCAGCACGCTCGGCCTGTACGGGGTGGCGACCGACCACCCGGAGCTCGTCCCCGAGGACTACCTGGCGGACGAGGTGCTGGCCCACGAGGACGTGCTGTTGAGCGCCTGCCTCGGCGAGGTCATCTCGACGTTCGCACCACTCGCCCTCTCACCGGCGTACTGGAAGGCCGACCCGGTGACGACGGAGCCGGCGCGCTCGGTCCTGTTGGCGAACGACGTCGGGAACGAGGTGGCCGACGCTCCGCTGCTCCTGATCTCCGGCACCGCTGACGCCCGCGTCGTGCACGAACGGGTGATGGACCTGTACGAGCGGTTGTGCGCCAACGGGCAGGTCACCGAGCTGATCGTGCTCGAGGGCGCGGATCACGACAACGAGATCCCGCTGGCGATGGACCGGATCGAGGCGTTCTACGCCGACCGCCTGGCCGGCTCGGATCCGATCGACAGCTGCAGTTCGGGGCCTTGAACCTCTCCTCGCCGCTCGGCCGACTGCGTCGTCAGCAGTCGGAGTCGGCGTCCGAACGCTCTCGGAACCACTCTGCGATGCCCGGCATCTGTGCCTCGAAGTCACCCGGTGCCGACACGTTGAGCATCCCGGCGCGGGCGTCGGTCCGGTTCCGGAAGTCGTGGGGCGTGCCGCCCGGGACGAGCACGAACGAGCCGGCGGAGGCGTCCACCCATCGCTCGCCCACCATGATGCTCATGGTCCCTTCGAGCACGTAGAACACGTCGTCCTCGTCGTGGTGGTGGGTGCCCGGCCCCCTGGTGTGGGGGTCCAGCCACCACTCCGAGATGGAGTAGCGGCCCGCGGTCTCGGCGCCGTCGGCCTTGAAGACGGCGGAGAGCCTCCCCATCGGGAACGCCCTCCCCTCGCCCGGCGCAAGGACGACGGGTCGGCGGTCGGTGGTGGTGTCGGCGTCGGTCATCGCGGTACCTCCCTGGCGGCGCGCCAGGCGTGCTGCCTGCACCCCTCCATCGTTGCACGGAGCGTTCCTCCGACACCCCGATCAGGTGGAGGTCAGCCCGGGATCGTGACGCAGGGCAGGGTCGTGACGGTCGCGCCGCCACGGGCCTTCGAGCGGTAGGCCGCTTCGTCCGCCATGCCCAGCTGCATGTCGAGCGGGCCGGTGCCGTCCGAGCACGAGATGCCGACCGATGCGGTCACAGGCCGCGGGGTCGCCCGTGCCAGGCGATGCCCGACGATCTGCGCCCGCTCCTCGTCGCAGTCGTCGAGGACCACCACGAACTCGTCGCCACCGACGCGGGCGATGAGGTCCTCGGGGCGCAGGAGGCTCGACCAGCAGGCCGCGGCGTCCACCAGGAGGGCGTCGCCCGCAGCGTGGCCCATCTCGTCGTTCACCGCCTTGAAGCCGTCGAGGTCGATCGTGATGATCGCTGTCGGCCGCGGGTTGCGCCGGCGGGACAGGCGATCGAGGTGCTCCTCCAACAGGCGTCGGTTGGCGACGCCGGTGAGCGGATCCTTCACGGCCAGCGACTTGATGCGCGCCGACAGGTAGATGGCGACGATCGTGCCCGCCCCGGTGGAGACCACCGTGGTCAGCCCGATGGTGAGCGCGGCGGCCGGCTCGCAGACCGCTGCGAGGACAGCACCGCCCGACGCTGCGGCGAGCCCGAGGTAGCCGGCCGCAGCCCGCGGCGTGAACTCGAGCCCCAGGTAGATGCCGATCCAGAGGTACAGCACCGCGTAGAGCGCCGTGGCCGGCCCGCCCCCTCCGATGGCCAGCGCGATCGCGATGTCGACCAGCCCGACCACCACCACGAGGTGGCGCAGCAGCGGGCCGACGTGCCTGCGGAAGGTGAAGAGGAGGATGGAGGTGGCGGTGGCGCTGGCGCAGTTGAAGGCCACCCACCCGAGGTGGACCTCCGACCAGGGTCGGAACGCGAGCGTGGGAAGGCAGAAGATCGCCCCGGCACCGAAGAGTGCCGCGAGCGCCACGGTCGATTCGACCGGCAGGGGTCCGCGTCGTTCCACGGCCCTGTGCATCGGCGCGTTGAGCGCGATGCCTGAGACATGGGTCACCCGCCCGCCGTGCCGGGTCAGGGACGGGCGCCGAACCCTGCGTGTTGGTGGGTCCCGAGCACGATCCACGTGGCCTCGCCGAGGGCGACCAGGTCCCCGTCGGAGGTCCACACCGCCGTGCCCGACCGGTGCTTCCGCCCATCGGCGTCGAGCCGCCAACCCGCGACCACCAACCGGTCTGCCTCCGTGGTGCGCCGGACGATCGACGCCGTGAGCTCTCCGAGCACTGCCGGACCCGTCGGCGGGTCGCCGACGATCCACGCCAGCCCACCGGGGCAGTCGAGCGCTGCCCACAGGATCTCGTCGGACACGGCCCCGTCGGCGTCGACGTGGTCCGCGTGGGGTGTCCAGGGGGACACGACCATGCCCGCGTGGCCAGGGACGGGCGCAGGGAACAGGCGCAGGCCGTCACCGGGGGCCCGGTGCGGTCCGCAGGTGAAGCACGTGGGGAAGGCGTGGTCGGCCTCGTAGGCGGCGACGTCGAACCGCTCGAGCGCTGCGACCGCCGCGTCGAAGGTGATCGGTTCGGGGGGTTCGACGGTGACGGGGGCCGGTCGGGCCTCGGCGACCACGGTGGCGTCGTCGAGCAGCACGATGCCGTCGTCGCTGTGCTCCACCCGCAGCGGCCGGTCGAGCGGCGGGGGCACGCGGAGCCGGACGCTCGTGCTGCCGGCACCCAGCGCCACGGCGGCGGCGCCGCACGAGTAGCCACCGTTGCCGGATCCGGGCGGACCGTGGAACCGGGCCGGGATCGTGACGCTCCTCATGACGGACCCCTTCGCTGACGCACCTCCCTGCAGTCTGGCGGGCGGGAGGCCGCTCCGCTTCGAGCTCGATCGGTAGCGTCCGGTCGATGGCACCGATCGAGCTGAGGTTCACCACGACCGTGGCCACCCCTCGCGACGTCGTCTGGGCGCGGGTGACCAGCATGGCTGGGGTCAACGACGAGCTCGCACCGTTCGTGCGGATGACCCACCCGCCCCACCTGCGGTCGCTCACGGATGTGGCCGTCGAGCCGGGCACCGTGCTCCACCGCTCGTGGTTGCTGGCCGGAGGCGTGCTCCCCTTCGACCGCCACTCCCTGGCGCTCGAACGCGTGCTGGATGGCGAGGGGTTCGACGAGGAGTCGACCACGTGGCTGCAGCGACGCTGGCGTCACGAGCGCCGGCTGGCGGACGCGCCGGGCGGCCGCACCGTCGTGTCGGACCGCCTCGTCATCGAACCGCGGCTGCGGTTCGCGGCGCCGGTGACACGAGCGATGGTCGGGTTCCTGTTCGGGCACCGGCACCGACGGCTGGTCGCTGCGTTCGGCCGGGGCTGAGCCGCGAGGCCCGGGCCGCGAGCGCACCGTTCGGCCATGTCGGCCGTCCTTGGCCGCGTCAGTCGGCTGCGGGTTCGAGGACGAACAGCGGGATCACCCGGTCCGTCGACGACTGGTACTCGTCGTAGGCCGGCCACACCGCGGTGGCCCGCTCCCACCACTCCGCCTTCTCGTCACCGTCGACCTCGCGGACCGTGAAGTCCCGGCGCGCATCGCCGTCCTGGAGGCGGGCGATCGGGTTCGTCCGCAGGTTGTTCACCCACTGCGGGTTCGACGGGGCACCGCCCATCGAGCCGATCACGGCGTAGCGCCCCTGGCCGTCCGCGATGCGCACGAGCGGCGTCTTGCGGACCTTCTGCGAGTTGGCGCCGATCGTCCAGAGGATCACCCACTGGTCTCCGACCAGCTCGCTGGCCTCAGCGCCGTTCGACCGCTCGTAGCGCTCGACCTCCGCGGCGATCGGCTCCCAGGGGCTCGGCTCGTACTCGGCGTCGAACGGTGACATGGCACTCCTCGTGCGGCTGCGGTCGGACCCACCCGAGGGTCACGCCAGGTGACCTTTGCTATCAGGCCGGGATGCCGCCACCTGCACCTTCGCGCCGCGGAAGTAGGCGACCAGCGCATCGACGACGTCCCACACGCAGACCACCACCGTGCCCGCGAACACCAGCTGGAGGACCGGCGAGTCGTCGAGGGCGAAGTCACTGTGCTCGGCCATGGCGGTGAGGTACTCGGGGTTCCACACCTCTTGGGTGCCGAGGGTGAGCCCCACGACCGAGAGGAAGGCAGCGTTGAGGACCACGTTGCCGACGAGGAGCGGCATCGTCCACCGCCCGACGTGGTACTTCCACGCTTCGAAGGCCACGTTCACGAGGACCACACCCAGGAGGAGCGGCAGCCAGAAGCTCCACAGGTCGGGGTGGAGCAACGGGATCGCTCCTTCACCGTCCTCGAACGGTGAGCGGTTGTGCTGCCAGAGGAGCGCAAGAGGGATCAGCAGCAGGACCACCACGGAGGCGATCGTGTCGCCCAGGCCGATCTGTCGCTCCGGCGGGAGCTCCGGCAGATCGTCCGGCGTCCACTCCGACGGCGCTTCGTCCAGCTGCGTTCCGGTGCGCTCGAGCACGACGAAGACCACCGTGGTCCACAGCACGATGTGCACGCCGACCTGCAACGTTCCACCGATGGCCGAGAGGAGGAGGGCGACGATGCTGCGGTCGCCCTCCCAGTTGCCGAACACCAGCTGGATGCCCAGCATCACCGGCAGCGCGATCGAGAGGATCGAACGCAGGGCCGTCACGTAGTGGTCGAACTGGTCGGGCCCGATCAGGTAGCGGGGCCCGCTCCGGTAGCCGGCCGCCAGCACACGGGGGTCGCCCAGCTCAGCCAGGACCTCGCGCACATCGGCGCCGTCGTGCGCGTGCGCGACGCGCGCATCGACCATGTCGTCGATGGTGGTGCGCAGCTCACGGGTGACGTCCTCTCGGCTCTCCCTCGGGAGGTGGCGTGCCACCGAGTGGACGTAGCGGTCGACGAGGTCGTTCACGAGGTGGTCCTCCTGAGCATCCGGCGGACGTTGCGGTCGAGCTCGGCCCACTCGGCGGTGAGCTGCTCGAGCACCTGCTCACCGGCAGGCGCGATCTCGTAGAACTTCCTGGGGCGCGCTTCGTCGGTGTTCCACTCGCTGCGCAGCAGGCCCTGCTTCTCGAGGCGGCGGAGCAGCGGGTAGAGCGTGTTGGCGTCCACCTCGAAGCCCCCCTCGGCCAGCGCGCTCAGCAGGGCGTACCCGTAGTAGGGACGACGGAGCAGCACGAGGCTGGCGAGCACGACCGTGCCGCGGCGCAGCTCCTGCACGTGTCCGGCGAGCAGCTCGTCCGTCTCCATGCGAGACACATTGGTGTGTCACACACACTATGTCAAGCGCTACACCATCGCGTCGCTCAGGGGTCGATGGACTCCACGGCGGGGATCGGGTCGCCGTCGGCGACGGTGAACCGCATCGACGTGGTCACGGGTGTGCCCCGGTAGTACACGCCGCACACCCGGTAGTCGACGACCATCCGCTCCGGGGTGCAGTCCACGACGCCGTAGCCGTTGCGTCGGAGGTCCACGTACCGGAACGCCGGGCTCCACGGCGTGGTGAGCGGCTCGATCTCCGCAGCAGGGCCCATGCCGACCGAGTTCCCGATGCCGGTCGACGTGATCGCCCCGCCGGTGAACTCGTTGGCCACCCACGGCGAGGCGGCGTCGTCGTAGTCGGCCTGGAGGGTGGACTGCCAGAACATGTGCACGTCGCCCGTGAGGAACGACAGGTTCTGGATGCCGTCGCGGGCGACGCCGTCGAGGATGGTGTTGCGCTCGGCGAGGTAGCCGGACCAGCTGTCGAGGTTCAGGTAGATGCCGTCGTTGCGGGGGAAGGCCACACCCAGCTCACGTCGCCACGGCTCGTCGAGATCCGCGATCCGCCACGGCGTGATCATCACCTGGTTGCCCACGAGCTTCCAGGTGACGCCGTCGTCGTGGGCGGAGCCGAGCCCGTCGATGAACCAGTCGCGCTGCTGGGTGCCCAGGAGCGTGCGGTCGGGCCGGCTGGCCTCGACGATGAGGTCGCCGCCCGCCACGTAGGCGCCCCCGCCGCCGCCGGGCTGCGGGTCGCGGAACTGGCGGGTGTCCAGCAGGAACAGGTCGGCCAGCCGGCCCCAGCGCAGCGAACGGTGGATGCGGAACGAGTCGATCGGCCACACGGGCATGTACTCGAACCAGGCGCGGAAGGACGCGGCCGCCCGCTCCGGCTGCTCGGCGACGTCACGGCGGTTGAAGTTGTCGAACAGCTCGTGGTCGTCCCACACCGGCACGAACGGATGCGCGGCGTGGCCTGCCTGGAGGTCGGGGTCGGAGCGGTAGAGCCGGTACTTCGCCCGGAACTCCTCGAGCGTGTGGGGCTCGCCGGTGGCGTCGAGCCGTCGAGCGTTGATGGCGCTGGGCGTCTCGTAGATGTAGTCGCCGAGCCACACGACGGCGTCGACGTCCTCCGCAGCGATGCCGGCCCAACCGTTGTAGAAGCCCGCACCCCACTCCTGGCAGCTCGCGAACGCGAGGCGGAGGCGGTCGGGTGACGCCGACGCATCCGGAAGGGTCCGTGCCCGGCCCATGGGGCTCGGGACGCCGTCGACGGCGAACCGGTACCAGTACGACCGGTCCGCGTCGAGACCGCCGACCAGCACCTTGGCGCAGTGGTCCGAGCCCGGGCCGACCGCCACGGTGCCCGACGCGACCACGTCGGCCATCGCCGCGTCCGTGGCCACCTCCCAGGTCAGGTCGCCGGCGCCCGGCACCTCGTCAGGATCGAGGCGCGTCCACAGCACGACCTCCGTCGAGGAGTGCAGCCCTGACATCACCCCGAGGGTGAACGGCGTGCCGTTCGAGGGCGGGATCCACACGGCCCCGCCCGGCGTGGTGCACGCCGCGAGGCCGCTCCCGAACGCCATGACGCCGAGGCCGCCCGCACCTGCGCGCAGGAACTGTCGCCGATCCATCCCCAGACTCTCCCTCGCCTCGCCGCTCCGGGTCCCCGACGGTACCGGTCGACCCCCGTTCCATCAATCGAGCGTCCGATCGGTCGAGCGCACAAGCGATGGGGCTCCGGTGGTAGGAAGGCCTTCCGAGGACACGGAGGCGACATGGAACGCAAGGCCAGCTCGACCCGGAAGCCGCCCGAGCCAGCGGAGGGCCACGAGGTCATCGACGACTGGATCCGCCGGGTGATGCCGGACCTCAACCCGATGGTCGCGTGGATCGACGAGACGATCCGGGAGGTGATCCCCGACCTCCAGTACGCCATCAAGTGGAAGAAGGCGTACTACGGGCTGCCGGACCTCGGCTGGCTGATCGAGCTCGTGGCGTACGACGTGTCGGTGAACGTCGTGTTCCTCGCCGGCGCCGACTTCGACCGTCCGCCGCCCATGGGCAGCGACCGCTCGCGGTACATCAAGCTCAAGTCCCTCGAGGAGGCGCAGGAGTCCGACCTCCGCGACTGGATCGAGCAGGCAGCGAAGATGCCCGGCTGGCAGTGACCCGAACGGCGCCGGCAACGATCGGGGCGCTGCTGACGGGTAGGCGAGACTGACCGGAGGGCGCATCGCCCGGGGATGCACGAGGAGGCCGGCATGGGCAGGTTCGACGGACGGGTCGCGCTCGTCACGGGGGGTGCCAGCGGCATCGGCAGGGCCACGGCGCTGCGACTTGCTGCGGAGGGCGGCTCGGTGGTGGTGGCCGACGTCCAGGAGGACGCGGGCGCCGCGGCGGTCGCCGAGGTCGAGCAGGCGGGCGGGGCCGCGCTGTTCGCACGCCTCGACGTCACCGATGCAGCCGGCTGGGACGACGCGGTGGCCAAGACGGTCGATCGCTTCGGGGGTCTCGGCGTGCTCGTGAACAACGCCGGCATCGGCGACACCGAGCCGCTCGAGGTGACCTCCGTCGAGACGTGGGACAAGGTGGTCGCCGTCACGCAGACGAGCGTGTTCCTGGGCATGAAGGCGGCCGCCGAGCCGCTCAAGGCGAGCGGGCACGGTTCGGTGATCAACGTGAGCTCGATGTACGGCATCGTCGGCTCCGGGGTGAGCCCCGCCTACCACGCTGCGAAGGGTGCGGTGCGGTTGCTGACCAAGACCGTGGCGCTCGGGTGGGCGGCTCAGGGCGTCCGGGTCAACTCTGTGCACCCCGGCTACATCGACACGCCGATCCTGGGTGACACCGACCGGGACGCGCTCATCGGGGCCACCCCGATGCGTCGCCTCGGGCGGGCCGAGGAGATCGCGTCGGCGATCACCTTCCTCGCGAGTGACGACGCCAGCTTCATGACCGGCGCCGAGATCGTCGTCGACGGCGGCTACACGGCCGGCTGATGCCCCCGGACGAGCCGTTCGAGCCGGAAGGAAAGGCTGCCCTCGCCGAGACCGCCGGCGAGCCACTCGACGAAGCCGAGGGCCTGGTCGCTGACCGAGTCGACCACGAGGGCGCGTCCGACGAGCCGGAGACCCTCTTCCGCCTCCACCCCACCCGTGCGGTGCAGGCAGTCGACGACGCTGCTGCCCGCCTTGCCCTCGGGCTGCGGCGCCACCCCACCTCGAACCGGGCGATGTACCTGCTGTCGAGCCTCGGCGACGACGGTCGGATCTGGGTCGCGGCGTCCGCCCTGGAGGCGGCGATGTCCGACCGGCCGCAGCGAAGGTTCGGACACGCGATGGCGTGGTTGGGCCTGGAGTCGTTCGTGGTGAACAAGGTCATCAAGCTCCTCGTCCGCCGAGCCCGACCCGTTCCCCTCACCGAGCACGAGCACCACCTGCGGATCCCACGCGACTCCAGCTTCCCCAGCGGGCACGCGGCGTCGGCGGCGACGATGGCGACGATCCTCTGGGAGCCCGGCCCGCGGGGCGTGGCCTACATCGGACTCGCCGGAGCGATCGGGCTGAGCCGCGTCGCGGTCGGGGTCCACCACGGCTCCGACGTGATCGCGGGCTGGCTGGTGGGTTGGGGGTTCGGCGTCGCGGCGCGCAGGTGGAGGTGACGCCGCACCGGGGGTACGTGCTGCCCGAGCGGAGGACTCACAGGGGGTGTGGGGCATGGACGCACGCAAGCTCGGCGCTGAAGCGATCGGGACGTTCTGGCTGGTGCTCGGAGGGTGCGGCTCGGCCGTGCTCGCCGCCGGGTTCATGCCGGCGACCAACCTCGGCATCGGGTTGGTCGGGGTCAGCCTCGCGTTCGGCCTCACCGTCCTCACCGGCGCCTACGCGCTGGGGCACGTGTCCGGCGGCCACTTCAACCCGGCGGTGACGCTCGGGTTGGTCGCGGGGAGGCGGTTCCCCGCCGGCGACGCCGCCGGGTACATCGTGGCGCAGGTGCTGGGCGGCATCGCCGCAGCGGGGATCCTCGCGGTGATCGCGAGCGGCGTCGACGGCTTCTCGTTGTCCGAGTCCGGCTTCGCCGCCAACGGCTTCGACGAGCTGTCACCGGGTGGCTACAGCCTGCTGGCCGCGCTGGTGAGCGAGATCGTCATGACCGCGGTGTTCCTGATCGTGATAATGGGCGCCACGCGGAAGGGCGCACCGAACGGGACCGCGCCGGTGGCGATCGGCCTGGCGCTCACGCTCATCCACCTGATCTCGATCCCCGTCACGAACACGTCAGTGAACCCGGCCCGGTCGACCTCCCAGGCGATCTTCGCCGGGAGCGACCACCTCACCCAGCTGTGGCTGTTCTGGGTGGCGCCGATCGTGGGCGGCGTCATCGGGGCCCTCGTCTACCGGGGAGTGCTCGGTGTGCCCGAGGAGGACCTCGAGAGCCCGGTCACCGGCGACCCCGACCAGGCCGTCGCCTGAGGCGCACCGAACTCAGGGGTGGGACGGCGCCGGTGGCGCTCCCGGCACCCTGAACGCGATGTCGTCGGCGTAGCACCACCACCAGTCCTCGCCCGGCTCGTAGCTGCGGACGAGCGGGTGGTCGGCGTTCGCCTTCCAGTGGGCGGTGGCGTGACGGTTCGGCGAGCTGTCGCAGCAGCCGACGTGGCCGCACGACATGCAGACCCGCAGGTGCACCCAGGTGTCGCCGGTGCGGAGGCAGTCCTCGCAGCCGTCGCTCGACGGCGTGACCTCCGCCGGTGCGTCATCGACGTGCTGGCACGGTTCGTTCACGGTGTCCCTCCCGATGGCCGTTCGAGCGCTGCGCGGTCCCAGCCGGCGGTGTCCGCAGCTGCCTCATAGGTGCTCTGCAGGAACTCGAGGAGCGTGGCGTCGGGGTCGTCGGCGGTCCGCACCAGCTCGTAGGGGAGGACGAACTCCCCCAGGTCGCCGTCCCACCGCGCGCCGGTCGGCCCCACCTGCGCATCGCGGTAGCCAGGCGGCTCCGGGTACGCATACGCGTAGAAGCAGCCCTCCTCCGCCGGTCCACCCGGCCAGTACCCGCAGCTGCTGACCTCGTGCGAATAGGCCTCCCGCATGACGTGCGGCCCACAGTTCGGAGCGCCACCGGGGTGCGGCGGAGCGGCCCGGCCGGAGAAGCGGGTGTGGGCGAGGTCGAGCGCGCCCCAGAAGAGGTGGACCGGGCTGGCCTTGCCGACGAACCGGGTGGAGAACCCCTTGATGACCCGTTGCGCCTCCACCAGGGCCAGCCAGAAGCGCTGCACCGCCTCCGGGTCGTAGCTGGAGTGCTCCCGGTCGTCCCTGAAGTCGACGGCGTCGGGGATCTCGACCGGCATCGTCCAGATCTCGGTCCCGAGGCCCAGCCCGCCGAGGAGGTCCATGACCGCCTCGTAGAAGTCGGCGACAGGTCGGGCGACCAGGTCGAGAGAGCGGACGTCGCCGTCGACGGTTGACACGTCGAGGCGGTGGTCGACGAAGTCGAGGTCGATCTGGAACGAGGCCCCACGTGCGTGCGGCACCAGCGATGTCGTCAGCCCTCGTGCCGTGAGGTAGAGCGGCACGTTCCACCAGTGGTTGAGGAGCGGCTCGTTGGCGAGGCGGACCTTGCCGACCACCTGCGTGTAGAGCTGCAGCGTGTCCCGGGTGTCCTCCCATCCCGCCACCGGGATCGCAGGCCACGATCGTCCCTCACCGCTCACACGCTGCTCCCTACCCCGCTGGAGCCGCCGCGCAGCGGTTCGAGGAGCGGCAGCACCCTGACCGGTGCGGTGCGGTCGACAGCGGCCACCTCGTCGGGGAACCGGGCGAGGTCGACGCCGAACGCGAAGCCCTGCGGTGCGTCGAGCGGCCGGAAGAAGTCGTCCTGGTGCATCGCCACCACGCATCGGGGCTGCAGCTTCCCCATGATGCGGGGCAGGTAGCGCTCCGTCACCTGGCGTCCCGCAACCCCGCAGAGGAACACGTCGACCTCCCGTCGTGTCAGCTGGTCGTCGAGGAGGTCGGCCGAGCCCTGGTGGTAGAAGGTCCGGCCCGCGACGGTGATCTCGATGCCCCACACCTGGCCGCAGCGGTGGGCCTGGGCGGTGAGGCCGTCGACGTGCTCGCACGTGATCTCCCCGTCGCTCGGGACGGCACGCCCGAGCAGCAGCTTCGAGTGCACGCTGGGCACGAACCGGATGTCGAACGGCCCCACCTCGTAGACGCGGTGCGCCTCCACCTCGACGGCCTGTGGGAGGAGCCCGTGGAGCGCCATGAGGTGGGCGGCCGAGGCTCCCCCGTACACCGGGCACCCGTCCCGACGAGCGATGGCGGGCGCGTCGAGCGCATGGTCGAAGTGCGTGTGGCCCAAGAGGATGGCGTCTGCCGTCGGGAGGTGGCGGTCGACCGCTCCCTGATCTGGCCGTACGAGGCGGCGGCGGACGATGTCCCCCGCAGGCGCGCGGGTGACGTAGGGGTCGATCAGCACCCGCGTGCCCTCGTAGGCGATGGAGACGCCGGCGACGCCGAGCCAGGTCAGCTCGAGGCCCGCTGGAAGGTCGAGGTCCGTGGAGTCGGCCACCAGGTCGGCGGCAACGTCACGGTCGTGGCGGTCGTGGTTCCGCCGTGTCGCCGCGTAGCGCAACAGGTCGTTCAGGTGCTGGGCGACCGTACGGGATGCACCTGCCATGACGTCTCGTTCCACCTGCTCGGCGAGGTCCCTGCCGCCCCGCCTCCAGCGAGGTGTGCCGATGCTACGTGGCGAGCAGCGGGGAGCTCCTTGACACCTCCGCTCGTCGGTGCTCGCCTGTGCTGAGGCGCAGGGAACGGGGGTGGACCGTGGCGTCGATCTCGACCGACTACCTGGTGGTGGGCGCGGGCGCGTCGGGCATGGCGTTCGTCGACGCGCTGATCGAGGACTCGGACGCTGACGTGGTGCTCGTCGATCGACAGCACCGGCCCGGCGGCCACTGGAACCACGCGTATCCGTTCGTGCGGCTCCACCAGCCGTCCGCCTACTACGGCGTGAACTCGCGGCCGCTCGGCGCGAACCGGATCGACGAGACCGGGCCCAACGCGGGGTTCTACGAGCGGGCCAGCGCCGACGAGGTCGTTGCCTACTTCCAGGCGGTGCTCGAGGACCGCCTCCTCGGCTCCGGGCGGGTGCGGTTCTTCGGCATGACCGACCACCAGCCGGGCGGCTCCACCGGGAACCGCTTGGTGTCCCGCCTCGACGGCCACGAGACCGACGTCGAGGTCCGGCAGAAGGTGGTCGACGCCACGTACCTCGAGAGCGAGGTGCCCTCGCGCCACGCGCTGCCGTTCGAGGTGGGCGACGGCGTGCGGGTGATCCCGCCGAACCTGCTCGGCGATGCCGGCGCGTGGGACGGCTCGGTGGCTGGCTACACGGTGCTCGGCAGCGGCAAGACCGGCATGGACGCGTGCAACTGGCTGCTCGACAACGGCGTGCCGGCGGAGCTGGTCCGGTGGGTCCGACCGCGGGAGGCGTGGTTGTTCAACCGCGAGCTCGTCCAGCCGCTCGACATGGTGGCCTCAGTGGTCGAAGGGGTGTCGCTCGAGCTCGAGGCGGCGGCCGAGGCGGACGACGTGCCCGAGCTGTTCGAGCGGCTCGAGGCGAGCGGTCGGCTGCTGCGGGTGGACCCCGAGGTCGAGCCGACGATGTTCCGGGCTGCGACGGTGAGCCGCGCGGAGATCGATGCGCTCGACCGCGTCACCGACGTCGTGCGGAGCGGACGGGTCATGCGGGTCGACCCCGACGAGCTCGTCACGGCCGGCGGCTCCGTCCCGTCCCGTCGCGGCGAGGTGTACGTGGACTGCACCGCGATCGGTCTGCCGAGGCACCCGCCCCGACCGATCTTCGAGCCCGATCGCATCACCGTCCAGACGGTGCGCATCGGCCTCACGCCCTTCAACGCGGCGATCCTCGGCTACCTCGAGGCCACACGCCACGAGGACGCAGAGAAGAACCGGCTGAGCCCGCCCAACGTGTACCCCTCGACCGCCACGGACTGGCTGCCGACGACGTACGTCTCGACCTTCGCAGAGACCCTCTGGGGCGAGGAGCCCGACATCGCCGAGTGGCTGGAGGGCGCCCGGCTCAACCTCGCGAGCGGGTTGCGGGGACACTTCCACGAGCCGCGCATGCAGACCGCGATCACCCGGTTGCTCACCCACCGGGAACCGGCGCTCGAGAACCTCCGCAGGCTGGTCGGGACCACTGCGTGACCTTCGTCGGGTTGATCCTGCGGAACGTCCGGGCCCGTCCCCTCCGCGCCCTCCTGACCGCTGCGGCGGTGGCGATCGGCGTCATGGCCGTGGTCGCCCTCGGGGTGCTCACGTCGAGCCTGAAGGAGACCGCGACCCAGATCCTCCAGGTGGGCGCGGCCGACTTCACGATCTCGCAGAAGCACACCGACGACATCATCAACAGCACGATCGACGAGAGCGCCATCGCGGAGATCGCGGAGATGCCGGGCGTCGCCGAGGTGATCGGCGCCCTGATCGCGACCACCGAGTACGACGCCGACAACCCCCTCGTCATCCAGGTGGGACTGGTGCCGGAGGCGCAGGAGCCGTTCGGCGTGACGATCCTGGAGGGCCGCTCGTACACGGCGGACGCCACGGACGAGGTGATGCTGGGCTACTCCCTCGCCCAGCGGCTCGGGAAGAAGGTGGGCGACAAGATCCAGCTGGAGGCGGGCGAGTTCGAGGTGACCGGCCTCTACTCCACGAACATCTCGTTCGGGAACAGCACGATGATGTTCCCGCTCGCGTGGCTGCAGGGCCGGAACCGCCTGTCGGGTCAGGTGTCGCTCGGCTTCGTGAAGGTGGAGCCGGGCGCCGAGGTCGACGAGGTGGCGGCACGCATCGACGAGCGCTTCGCCCAGCTGACCACGATCCGCACCGCTGAGGACTACGGGCGGGCCGACCGGAACCTCACGCTGATCAGCGCTGCGAACACCGGTGGTTCGATCCTCGCCGGGCTCATCGCCGTCACGGGGGTCCTCAACACCTCGCTCCTGTCGTTCTTCGAACGCATCCGCGAGTTCGGCATCTACCGGGCGGTCGGATGGGCACGCCGGCGCGTCATCGGCCTGGTGATCGGCGAGGCGATGATCGTGAGCCTGGCGGGAGCCGCGGTCGGGGTCCTGCTCGGCTGGGTGGCGATCCAGTTCCTCCAGGAGGTCCGCCAGCTCCGCGGCATCTTCGAACCGGTCTACGAGGTCTCGATCTTCACGCGGTCGCTCCTCTTCGGGGCGGTCGTGGCGTTCCTCGGCGCGCTGTACCCGGCGCTGCGGGCAGCTTCCGTTCCACCACTGGCGGCGATGCGTCGTGAGTGAGCGAGGGCACGTGGACGACGGACCGGCGATCGTCATGTCGTCGGTGTCGAAGCGGTACGGCCGCACGCTCGCGCTCGCCGACGTGACCCTCGAGGTCGAGCGCGGGGAGTTCGTGGTGCTGACCGGCCCCTCCGGCTCGGGGAAGTCCACGGTGCTGAACCTCGTGGGGGCGCTCGAGGCGCCCGACACGGGAGAGATCCGTGTGCACGGTCGACGGCTGGGACGGCGCGGCCGTCACCTCAACCACCACCGCCGGAACGTGGTGGGGATGGTCTTCCAGCTCCACAACCTCATCCCGGGGCTGACGGCGCGACAGAACGTCGAGGTGGCGATGTTCGGCACCCACCGGCGGAGCTCCCAGCGCACCGCACGCGCCACCGAGCTGCTCGAGCTCCTCGACCTCACCGACCGGGCCGACGAGGTGCCGCCGACCATGTCGGGCGGGGAGCGGCAGCGGGTCGCCCTCGCCAGGGCGCTCGCGAACGAGCCGTCGGTGATCCTGGCGGACGAGCCCACCGGGTCGCTCGACGACGCCTCCGCCGACCTCGCGATGTCGCTCCTGGAGGAGATGAGGGCGAAGGGGACGACGATCCTCTCGGTCAGCCACGACCCCCGCTTCATGGAGAGGGCCGGCCGCCGCATCCGGATCGTCGCCGGCAGGGTCGCCGAGGACGACGGGTGAGCAGCCCCGGCGGGGCCCGATCAGCTCACGCTGACGGCGGCCGACCGGCACGCTGGGCCGACGGCCACCACCGGGCAGCAGATCCGCGACACCAGGTCCGCCATCGTGCTGCCCTCCCGGAGGCGCGCCCCCACCCGCGGGGCCTCGCTCGCGACGGCGTAGAGCGAGGTCGTCCGATGCTCCGCATGACGAGCGAGCGCCTCCACCGGCTCGCCGACCAGGACCTCGGTGGTGACCCCGCGACCGCCTCCGATCCGCTCGGCGAGCGACGCCAGGTAGGCACCGTCGTCACCGCCGCCGGTCCCGTCGCCGGCCGCGCCACCCGGTTCCGTCACCTGGACGAGGCGCACCGCGAGGCCCCACTCGTCGGCGAGCGCGCTCACGACGGGGAGGGCGGCTTCGGCGACCTCGCTGCCGTCGACGCACGCCACGACCTCATCGTACCGGTCGCCCGGGACGATCCTGGCCTCCGGGCCGACGAGCAGCACGGGAACCGGCGATCGCCGGACCACCTCGACGGCGACGCTCCCCAGGAGCAGCTGACCCACCGCCGACCGGGCGTGGGTCGACATGCACACGAGAGGGCGCTCCTCGTCCGCGACCGCCTCGAGGATGCCGTCCGCCGGTCGATCCGCCACCACCACGCGTCCCTCGACGTCGTCAGCGACCACTCGCTTCGCTGCCTCCGCGAGGTTCGCCTCGGCGGTGGCCAGCTGATGCTTCGACGGCGCCTGCTGGACGAGGAGGATCGGCGCGCCGACCTGTGCCGCCAGGCGCGCCGCGACCACGACGGCCTCCTCTGCTGCCTCGCTCCCGTCGACCGCCGCGATGAACTTCTCGAACGTCGCCACGGGTCCATCTAGGCCGATCGAGCGGTGGGGCGCCAGGGCGCAATGTCCCGAATCGATCGGCTCCGCGAACCGCTGGCCGAGGTCCCCTCGTTCGGCAAGAGTGTCGATGTGGCGGGTGCGTGCCAGCTCTCCGTGTCGGGGGTCTGCAAGCGATACGGACGCATGCACGTGCTCGAGGACCTGCACCTGGACGTGGCGGCTGGCGAGGTCGTGGCGCTCACCGGGGAGAACGGCGCCGGCAAGTCGACGCTCATGAAGATCTGCGCCGGCCTGATCCGGGCGGACTCGGGCACGGTGCGGGTCGCCGGGCGGATCGGCTACTGCCCGCAGGCGCCGGGCCTGTTCGAGCTGCTGACCGCGGACGACCACCTCGTGATGTTCGGGCGCGGGGCGGGCATGGGACGGGCGGAGTCGATCGCCCGGGGGCGAGCGATCCTCGAGGAGTTCGACTACCCGATCGAGGAGAGGTCCGTGACCCGCGACCTCTCCGGCGGGACCCGCCAGAAGCTCAACCTCGCGCTCGCGCTGCTGACCGACCCCGCCGTGCTGCTGCTCGACGAGCCGTACCAGGGGTTCGACCGCGGCACCTACGTGAACTTCTGGGACCACTGCCAGCGGTGGCGCGACGAGGGGAAGTCGGTCGTGGTCGTGACCCACATGCTCGCCGAGCTGGAGCGCGTCGACCGCGTCGTCGAACTGCCGGCGCATCCCTC
>JBIQID010000169.1:0-4691 GCA_044508215.1 Actinomycetota bacterium | reverse complement strand
GCTTCGAAGCGGAAGATGGTGTTGCCGAAGCGCAGCTCGTCGCCGTCGACCAGCTCCTGCTCCGTGATGCGGGCGCCGTTCACCCGCGTCCCGTTCGTGGAGGCGAGGTCGACCACCACGAACACTTCGCCGTGCGGGCGGATCTCGGCGTGGCGGCGCGACACGTTGGGATCACCGAGCACGATCGTGCACTCGGGGTGCCGGCCCACCGACACGACGTAATCGCCGAGGGGCACGCGATCGCCGTCGGGCAGCACGAGGGAGCCGAAGACCATCCCGCCCTCGGCCTCGACGAAGCGGCTCTCCAGGCGGAACAGCCCCGGGCGGACCTTGCCGTCGACTTCCAGCTCGACCTCGACCGGACCACAGAACCGGTAGTGCTCGTCCTGTGCGTGCTCGCGGGCAGCCTCGGCGAGATCGCGGCGGAGCCGGTTCTCCATCTCGGAGAGCTGCTCGTGGTCCTCTTCGCTGAGGAGGAAGGTGAACTGGTTGGGCACCATCGTGCGGCCGTTCACGCCGACGGTCCGGTTGCCGTCCATCTCGCGGACGAGCTTGCGGCCCATCTCCACCGGCGTCAGGCCGGATCTGAACATGCGCCCGAAGAAGCCCTCGATGCCGCGCTCGAGCCGCTCTTCGAAGCCTCGGATGCCCATGCCCGACGAGGTTACGGGGCCGCCGTGCCGGTTCCGCCCAACCGGGGGACGGCGAGGCGGCAGGCACCGGTTTCGATTGAGGCGACGGACCGGGGATCGGCTACCGTCGTCCGCGCTGCTCGCGGGAGTGGCGGAATTGGCAGACGCGCAGGATTCAGGTTCCTGTGTCCGAAAGGACGTGGGGGTTCAAGTCCCCCCTCCCGCACTCGATCCCTCCACCAGCAGGCCGGATCGCCCCACCGTGGCCCTCATCCCGCCCTCCTGCTTCGCCGGAGCCAGTGCCGCATGCTGACGACCTCGGGGGGCCGGTTCGTCACAGGGCTGACCTACGCTGCGTCCATGTCCCGGCCCCGTGACACCGCCGTCGAGGTTCTCGAACGACAGCTCGACGGCTGGCGCATGAGGACGCCCCTGGAGCGTGCGCAGCTGGCGGATCGCATGTCAGTGGACGTGACCGCACTGGCCATTGCCGGCATCCGCTTCGAGCGCCCGGACGCGACCGCGGACGAGGTCCGGCACGAACTCGCTCGGCGACGTTACGGACGTGCTCTGGCCGATGCAGCGTTCAGCATTCCGCCTCCGAGGTGAACGAAGACGGCCCTCTGGCTCTCGTCATCCGGATCGCCAGGATGCTCGATGAGCTGGCCATCACATACGCGCTCGGCGGTTCGATGGCGAGCTCGTTCTTCGGTGAACCCCGGGCGACCGCCGACATCGACGTGGCGATCCGGCTGGACGAGACCGCTGGGGAAGCCCTTCTCGAGCGGAGTCGAGCGGAGTTCTACGTGCCGATCGACGCAGCGCGAGCCGCCATCCGCTCGAACGAGTCGTTCAACCTGATCGGTCCGGACACGCTCAAGGTCGACGTCTTCGTTCTCGGGAATGGCATCCTCGACCGCCATCAGATCGAACGACGGGTCCGCATCCCGCTGCCCGGTCTCGAGTCAGGTCTCTGGGTCACCTCGCCTGAGGTCCAGGTGCTGCGAAAGCTCGACTGGTACCGGAAGGGCGGCTCCGTCTCCGATCGTCAGTGGCGCGACGTGATCGGCATCATCGCTGTTCGCGGCCCCGCCCTCGACCACACCTACCTCGTCGAGACGGCCCGATCGGTCGGTCTCGCGGACCTCCTGGAGCAGGCGCTCCTCGATGCCCGCTCCACCGGTTGACGGTGCCTGCGGCATCCTCGCTCCTGCGGATCGTGCTCAGCTCGTGGCGGCGAAGGCGGCGCGGAGGGCGGCGATCGCCTGCTCCTCGTAGGCCAGCGAGGACGACAGAAGCCGGGTGAACGCGAACGAGGCGTGGATGTGGCCGTCGAGGCGCGTGTGCCACGCGGGTACTCCGGCGGCTTCCAGCGCCTCGGCGTAGGCGACGCCGTCGCCGCGGAGCTTGTCGTGCTCGGCCGTCATGATCCACGCCGGTGGAAGGCCGCTGAGGTCGTCGGCCAGCAGCGGTGAGCAGTACGGCTCCTTCGCCTGTTCGGGGTCGCTCAGGTAGTGGGCGAGGTAGTCGTCGATCGCACCGGCGTCGAGCAGGTAGCCGTCGGGCACCTCGCGGTGTCCCGACTGCGACAGCGTTGCGTCGGTGGCAGGCACGTCGAGCCACTGGTGGCAGATCGACGGGCCGTTCCGGTCTCGCGCCATCAGGCACGCGACCGCCGCCAGGTTCGCGCCGGCCGACTCGCCGCCGATCGCGACCCGGGTCGGGTCGATGCCCAGCTCGTCCGCGTGGCCGACCAGCCAGCACAGCGCGGCGTAGCAGTCCTCGGGTGCCGTCGGGTACTGGTTCTCGGGAGCGAGCCGGTAGTCGACCGACGCCACCACGCATCCGGCACCTGCACTGATCGCCCGACAGCGCGGGTCGCGCTCGTCGATCGTGCCGGCGCACCACCCGCCGCCGTGGAGGAAGACGTAGAGCGGAGCAGGACCGTCGACGTGCGGTCGATGGATCCGCACGAGGATCCGGCCGCCGTCGACCGGAACGACGCGGTCGATCGTCTCTCGGGGCTCTGGCCCCTTCCGCATCACCAGCCACCACCCCGCCCGCGAGATGCGCGCGGCACGCTCACGACGGACCGCCATGGGCACCGAGTAGTCGTCCCTTCCGGCGAAGCGTGACAGGGCGATGAAGGCTCGCAGCTTGGGGTCGAGTGCCATGAGCGGGACATCGTAGGGACCGCCACGGTCGGGCCATCCGACAGCTCGAGCGGCCACGGCAGGGCCTCCGACCCGAGGCGCTGGCATTGCGCTCGCAACCGTCTTGGCGTCACCTCGACCGGACCCATTTTTCCGAGCGCGGATCGCACCGCGGTCGTAATGTGCGCGCCGATGGCGCTCCCCGCCCTGCTCGCTGTCGACGACGACGCTGAGTCCCTGGCTGCGATCGAGCGCGAACTGAGGGAGCGCTACTCACGGCACTACCAGGTCCACTGCCTCAGCTCGCCGACCGACGTCCGCCCGCTGCTCGAAGAGCTCGCCGCTGCCGACGTCGACGTTGCGCTGGTCCTCGCCGCGCAGTGGCTGCCGGAGATGACCGGCGTCCAGGTCCTCGACAGCGTCCGTTCGCTCCACGCCCACGCACGACGGGCACTGCTCATCGACTGGGGCGAGTGGGGGATGAAGCCCACCGCGCTCGCCCTTTTCGACGGCATCGCCCACAACCAGGTGGACTCCCACCTGCTCCGCCCCCTCGCCTCACCCGACGAGCTGTTCCACCAGTCGATCTCCACGATGCTCCTCGACTGGGCGGAAGCACACCGGGCCGCGCCCTACACGGTCCACGTGATCGGCGAGTCGTGGTCGGGCCGGGCCTACGAGCTGCGGGAGACCCTCCAGCACTGCGCGATCCCCCACCACTTCTGCCTGGCCGACTCCGACGAGGGCCGTGCCCTGATCGACGCCGCGGGCGCTCGGTCAGACGCCGGCCTACCGCTCATGGTCTTCCCGAACGGACACGTGCTGGAGAACCCTTCGAACACCGAGCTGGCGCTGGCTGCGGGAGCGCCCGTGGACCCCGAGAGCGAGCAGTTCGACCTGATCGTCGTCGGTGCCGGTCCCGCCGGCCTCTCAGCGGCCGTCTACGGCGCGTCGGAGGGGCTGAGCACCCTCGTGGTCGACCGAGGAGGGATCGGAGGGCAGGCCACCTCCAGCTCGCTGATCCGGAACTACCTCGGCTTCCCCAGTGGTGTGAGCGGGCGACAGCTGGCCAGGTCCGCCTACGACCAGGCGTGGGTGTTCGGCGCTCAGTTCGTGTTCATGCAGTCGTCCACCGACCTGCGCCGCGAAGGCGACGACCTCGTGATCACCCTCTCGGAGGGCCCCCGGGTCCGGGCTCGAGCAGTGCTGTTGTCGATGGGCGTGAGCTACCGGCGTCTCGGCGTACCCGCCCTCGAAGATCTGGTGGGCGCGGGTGTGTTCTACGGGGGCACGAACTCCGAGGCGCCCGCGCTCGAAGGTCGCGACGTGTTCGTGGTCGGGGGCGCCAACTCCGCCGGCCAGGCGGCGCTGCACCTGTCCCAGTACGCGAAGCGGGTCACGATCGCCGTTCGCGGTCCATCCCTGCGGGTCGGGATGTCGGAGTACCTCGTGAGCCAGATCGAAGCGACCGGCAACATCGAGGTGCGAACCGGGACGCAGGTCGTCGATGGCGGCGGTGAGGGACGACTCGAACACCTGACGTTGCGGGACATCGAGTCGGAGACCGACGCGACGGTCGACGCGGACGCGCTCTTCGTGCTCATCGGCGCCCAGCCGCACACGGACTGGCTGCCGACCGAGGTCGAGCGCGACAGGCAGGGGTTCATCCTGACGGGCGCCAACGTGTCGGCCGAGGCATGGCCGCTGGCACGCCAGCCCTTGGACCTCGAGACGAGCATGCCCGGGGTGTTCGCCGGCGGCGACATCCGGCACGGCTCGGTGAAGCGGGTGGCGTCAGCCGTGGGCGAAGGCTCGATCGCGATCCAGCTGGTCCACCAGCTCCTCGCGGCGAACACCGCTCCGGGCATCCAGGTCTGACACGACGCCAGCCGGGGGCCTGTCGGCA
>JBIQID010000168.1:0-4712 GCA_044508215.1 Actinomycetota bacterium | reverse complement strand
GCCTCCACGCTCAGGTCGCGTGGCCCCTTCGGGCGTCGCAGGACCCGACCGCCGCCGAGGTCGACGATGTCGCTGTCCCGGCCGGACCCGATGATGCGCTCATCGTCCGGCAACGGTCCTCAGCCCTCGACCCACTCGCCGCGCTCGACCAGCACGTCCTTCAGCACCTGGCACCGGTCGGTCATGATCCCGTCGACGCCGAGGTCCAGCAGGCGGTGCATCTCGGCGGGGTCGTCGATGGTCCAGACGTGGATGCCGATGCCGAGTCGGTGCGCGCCCCGGACGAACTGCCGCGTGACGAGCGGGATCCGGTTGCGGTGGGTCGGCACCTGCGCAACTGCGCCGGCGAACCGGGCGGGTGCGAGGCGGCGGCTCGCTGCCAGCAGGCGCACGATGGCGCGCGGGCCCAGCGCCGTGCAGAGCCGAGGGCCGACGATCGAGCGCACCCGCGCGATGCGGGCGTCGTCGAACGCCCCGATGCACACTCGGTCGATGGCGTCGCATCGGCGGAGCACCTCGCAGAGCGGACCCACCACGGCGTCGTGCTTCGGGTCGATGTTCACCCGCACGTCGGGGAACGCGCCCAGCACGTCTTCGAGCAGCGGGATGGGCTCCTTCCCGTCGACCCGGGCCTGCGACACCTCGGACCACGTCATGTCGGCGATCCGTCCGGTGCGGTCGGTGACACGGTCGAGCACCTCGTCGTGGAACGCCACCACCGTGCCGTCCGCGCACGCGTGCGCGTCCGTCTCGACGTACCGGTAGCCGAGGGCGACGGCCGCCTCGAACGCCGGCATCGTGTTCTCGGGCCAGTCGCCGGCGCCTCCCCGGTGGGCGAAGGCGAGGGGCCCCGGGTGGTCGAGGAAGGGGAATCGGTGACCCATCGCGGGCGAACCTACCCTGACCCGGTGAGCGAGACCGGCGTCGCAGTCCAGGAGGCGCCCGGACGCGACCTGCTGGCGGTCTGCCTCGGCATCGCCGCGACGATCAGCCCGGGCTTCATGCTCGGCAGCCTGTACGTGGAGATGGGGCCCGACCTGGGCTTCGGCGAGGCGACCTCGGGAGCGCTCGTGGCTGCGTTCTTCGGTGCCAGCGCCGTGCTCTCGGCGCCGCTCGGGCGATGGGTCGACCGGCGTGGCCCGGCGGTCACCCTTCGCATCGCGCTCCTGGCCTCCGCGGCGCTGCAGGCGGCGATCGGGATCCTGGGGCGGAGCGTCGTGGTGGTCGGCGTGCTCGCCCTCGTGGCCGGGACCGCCAACGCGCTGTGCCAGGTGGCGGCCAACGTGTGGATCGCGAGGAACGTCAGCTCGCGCCGGCAGGGCGTCGCCTTCGCCGCCAAGCAGTCGTCCATGCCCGCTGCGTCGCTCGTGGCAGGGGTCGCGCTGCCGCTCCTCGTCGCCCGCTTCGGCTGGAGGTGGGCGTTCGCTGCGGGCGTCGTCCTCGCCGTGGCGGCGCTGATCGGTTTGGCCGGTCCTGGTGACGAGCAGGGGAGCGGCGGCCCGGCCGGCGGCGAAGCGGAGCAGCGGCCCTCGGGCTCCGACCGTTCGGCGCTCCTCAGCCTGGCGGCGGCCGCTGCGTTCTCCTCGGGTGCCGCCGTGACGCTCGGCAGCTTCTACGTGAACTCGGCGGTGCACGCGGGCGTCGCCGACGGTTCGGCCGGCCTGCTCCTGGCGGCCGGGTCGATGGTCTCGATCGTGTCGCGCCTCGCTGCCGGTGCCTGGGCCGACCGCCGGCGCGGTGCGCTCTTGGGAGTGGTGTCCGCGATGCTCGCCCTCGGCGCGGCGAGCTACCTGCTCCTGATGTTCGACGCGCCGTGGGCGCACGTGGCCGCGCTCCCGCTGGCCTTCGGTGCCGGGTGGGCGTGGCCGGGCGTGTTCAACCTGTCGGTCATCAGGGCGAACCCCGAGCGGCCCGGACGGGCCACCGGCATCACCCAGTCGGGCACCTACGTCGGCGCCACCACAGGCCCGCTGCTCTTCGGCGTGCTGGCGGAGCAGTGGAGCTACACCGGTGCGTGGCTGGTCGCCGCGGTGATCGGCGGTGCGGCGGCGTTGGCGGTGCTGAACGCCCGCCGCGTGCTCGTCGCTCGAGACGGCGCGCCGGCAGCGGCCGAGGTCCTCAGATCGACCGGCCGGCCGCCTTCCAGTACTCGTCCTTGAGCAGCCGCTTGTAGAGCTTGCCCGTCGGATGGCGGGGCAGCTCCGCTCGGAAGTCGATCCGCCGGGGGCACTTCACCTTCGCCAGGTGCTCATGGCAGTAGGCGATGAGCACCTGTTCGAGCTCCTCCGAGGGCTCGACGCCCTCGGCGGGCTGCACCACCGCGTGGACCTCTTCGCCCATCTCCTCGTCGGGCACGCCGAACACCGCGACGTCCGCCACCTTCGGGTGCATCGTGAGGAGGTTCTCGGCCTCCTGCGGGTACACGTTCACGCCGCCGCGGATGATCATGTACGCCTTGCGGTCGGTGAGGTACAGGAACCCGTCCTCGTCGAGGTAGCCGACGTCGCCGAGGGTCGACCAGCCCTGGGGGTGGTAGCTGGCGGCGGTCTTCTCGGGGTCGTTGTGGTAGCTGAAGCCCGACGACGACTCGAAGTAGACGGAGCCGGCCTCACCGATCGGGAGCTCCTCGCCGTCCTCGCCCACGATGTGCATCGGGCCGAGCAGGCTCTTGCCGACCGTGCCCTTGTGGGCCAGCCAGTCCTCGCTGTTCGCGTAGCAGAACCCGTTGCCCTCGGTGCCGGCGTAGTACTCGTGGATGATCGGGCCGAACCACTCGATCATCTGCTCCTTCACCGGGATCGGGCACGGCGCGGCGGCGTGCACCACGCACTGCAGCGAGCTGACGTCGAACTGCTCGCGCTCTTCCGCTGGCAGCTTCAGCATCTTCACGAACATCGTCGGGACCATCTGGGCGAACGTCACGCCGTGCTGCTCGATGGCCCGCAGCGCCTCGGCAGCGTCGAAGTGGTCCATCACCACGACCGTGCCGCCCGCCCGCTGCACCTGGAGGCTGTAGCGCAGCGGAGCTGCGTGGTACAGCGGAGCCGGGCACAGGTACACGGTCTCCTCGTTCGCTCCGAACAGGCCCGAGACCAACAGGAAGAGCGTGTCGGGCGTGCCCAGCGGGACCTCTCGCAGCGGCACCTTCACGCCCTTCGGCCGACCGGTGGTGCCCGAGCTGTAGAGCATGTCCATGCCCTCGGTCCGCCCGTCGATCGGGGTGGGGTCCGCGGTGTCGACCACGTCCTCGTAGCGCTGGTGGCCGGGCACGTCGCCGTCGACCGCGAGGCGCAGCTCGACCTTGGGGGTGTCGTCCACGATCGCTGCCGCCAGGTCGCCCTTCGCAACCGAGGCGATCATCGCCCGCGCGCCGCAGTCGTCGACGATGTAGGCGGCTTCCTCGGGCGTGAGCCGGGTGCTGATCGCGGTGTAGTAGAGGCCCGCGTAGTGGGCGCCCCAGGCCATCGAGAGGAAGCGCGGGTGGTTCTCCACGAGGATCGCCACGTGGTCGCCGGGCTGGAGGCCGTGCTCACGGAGGACCCGGGCGAGGCGGTTGGCGTCGGCGTCGAGCTGGGCGTAGGTGACCGTCTCACCCGAGGGGTGCATGATCACGGCCGGTCGGTCCGGATCGGACGCCGCGTACGTCCCCGGGTAGTGCTCGCCGGTCTCCGACATCGACGCCTCCTGGTGGTCGGTGGTCCCCTGTGTGCGGGCGACGTGGGCCATGGCGGCCGCCCGGTCGGGCGAATGCTACGGCGTACCGTGACGGGGTGGACCCCGCCGATCGCTTCGCCGCCGAGTCGTCGCGCCCCGAACCCTCCCTCGAGGTCCTCGTGGTCGCACTCGCCGGCTGCGACCACCCCGTGGAACCCGGCGAGGTGGCTGCCGAGCTGGACCGCCTCGCCCACGACTTCGCCGGCACCGGGCGGACCGGCCCCGAGGGGCTGACCCGGTACCTCTTCGCCGAGGTGGGCCTCCGGGGGAACACCGAGCGGTACTACGACCCGGACAACTCGTTCGTGGACAGGGTGCTCGCACGGCGTCTCGGCATCCCGATCAGCCTGTCCGTGATCGGGATGTTGGTGGGCGAGCGGGTCGGGCTCCCGTTCGTGGGCGTCGGCATGCCCGGGCACTTCCTCCTCCGCGACGCGGTCGACCCCGACGCCTTCTACGACCCGTTCACCGGTGGCGTCGCCCTGACGAAGGACGACTGCCGCCGCCGCTTCGAGCAGCTCCACGCGACAGCGAGCGGGTTCGACGAGTCGATGCTCCACCCGGTGGGGACGCTCGACATCCTCTCCCGGATGCTCGCCAACCTCACTGCGATCTACCTGCAGGCGGGGGACAGGTCGTCCCTCGCATGGGTGCTGCGACTGCGCTGCTCGCTGCCCGGCGCTCCAGCCGGCCTCGTGCGCCAGCTGGCCGGTGTGCTCGCCGCCGAGGGGCGGTGGTGGGAGGCGGCCGAGGCCCAGGAGCGCCTCGCTGCGATGCAACCCGCCACCGCTGAGCAGCACCTCGCCGCCGCCCGCCGCCTCCGCGCCCACGGCAACTGATACTGACTTCTTGATGGGCCGGGCCAGCTCCGGCTCAGCTTCACTCGCTGGCGCTCGCTTCTTCGTCCTCCGCTACCCGGCCTCTTTGATGGGCCGGGCCAGCTCCGGCTCAGCTTCACTCGCTGGCGCTCGCTTCTTCGTCCTCCGCTACCCGGCCTC
>JBIQID010000020.1:25610-30587 GCA_044508215.1 Actinomycetota bacterium | reverse complement strand
GTCCCTGGTAGGGCGAGCCGGTGCCTGCGGTGAGGGTGCGCCCCGATCCGGTGGCTGCCACGCCGTCGATGGTGCCGGCGATGTCGGTGCCCAGGGCGGCGTACCAGGTGGCGCCGTCCCACGCCACGTCGAACGAGCCGGATGAGCCGACGTCGCCCGCGGTGACGGTGACGGCCGAGCCGTCGTGGCTGACGAGCAGGCCGAGGCCGGCCTCGTCGATCGCCGCCTGCAGGCCTGCGATCGCGTCGTCAGCGGTGTCCCCGGCGAGCAGCTCGTACGAGGCGACGATCCCGCCCCGACGGATCGAGAGGACGGTCCCCCCGTCGGCGGGCCACGTCATCGGGTCGCTCCCGATCGTCGCTGCCGTGGGCAGGGAGGTGATCTCGACGTCAGCGGTCCCGGCGGCGGTCGTCCCACCCGCACCCGAGAAGGTCAGGCCGGCCGCGGAAGCGGACCCGCCGGCGACGAACAGCCGCTCGACGCCCGAGGGGTCGGCGGCGTAGGCGCCGAGGAACTTCTCGCGGTCGAAGACCAGCTTCCCGCTGCGATCGAGCGAGATGCCGGCGAGGCTCGGAGCGCCCAGCTCCGACTGCCCCACCCCGTCGGTCACAGCGCGGACGAGGCCCTGGGCGATGCGGCGGACGCCGGCGTCGCCGGTGAGCAGCGCCGAGCGCTTGGTCTCGGGGTCGTACGCGGACTGCTTCGCGATCTCGGCGAGCGCCCCGTTCGCGGCCTCCACCAAGGCGGCCACGCGGTCTGCGATCGCGGTGTCGTCGGCGGAGACGGAGACGGTCACCGGCGTGGTGCTCACCGCCTTGACCACCACGGAGACGCCCGGCGTGATGTCGCTGAAGGCGTTGGACGCCGAGGTGACCGAGTAGGCACCGGGTCCGGTACCGAGGGTGATGCGGGCGTCCGCTCCCTCGGTGGTCACGACGGTGCCGCCGAGCGACGGGTCGAGGCCGTCGAGCGTGAACGACGAGGCGGCGCCGGTCGCAGTGCTGTCGATCTGGAGCCGGTGGCCGGCGCCGGTGTTCACCGCCACCGCCCGCACCCCGAGGCCCGCTGCGTTCACGGCGGCGACGACCTCTTCCAGGGTTCCGGCGCCCACGTCGATCGAGTGGGCCTCACCGCCGATCGTCACGGTGATGCTCCCCGAGGACGCCACCACGCCGTCCATCCCGGGGACCGTGCCCGTCGAAGCGAGCCCGTGGGCTGCGGCCAGGGCGTCGACGCGGAAGGTGAGCTGCGACGCCGCGGTGCCGAGGTTCGCCGTGGCGGTGGCCACGGTGGCGTCGGTGGAGCTCGCCACCCGTGCCGCCCACCCTGTGGGCCGGGCCAGCGCCGATGCGGCCAGCGAGACGGAGCCCAGCTTCGCGTCGATGGCGCGGAGCGCCTCGAGGGCGGCGGCCGCCGTGTCGCGGCGGTTCGCCATCTGGTTGCGGGGCACTCGCTCGAGCTCGATCAGCTGGCTGACGATCGCGTCGGTGTCGAGGCCGCTGACCAGTCCGTCGATCGGCATCGTTGCTCCGCTCCTCCGAAGGTGGTTCATCGAGGCAGCGGGCCGGGTGGGTCACCCGGGCCGCCTCCTCGCAGTGGTTCAGGAACTGATCGGTTCCGGCTAGCCCATGATGAGCCGCAGCACGGACTGCGGGATCTGGTTCGCCTGGCCCAGCATCGCCGTGCCGGCCTGCTGGAGGATCTGGTTCCGGGTGTAGTTCGTCATCTCGAGCGCCATGTCCGTGTCACGGATCCGGGACTCGGAGGCCGCCAGGTTCTCGGTCGAGACCTGGAGGTTGGCGATGGTCGACTCGAACCGGTTCTGGATGGCACCGAGGTTGCCTCGGCTGGTCGACACGGCGTTGATCGCGGCGTCGATCGCCGTGATGGCGGCCGAAGCGTCGTTGATCAGGTCCAGCGAGTCGATCTCGAGGCCTTCAGCGCTCACCGCGTCGATGCTCACGTCGATCGTGTCGAGGACGTAGGCACCGACCTGGAAGCGACCACCCGTGCCGGACGCTGCGGCGAGGGTGCCGATCGGGTCCACGTCGAGGTCGGCGAGCGGCGTACCGGTGCCGTCCGCGACCGCGACGGCCGCCGAACCGAGGTTCGAGATGGTGATGGCGGAGCCGGCGCCGACGGTCTCGGCGGTCACCGAGAGGCTCGCCGCAGCCGCGGCGTCGACGGCGTCACCGGTGCCGTTGAGGGCACCGCGGATGGCGCCCTCGACCATCGAAGCGAACTGCGAGCCGGTGAACGTGCCCGCGCTGAGTGCCACGCTGACGGCGCCGCTGCCACCGGTGACCGTCACGTTGATCGTGTCACCAGAGGCGACGGTGATCGAGTTGTCGGCGTCGAAGCCGGTGAGCTCGGTGGCGGTCTTGCCGAACGAGCCGTCGAGCAGCTTCATGGTGCCGAACGTGGTGGCCGTGGCGATGCGGTCGATCTCCTCGCGGAGGGCCGTCATCTCCTGGTTGGCCGCAGTGCGGGCCGTCTGGTCGTTGGTGGCCGTGTTGGCCGCCTGGACCGCCAGCTCCCGCATGCGGTTCAGCATGTTGTGCACCTCGTTGAGCGCACCTTCCGCCGTCTGGACGACCGAGATGCCGTCCTGGGCGTTGCGGGTGGCCTGACGGAGGCCCGACACCTGGGCACGCAGGCCCTGGCTGATCACCAGCCCGGCGGCGTCGTCCGCTGCCCGGTTGATGCGGAACCCGGAAGAGAGCTTCTCCAGGCTCTTCGCCATCGACGAGTTCGTCGTCGACAGGTTGCGGTAGGCGTTGAACGCCATGATGTTCTGGTTGATGCGCACCCGGATACTCCTCCGTGAACTGCTGGATGCAGGTGTTGAGCGGCCGCCGTCCTGGCGTCCGGTCCAACCGCCGGGGGGTCCCGAGGGGGTGGACAGCTGAGCAATCGGCCGGTTCGGGTGCCGGGATGAGGCTTTCCCTCCGATTTGCGCCGGAATGAGCCGTTCGCCCCATCGCGCCTCAGATCCGCGGCCCACCGGCCGATGGAGACGACATGGGACCCGACGGAAACGGCCACCTGGCCGAGCTGACGCGCCTCCTCTGGCGGCAGCGTGAGCTGATCGGAACGCTGCAGTACCGGCTGGAGGTGCAGCAGCTGATCATGACGAGCGGCCGCAAGGACCGCCTGCACCTGGCGGTGGCCGACGTCGAGGCAGCGCTCGACGAGATCCGCCGCTTGGAGGACGAGCGCCTCGGCGTCGTGGCGGAGTGCGCGGTGCACCTCGACCTGCCGGTGGGAGCCGCCCTGCGCGACCTGATCGAGGCCGCGCCCGACCCGTGGGCCTACGCGCTGGCCGACCACCAGGCCGAGCTGCTGCGGATCGTCGCCGAGACCGAGGAGCTGGCCGGCCAGAACCGGGCGCTCGCCGCCCGGGGCGCCGAGGAGAGCCGCCTCGCCTTCGCCACGCTGGGAGCCGAGCCCGTCTCCGCCTACGGCCGGGACGGCGGGCGCAGCGGGCTGGACCTGCCCCCCACCCTCGTGGACCGGGACGCCTGACGTGAGCTTCTCCGCGCTGAACACCGCGCTCACCTCGCTCCGCGCCCAGCGCCGTGCGATGGAGATGATCGGCCACAACGTCGCGAACGCGAACACCGACGGCTACACCCGCCGTCGCGTCGAGCTGGATCCGGCGGGCCTCATCTCCACCGGCAGCATCTGGTCGAAGCCGACGGGCAGCGGGAACGGCGTGGACGTCGCCGGGATCACGCGGATGCGCGAGGACTTCGTCGACATGCGGGTCCGCCGCCAGCTGGACACCGCCGGCACCGCGACCCGGCTCGCAGCGATCTACCAGCAGGTGGAGGTCCTGATCCCCGAACCCTCCGAGACCGGCATCTCGGCGCAGATGTCGTCGCTGTGGGCCGCGTTCACCGAAGCGGCGACCCGACCGGGCGACCTCGCCACCAGGGCGTCGGTGCTCGCCCGGGCCTCGACCCTCGCCAACTCCCTCCGATCGGCTGCCGAGTCGCTCACCGGGTACCGCTCCCAGCTGCACGCCGACACGCAGGTGGCGGTGGCGCAGCTCAACCAGGACATCGCCGAGATCGCCTCGCTCAACGGCGCGATCGTGGCCGCCCAGGCCGCCGGCGTCGACGCCGGCGACCTCCAGGACCAGCGGGACCTCCTCGTCGACCGGGTCGTCTCCACGACCGGTGCGACCACGAGGGCCGAGGACGACGGCTCGGTCACCGTGTTCCTGGGTGGCAAGACGCTCGTCCGCGGCACCCGCACCGAGGGGCTCGCCGTGACCATCGGCGGCCCGCTCGACCCGCCGCACGACGCGCTGCCGTTCCAGCAGATAGGCCTCCAGTGGGCGGGCGACGGCTACCCCGTGCAGTCGCTGGGTGGCAGCCTCGCCGCCGACCTCGACGGGATGGGCCGCGTGGTCCCGACCGCCCTCGCGCAGCTGGACGCAGTGGCGGCCTCGCTGGTGACCGCGGTGAACGACCTCCACGTGACGGGCCACGGCCTGGACCCGATCGCGGACGTCGGCCTGAACTTCTTCGATCCCGCCGGCACCACGGCGGCCACGATCGCCGTGTCGGCCGACGTGGCCGGCCAGCCGTCGCGGATCGCGCTGGCGGGCGCAGCGGAGGGCGACCTCGGCGGTGCGCTCGGCCACCAGCTCGGCGCCATCGCCGACCGCGTCGACGGGCCCGACTCGTTGTTCCGGAACCTGGTCGGCCGCCTCGGCGTGGAGGCCCAGACCGCAGCGAGCAGTGCCGCCATCGAGCACCGGATCTCCGCCCAGCTCCAACAGGAGCGCCGGTCGATGACCGGCGTGAACCTCGACGAGGAGCTCACCGCGCTGGTTGCCAGCCAGCGGGCCTACGAGGCGGCGGCGCGGATGCTCACCGCTGCCGACGAGATGCTCGACCAACTGATCAACCGGACAGGAGTCGTGGGCCGATGAGCCGCATCGCAACCTTCGCCACCGGGCCGGCGCTC
>JBIQID010000020.1:24291-25510 GCA_044508215.1 Actinomycetota bacterium | reverse complement strand
GACGGCACCTACGTGGGCGACACCGGCGAGGTGACGATCCCCGTGTCGGTCGGCGTGACCATGTCGGTCTCGCGGACCGGGCCCGACCTGTTCGGCACCAACGACCCGCTCGACCCGCTTGCAGGTGACATCTTCCAGCAGCTCGAGGCCCTCGCCGTGGCCGTCGAATCGAACGACACCGAGGCGATGGGGACCGGGCTCACGCTCATCGACGGCGCCATGGACCGCGTCGAGGTGGTCCAGGTCGAGCTGGGCGCGCGGATGGTGCAGATCGACGACCTGCGCAGCTCGGCTGCGGTGCTCGACGACCAGCTGCGTGCAGCGATCTCCGAGCTGGAGGACGTCGACTACGCCGAGGCCGCGGTGCTGTGGAAGAGCCGGACCGCCGCGTACGAGGCCGCGCTGGCGGTGACCGCGCAGGTCGTGCAGAAGAGCCTCCTCGACTTCATCCGATGACCGTGACGACGCCGACCCCCCGGATGGACGCCGACCGCGCCCAGCTGATCGCGCAGCACGTGCCGCTGGTCGAGCACGTGGTGCGCCGCGTCGCGTCGTCGTTCCCGGCCCACGTGGACCGCAGCGAGCTGATGTCCGCCGGCCGGTTGGGCCTCACGGAGGCCGCCTCGGGGTTCGACCTCGACCGGGGCGTGCCGTTCGCCCCCTATGCCGCCCGGCGCATCCGCGGGTCGGTGCTGGACCACCTCCGCCGCCACGACTGGGTGCCGCGATCAGAGCGAGAGCGGGCCCGGACCGACGAGCAGGTGGAGCGCAGCGTGGCCACCCGCGGCCGGCTGTCGTCGCTCGACGAGCCGGCGGGCGACGGCGGCGGGATCTCCGACCGCGTCGCCGACCGCACCACCCCCACGGCCGAGGAGGTGCTCGAGAACCGCGAGCTCCACGGCTACCTGAGGGCCGCCCTCGACAGCCTGCCGGAGCGCCTCCGCCTGATCGTGGTGGGCCACTACCTCGAGGGCCGCCCGCTCGACGAGCTCGCCGAGACGCTCGGCGTCACGCCGTCGCGGGTGTCGCAGCTCCGGTCGCACGCGATCGAGGTGCTCCGCCACGGGCTCGACAGCCAGTTCCACGACGAGGCGGCACACGAGCTGCCCGTCGAGCGCCCCAAGGGGCGGGTCGAGATCCGTCAGGCGCAGTTCGCCGCATCCGTCGCCCGCCACAGCGACTGGCGTGCCCGCCTCGCCGGCCGCGTGTACCTGAGCGC
>JBIQID010000020.1:8815-24191 GCA_044508215.1 Actinomycetota bacterium | reverse complement strand
TCGCCCGCCACAGCGACTGGCGTGCCCGCCTCGCCGGCCGCGTGTACCTGAGCGCTCCGGCGGCAGCCGGCGAGCAACCGGGATCGGAGCAGACGCGCAGTGCCTGAGCAGCCCACCGAGCCGACCGAGATCGTGGTGATCCGCGTGGGAGCCCCTCCCCGTCCCCGCGACGTCCGGCGCGCCGCCAAGGTGGCCGCGGCGGGCCTGGCCGCCGTCGCCGCGCTCGCCTGGGTGGGCTCGTCCCTGGGCGGCGGGGAGCCGGCGTACGTGCTCTCGGCCAACGACGAGCGGCCGCAGGTCCAAGAGCCGGCGCCCAGCTCCACCACCACGTCCAGCACCACGACCGCGGCGCCCACGACCACCGCCGCCCCCGCTCCGACCACCGAGGCGCCCACGACCACGGTGGCGCCCCCGGTGGACGAGCCGGCGGTCCAGGGCCGGCGCGTCCGGCGCAGCTCGACGCCCGCGCCGGCGGCTCCGCCCGCCACGCCGGAGCCCGCGTTCCACCTGCCGGCGTCCCCGGCTGCTCCCCTGCCGCCCTCCGCGCCGCCCACCACCGCCGCCGCCCCCAGGGCGCCGCGACCGGCGCCGCCGACCACGGCACCGCCCACCGTGGCGCCCACTTCTCCGCCCACCACCGAGGCGCCGCCGGCTCCCCCGGCGGACGGTGGCGGCTCGCCGGAGGGCTGACCCAGATCGCCCACGGATCCACCCGGTTGTCTTCTCAAGCAATCGGGGCGGGTTCCCGATCACGTTGTGATCGTGAACCCCTCGGACGGCCCGACGCCGCTCGGGGTCCCCACCCCTCAGAACGGAGCGTCGATGAGCCTTGCCATCCCGACCGCAGAACGACGCGCCGAGGCCCTCGAACGGGCGCTCGGCGAGGTCCGTGCTTCACGGCCCGCTGCCACCCGGGTGCTGCAGCTGGCGGACGACCCCGCCACCGACGGCCACCGCCTCTCCGAGGCGATCGAGGCCGACCCGATCATGACGGCGCAGGTGCTCCGCCTCGCCAACTCGGCGGCGTTCGGGATGAGCCACCGGGTGTCGAGCACCCAGCACGCGGTCAGCGTGATCGGGTTCGACGCGGTGCGGGCGATGGCAGCGCTCGTGGCCGCCGGCCTCCGTCAGAGCCGCCACGCCATGCCCACCAACTTCTGGAGCCACGCCGCCGGCACGGCCGCAGCGTGCTCCGTGCTCGCAGCCCGCTTCGGCCTCTCGCGGGGCGAGGCGTTCTCGCTGGGCCTGCTCCACGATCTGGGTGTGGCGATCCTGCAGAGCGTCGACCCGGGCCCGTACGCGTCGCTGCGCACCTCGGACCTCGACACGCGCGCCCAGTGCGGTCTCGAGCTGGCCGAGTTCGGCATGAGCCACGCCGAGGCCGCCGCGCAGGTGCTGTCGTCGTGGAACTTCCCCGAGGACTTCGTGGGGGCCATCGCCTGCCACCACGACCTCGACATCGGCTCCAGCCCCCACGAGCAGATCCTCCTCGCCGGCGAGGTGCTCGCCGCGCTGGCCGACGACCCGAGCGCCATCAACAGCTGCGACCCCGAGCGCCTGGACTCGCTCGGCCTGGCGCAGGAGATGGTGCCCACGATGGTGGCGCTGACCCTGGACTACCGCACCGAGGTGCTGGCCACCGTCGCCCACTGACCGGGGGCCGAGCCGGCGCCGGCCGGGCTCCTCAGGGCGAGCGGGTGGTGACCGTGCCCTCCTGCCCCATCGCGGAGTCGTCGCGGCCGATCGCGCTGCGCACCATGGCCACGAGCGTCCCGGCCCTGGTGTCGGGGCCCTCCCACCACTGGCCGTCCGTGACCGCCACCTCGAGGACGCGGAGCGCCGGGTCGTCGGGGCCGTCGAAGAACGCGCCTGCGGGTGCGGACCACAGCTCCTGGATCCTGTCCTGGTCCGCGACCAGCGACGACTCGCCGCTGACGGCCACGTAGTGGTTGTCGGACGGCTCGGACACCGTGCACTCCGTCTCGGTGCCCGGCTGGTGGTCGTGCACCCAGTCGGCCGAGTCGGACACCAGGAAGCTGACGGTGTCCCCTTCCACGCCCGCCACCGTGAGCGGCCGGCTGCGCTGCCCGAGGCGGCCGCGGGTGGTCACCATCGCGACGTCGCCCGCCTTCACCACGTCGGACAGGTGGCGGGGACCGGCATGACCTGATGACTCCATGGTCGGCGCGTACCCGTCCCCGGACGGCGCCAGACCGGGGCGCCACTGACGGCGCCAGACCGGCCGCCACGTCAGGAGGACGTCGCCACGGGGGTACATGCCGCCCATGCCGGACACGCAAGAGGAGGCGGCGCCGCGCGTCGCCGTCTTCACCATCGCCCCCATCCTCGTCGTGACCATCGAGGACGGCCTGACCCACATCAACGTCGGCGGCCAGGGCTTCTGGGTGGCGAGGGCGATCCGTGCCCTCGGCGGCGCCCCCATCGTCTGCGCACCCTTCGGTGGGGAGACCGGGCACACCGCGAGGCTGCTGCTCGAGGACGACGGTTGGGACCTTGCCGTCACCGAGTCGGCCGCCGCCTGCGGGCTGTACCTGGAGCGGCGGGACCGGGGCAGCAACACGCGGAGCTGCATCGAGGAGGTGCCCGCCGAGCCGCTGCGCCCCCGGGACATCGACGACGTGTACGAGGCGGCGCTGCAGCACGGCATCGCCACCGGCACCTGCGTGGTGACCGGGTCGCCCTTCCCCGACCACCTCGAGGCGGCCACGGTGCACCGGCTCTGCAACGACCTGCACGCCGCCGGCGTCGCCACCGTGACCGACCTCGACGGGGAGCACCTCGACGCCGCCCTCGACGCCGGCGTCGACTGGCTCAAGGTGGCCGACGACCAGCTGCTCGCCGACGGGCGGTGCGACGAGGACGGCTTCGACCGCTGGGCGGCCGGGTTGGTCGAGGCCGGCTCGGTCCGCCGGGCGGTGGTGGTCTCCAGTGCGAGCGGAGTGACGGTGGCCCACTCCCCCGACGGCGTCTTCGAGGCGAAGGGCCCGTCGTTCGACGCGATCGACCCGCGGGGTTCGGGCGACGCCATGTGCGCTGCCCTGGCGATCGGCAACGCCCTGGCGCAGAGCGTGCCCGACGCACTCAGGGCCGGCATCGCCGCCGGGGCGACCAACGCCACCCGGAAGTCCACTGCGTCACCCGGTGCCGGAGCCGTGGAGGAGCTCGCCGACACGGTGGAGGTCACCCGGCGGGACGGGTCGACCACGGAGGAGGGAGGCGCATCGTGAGGATCTGCGTGACCAACGACGACGGGGTGTCGGCACACGGGATCTCGGTGGTGGCGAGGCACCTGCGGGACCTCGGCCACGAGGTGTCGATCGTGGCGCCCACCGACGACCGCTCGGGCTCCGGCACGGGGCTGGGCCGCATGGTCGGCGGCGACGACATCGGGGTGCAGCGGCTGGAGGCGATCGAGGACATCAGCGTGGTCGCCATCGACGCTCCCCCGGCGATGTGCGTGCTCGCCGCGCTGGAGGGTGTGGGCGGCGGCCGTCCCGACGTGGTGGTGTCGGGCATCAACCACGGGCCGAACCTGGGCTTCGCGGTGCTGCACTCGGGCACCGTCGGGGCAGCGCTGACCGCCCAGATGGCCGGCGTCCCGGGGATCGCGGTGAGCGTGGGGCAGCCCGCCACCGGCATCCACGGCGCGGTCGTGACCGACGACGACCCGGTCTGGATGCGCGCGGCACAGCTGGCCTCGTCGTTCGTGGAGCGGTGCACCGACTGGGGCGCGAAGTGGGTGCCGAACCTCAACATCCCGTCGGACTGGGACGGGACCGGGGCCGTCGAGTGCACCCGCCTGGCGAGGCTGGGCGCGATCCAGCTCTCGGTGTCGGCCGAGGACCGGGTCATGGTCCGGATCACCTCCAGCGCCGACGTGCCCGGCGAGACCGGCGGCAAGGAGGCCTGGCCCGTGGACATGGCCGTGAACGGGGCGGGGCGGCCCACGATCACGCCGCTCACCGGCATCGGGACGGCCGACGTCGACGCGGACGAGGTGGAGGCGCTCGCCTCCGCGGTCCGGGAGGGCTGAGCGGGCGACGAGCGGCGCCTGGGCTGCTGCGGAGCTGCCTCGGAGCTGCTGCGCGGCTGCCTCGGAGTTGCTTTGCTTCGGAGCTGCTTCGTGCGGCTACTTCGTGGAGCCGGCGAGCACGCCCTGCACGAAGTAGCGCTGGAACGCGAAGAACACCACGAGCGGGACGATCATCGAGAGGAACGCCCCCGACGCGATCACGTCGATGTTCGAGCCGAACTGGCGGGTCTGGTCGCGGATCGCGATCGTGAGCGGCGCGGCGCTCGGCTTGGCGAACACCAGGGCGACGAGCAGGTCGTTCCACACCCACAGGAACTGGAAGATCGTCAGCGACGCGATCGCGGGGAAGCCGAGCGGCAGCACCACCCGCAGGAACACCGTCAGCTCGCCCGCGCCGTCCATGCGTGCCGCTTCGAGCAGCTCCCTCGGGATGCCCACGAAGAAGTTCCGCAGCAGGAAGATCGCGAACGGCAGGCCGAACGCCACGTGGAAGAGGATCACCCCGATGATGTCGCCGTAGATGCCGAGCGACGCGTACAGCCGGGCCACGGGGATGAGCGCCACCTGGATCGGCACCACCAGCAGGGCGATCACCAGGAGGAACAGCCCGTCGCGGCCCTTGAAGTCGATCCACGCGAAGGCGTAGGCCGCGAAGGCTGCGACGAGCACCACGAGGATCGAGGCGGGGACCGTGATCAGCACGGTGTTCCAGAAGGCCGACACCATCCGGTCGTTCTCGAGGAGCGACCGGTAGTTGTCGACCGTCAGCTGGGCCGGTTCGGTGAAGACCGACCACCAGCCGGTCGTGTTGATGTCGCTGGGCGCCCGCAGCGACGACACAGCGAGGCCGATGGTGGGGAGCAGCCAGAACAGGCCGATGAACAGCAGCACGAACCGCACCAGCCCGCCCGAGAACAGGTCGACGAGCCGACCCAGGGGGCCTCGCGGCGCACGGACGGCGTCGTCGGGGGCGGTCGTGGCGGTCACGACGACTCCCTCCGGAACCTGCGGATGTTGAAGAGCATGGCGGGGAGCACCAGCACGAAGAGGAGGACGCCCAGCGCGCTGCCGAGGCCTTGGTTCTGGGCGCCGCCGAACGAGACCCGCCACATCTCGAGGGCCAGCACGTTGGCGTCGTCCTGCACGGAGCCGGGCGGGATGATGAAGACGAGGTCGAACACCTTCAACACGTTGATCATGAGGGTCACCAGCACCACGAGGAGCACCGGGGCGAGCAGCGGCACCGTCACCCTGCGGAAGACCTGCCACTCGGTGGCGCCGTCGACCCGGGCTGCTTCGAGCGCTTCCCGGGGGATCGCCGCGAGGCCTGCGCCGATCACGACCATCGCGAAGCCCGCCCAGATCCAGATGTAGGCCCCGATGATGGACGGCGTCACCAGGGTGGGCCCCAGCCACTCGACCCCGCCGAACGGTCGGCGGAAGGCTCCCGACGCCAGCCGCAGCTCGACCGGCTCGTCCACGTCGAGCTGGAAGGCGCCGTCGTCGCCGGTGGTCGCGCTCGCCACCACCTCCCCGTCACGAACGGCCTCCACCTCGATGCCGGGGAGGCCCTGCTCGTCCTCGTCGACGACCTCCGGCTCGCCGCCGCCTCCTCGGGCGAAGTCCAACCACACCACCCCCGAGATCCCGGACCCTGCTTCCGGCTCCTGCGCCGACCGCGTGCCGTCGGGGAGGCGGTCGGGCGGGAGGCCGACGAGCGGGAGCAGCGCGGTCGAGCCGGGCTCGAACTCGCGGGTGGTGACGAATCCGCCGTCGCGCCCCTCCAGGTCCGCCGCGTCGCGAGCCCGAGCGCCGCGGTAGTCGCCGCCGGGCCGGAACAGGTCGGTGACCGACGTGACCATGGCGTTGGCCAGGCCCCGGTCGGGCGACTCCTCGTACACCAGCCGGAAGATCACGCCGGCGGCGAGGAACGAGATCGCCATCGGCATGAAGATCACGAGCTTGAAGGCCGTCGCCCACTTCACACGCTCGGACAGCACGGCGAACACCAGACCCAGCGCCGTCACGATGCTCGGGGCCGCCACGACCCAGATCAGGTTGTTCCGGAGCGCGGTGAGGGTGGAGTCGGAGCTGAGGGCGTCGGTGTAGTTCTCGATGCCCACGAAGGTGTCGCCCGACCGGTCGTAGAGGCTCCTCACGAGGGTCGCCACGATCGGGTACAGCACGAGCGCCCCGAGGAGCAGCAGCGCAGGGAAGAGGAACGGCAGCGCGGTCCCGAGGCCGGCGAACCGCCGCTTCGGCGGTGGTTCGTCCAGCGACGCGGCACCGCCTCCGGTGGCCACCCCACCGGAGGCGAGCGCCGCCGTCATCCCCTGTCCCCCTCGGCCCGGTCGTCAGCCGTGTGCTGCGGCCGCGTCCCGTTCCAGCGCTGCGGTCGTCCCGGCCACGTCGGTCGGGTTGACCAGGAAGTCCTGGAGCGCCTTCCACATGCCCTGCGCCGGTGTGCCACCGAAGGCCGAGGGCACGAGGTCCGAGAGGTCGAAGCGGAAGGTGGCTGCCTCGACCAGCTGCTCAGCGGACTTCCGGGAGATGTCGTCGGGGTAGGCGTCGAGGTCGACGCTCTGGTTCGGCGAGGTGAAGCCGCCCAGCTCCACCCAGATCTCCGCCGCCTCCGGGGTGGCCAGGAACTCGATGAGGGCCTGCGCCGCCTCGTTGTCGGTCATGAGGACCGCGACGTCACCGCCGCCGACCACCATCGGATCCGAGCCGTCGACCGACGGGAACGGGAAGAAGTCGGCGTCCTCGCCCAGCTGGGCGTCCGTCTCGTCGGTGATCGTGCCGGCCACGAAGTCGCCCTCGTAGACCATCGCGGCGTCACCCCGGAAGACGGTGGTGACCGACTCGGGGAACGTCATGTTCGGGTAGCCGGGGGCGAGCAGGTCCGTCTGCGACCACAGCTCGCCGAGCGTCTCCAGCGCCGCCGTCACGTCAGGGTCCGTCCACGGGATCTCGTGCGCCACCAGCTGGTCGTACTTCTCGGGCCCCGCGATCCGGAGGAAGACGTTCTCGAACCAGTCGGTGAGCGTCCAGCCGTCGCCACCGGCCACCGCCAGCGGCGTCACGCCGGAGTCACGGATGGTCCCGGCGGCCGTCACGAGGTCCTCCCAGGTCTCGGGCGGCTCGACGCCGGCGTCCTCGAACGCCTGCGGGCGGTACCACATGGTCGACTTGTTCGCCGCCTTGAACCAGACGCCGTAGAGGGTCCCGTCGATCGAGCCCAGGTCGCGCCAGTCCTGCGAGTAGTGCTCGTCGACGAGGTCGCCGGCGACGTCCTCGATCGGCTGCAGCGCGTTGCGGGCGGCGAGGTCGCTCAGCAGACCGGGCTGCGGCAGGATCGCCACGTCGGGCGGGTCGTTGCCCTCCAACCGGGTGCCGATCACCGTGGCGATGTCGTCACCGGTCGAGGTGTAGGTCACCTGGGCGCCGGTGTCCTGCTCGAACCGGTCGAGCACCTTGCCGAAGTTCTCCTGCTCAGTGCCGCTCCAGACCGCCGCGACCTCGACGGTCTGACCCTCGAGGTCGCGGGACGCGGTGGTCGTGCGGTCGGTGTCGCCGGAGCTGCCGTCGTCGCCGTCGTCACCGCATCCGGCGGCCACCATCGCCACCACCGCCAGCGGCGCCAGTGCTGTCAGCCATCGTCGCATTGCTGTCTCCTCATGTTGCTGTCGCTGCTGCCATGCCCGCGGCGTCGGCCGGGGCGCGGTCCCAGATGGACGTGCCGGACGCGGGGTCGAACGCGTGGAGGCGCGTGGTGTCGACCCGGAGGCGCACCGGCTGGTGCTGGCGGGCGCCGGTCCGAGGATCGAGCCGGGCCACCATCGGCGATCGGTCGGCCCCCTCGTCGGGCACCTGCTCGGGCGCCTCGGCGAGGTCGGCGGTGTCGTCGGTGCGCACCGGCGGGACGTCCAGCGAGAAGTGCACGAGCACGTCGGAGCCCATCGCCTCGACCAGCTCGACGTCCGCCACCAGCTCGCTGCCGGCGCGGGCGCCCTCGAGGTCGGCGTCGTGGATGTCCTCGGGACGGATCCCCACGATCACGTCGCGCCCGTCGTAGGCGGCGAGCGCCGGCCGCGCCGCCAGCAGCTCCTCGTCGAGCTGGATGTGCTGGCCGCCCAGCCGAACCGACCAGCCGTCGTCGCCGCGCCGGAGCTGCCCCTGCACGAGGTTCATCGCCGGGGAGCCGATGAACCCGCCGACGAACACGTTGAGGGGCCGGTCGTAGAGGACCTGCGGCGAGTCGACCTGCTGGAGGACCCCCTTGCGCATCACGGCCACCCGGTCGCCGAGCGTCATCGCCTCCGTCTGGTCGTGCGTGACGTAGATCGTGGTCACGGCGAGGTCGTCCTGCAGCCGTGCGATCTCGGCCCGCATGTGCACCCGGAGCTTCGCGTCGAGGTTCGACAGCGGCTCGTCCATGAGGAACGCCTGCGGCTCCCGGACGATCGCCCGCCCCATGGCCACCCGCTGTCGCTGGCCGCCGGAGAGGTTGCGCGGCTTGCGGTCGAGCAGGTCCCCGAGGCCCAGCACCTCGGCCGCCTGCTCCACCCGGCGGCGGATCTCTGACTTCGGCACCTTCCGCAGCTTCAGCCCGAAGCCGATGTTGTCGGCCACCGTGAGGTGCGGGTAGAGCGCGTAGCTCTGGAAGACCATCGCCACGTCGCGGTCGCGTGACGGGACACGGGAGACGTCGCGGCCCCCGATGAGGATCCGACCGGCGGTGATGTCCTCCAGCCCGGCCACCATCCGCAGCGCCGTCGTCTTGCCGCAGCCGGAGGGACCGACGAGCACCATCAGCTCGCCGTCGCCGATCTCGAGGTCGAGGCCCGACACCGCGCGGGTGCCGTCGGGATAGACCTTCGACACCTCCTCCAAGCGCACCTCGGCCACAGCACCCCCTGTCCGAACCGTTGGTGGCGGCCACATACCCGGGGCGCGAGTGCCACAGACCGGCCCGTCCACGGGCGTTCGGGCGATCTACCGGCGTCCCGGGTGACGGAACCGCACCCGCCCGACCCTCCCCCAACCTGTCCCGATCCGGACGAGGGGGCCGCCCGGATCCGGACAACCCCAACCTGTCCACATTCGGCCGCAGGGGTCGCCCACATCCGGACAGCTCCAACCTGTCCCGATCCAGACGAGGGGGTCGCCCACATCCGGACAACTCCAACCTGTCCCGATCCCGACGAGGGGGCCGCCCACATCCGGACAACTCCAACCTGTCCCGATCCAGCCACTCCAACCTGTCCCGATCCGGCCGCAGGATCGGGACAGCTTCGGGGAAACGTCAGCGGCGGCGGAGCCAGCGGTTCGCCTGGTCGAGGCGCCGCTCCAGCTCCGACACGGTCGCCTCGCTGACCCGGCGGATCCCGGTGAGGCGGTTGAGCTCGGCGTTCACCGCGCGGTGGTCCATGCCGGTGTGGCGGACCAGCTCGCGGGCGGCGGCGGCGTTCGCGTCGCGCAGCCGCGCTTTCTCCTGGCGGCGAGTCACGCCGGAGGTGACCTCTCCGGCCTGCGCGCCGGGCGGTGGCGGGACCACGAGTGTCAGCTCGTAGCCCTCGTCGAGCGGCGGAGCGCCGCCCCAGTCGCCGTCGAAGCCGTCGACGTCGTCCGCCTCCTGTTCGGCGGGGTGGTCGGCGTGTTCCGCCACGGCCGAGATCACGGCGAACAGGGACAGCTGCTCGGGCTCGTCCTCGGGCGATCGCTGGTCATCGAGCTCGGACGGGTCGACGTCGTCGTCCTTCTCGCGCTTCGCCTTCGAGTGGCGGCGCTGCTCCGCGATGCCGTCCGCATACCTGCGCAGGCGGGGGTCGTCGGGGATGAAGAGGTACGCCTTCTGCGATCGGACCCCCGGCGTCCACCGGACGAGGCGCCCGACCGCCTGGCGGAAGAACAGCTCGGTGGTGGTCGTGGTGGCGTACACGCCGAGGCGGAGGCGCGGGATGTCGACGCCCTCCGACACCATGCGGACGGCGACGATCCAGGGGTCGGTGCCGCTCGCGAACCGGGCGATGCGCGACGAGGCCATGGGGTCGTCGGACACGGCCACGGTGACCGCCACCCCGAACCGCCGCTCGATGAGGCGAGCGATCCCCTGCGCGTGGTCCTGGTCGATGGCGATGACCAGGCCGCCGGCCGTGGGGTGGGTGCGGCGGATCGACATCAGCCGACGGTGCGCCTCGCCGAGCACCGTGGGGAGCCACTCGCCCTCGAGCGACAGCGCGGTGCGGAGCCGCTGGTTGGCGAGCTGCGTGGTGAGGTCGTCCTCGAAGGTGGCGGACACCTCCGCGCCGTCGGGCGCCACCCATTCCATGTGGCCGCCGGTGCGAGGGAAGTAGACGGGCCGCACGACCCCGCCGTCCTCCAGCGCGTCGCCGTAGCCGTACTCGTAGTCGGCAACGGCCTCGTCGAAGTGGTACTGCACGAAGGGGATCGCCGACGTGTCGGAGCGGAACGGCGTGCCCGAAAGGCTCAGCCGGCGTTGCGCCCCCTCGAACGCGTGGGTGATCGTCTCGCCCCAGGTCCGGTCGTCGCCGGCGTGGTGGATCTCGTCGAGCACCACGAACGCACCAGCGGACAGGTTCCGCAACGGCGTCGCCGAGGTGGCCACCTGCTGGTAGGTGGTGACGATGCCGTGCATGTCGGCGGGGAGGGCGCCGTCGCGGGCGGACCACACGGGATCGAGGTGGAGCCCGAGCCGTGCGGCCGCGGCGGCCCACTGGTGCTTGAGGTGCTGGGTGGGGGCCACGACCACCACCGAACGGCACTCACGTTCGGCCAGCGACTGCGCCACCGCCGTCAGCGCGAACGTGGTCTTTCCGGCGCCTGGGGTGGCGACTGCGAGGAAGTCGGGGCGGCTCCGAGTCCTGAAGGTGTCCAGCGCGGTCCGCTGCCACGGTCGGAGACGGATCGAAGTGCCCATGAGCGGCGTCGATGATGGCAGACGCCCACGGGTGGACCCGAACCCGCGTCAGCTTCCGACGAGGTCGGATGTCACCTCCGCCGAGACGTTGCTGATCGGGAGGGCCGGTCGCACCGGCTGCCCCCGCAGCGCGCCCGGCGCCGGATGGTCCTCGGGATGGTCCACGCCGTCCGGCCACACGGGCAGCACGAGCGACGAGGCGACGGCACCGCCCCGGCCGACCAGGTGCGACGCTCCTGCGACCACGGGGCTCTCGAAGTTCCAGTACGGGTGGTCCCGGCCGGGCGTCGACAGCGTCACCCGGATCCTGGAACCGGCCCGGAACACGTGGGTCACGGGGTACAGCGGCAACCGGAAGTGGATCCACTCCCCCGGCACGAGCTCCTGGCGGTCCTCCGGGGTGAACGTGTGGTCGACGTGCAGCTCCCCGCTGCGAACCGGGTCCTCCACCCTGTGGACCGGACGGTGGTAGCCCGTTTGCACCCGCTGCTCGAGGCCGTCGGGACGGATCTCGGTGAGCGTGGCCTGCACACCGGTGTCGGTGGTCCCGGGGGCGAGCCACAGGTCGACGTGGCCCTGGCCGGCGATCACCACGGGATCCGCCAGCAGCGCCGTCTCGTACGCGGCGGTGTGCTCGTCGGCGAAGCGGCTCCAGTCGATCGGCACGGTGGGCTTGGTGAAGGCCTGGAGGTCGTCGAGGAGCTGGCGGGAGTAGGCGGTGTCCTCCGCCTCCACGTCGTCGAGGTACCGGTCGGCGCCGTCGGCCTGCGGCGACTCGGAGGCCAGCACCCCGTCCTCGGAGAACCACCAGCGCCGAGCCTCCACGCCCCGCGGCGGGAACGCATCGACCTCCACCTCGTAGCGGTGGGCCGTGGCACCCGGGACCTCGTGGCCGGAACCGGACTCGAAGAGGATCCGCACCGGCGGCTCGGCGAGGTACTGCGCCAACGCGGCGTCGAAGTCGTCGAGGTGGGCGAAGCGGTCGGGCTCCACCTCGGCGCTGAAGCCGAAGACCTCGGCGAACTGCATCGGGGCGAACGTCCGGATCAGCTCGGGCACCCTCGGCACGCGGCGTGCGACGTGGAACGAGAGGAACTCGAACCACCGGTTCACGATCATCGGGCTGTAGCCGTCGGGGTGGTGGCCGTTGAAGAGGGTGAACCGGCGGTGGGGACTGGACGAGAACCGGTCGAGCATCAGCGCGAACCGGCTGCCCGTCTGCTCGTCCTGCCATGCGCCGGTGAGGAAGACCGGCACCTCGATGCGGTCGATGTACGAGCTGACCCGGCGGGCTTCGAGCGTCGGCCGGAACATCTCGATCGCCCGACCGAACCGCTCGAAGTCGAAGTTCTGCGTGCGGATCCGCTGGTTCTCCGCGGCCTGGCGGTCGCCTGCCTCGAGCCGCGCGAGGTCCCACGCCATGCCGCCGGCACGGGTCTCGGCGTCACGCATCGCGAGCCACGCCCGGGTGAAGCCCGAGTTGTAGATGCCGCCGGGCCACTGCTGGCGCCAGAGGTCGTCGATCACCGAGAGCGGGGTGATGGCGGCGAGGCTCGGCGGGCGGGTGGCGGCGACGTACAGCTGGCTGATGCCGGGGTAGCTGAGGCCGACCATGCCGACGTGGCCGTGGAGCACCCACGGTTGGCGGGCGACGGTCTCGACCACGTCGTAGCCGTCGGCGGACTGGGCGGGGCTGAACACGTCGAACACGCCGCCGGAGCAGCCGGTGCCCCGCATGTTGACGCCGACCACGGCGAACCCGAGCAGGTTCGCGAGGAGGCTGCCGGGCTGGGGGGCGTCGGGGTTCGACGGGTCGTAGCCCGAGTACTCGACCACGGTCGGCCACGGGCCGGGTCCGTACAGGTCGACGCTCGGGAAGCGCACCATCACCGACAGCGACACGCCGTCGCGCACGGTGAGGTAGCCGAAGCCCTCGTCGAGCTGCTGGTCGTAGAGCGACCGATCCGGGAGGTCCTCGACGGCCAGGACCCGGAACGGGCCGTGCCGCTGGCCGGTCGACTCGTCGACGACCGTGTAGTCGCCCGGTGCGAGGGTGTGGCCCTCGGCGATCGCTCCGACGAGGTCGTCGGGGGTGGCGAGGACCCGTGCCGTCGGCGGCACGAACGCCACGTGGGCGTTGCCGGCCGCGTCGGCCACCAGGGTCACCACGTGGTGGCCACCGGCGTCGTGCACGGCAAGCGGGGTCCCGGGATCTGCGCCCGTGACCGTCAAGGTCTCCACTCCTGGGCGGACGGTGATCACCGACATCGCTCCCCCTCGTGCGGCTGCAACCGCCTCGTCCCTCCGACGCCGGGTCTCCGGCGCACCGCCCGGAGCCACCGGGCGAGCGTGAGGTTACCTCCCGCCTCCCGAGCGAGGTCCGGGCGAGTGGGCTGCTGTGACGCATGTCCCGCGCTCGAATGTGGACAGCTCCAACCTGTCCCGATCTGGGCGACCCCCGCGTCCGGATCCGGACAACTCCAAGCTGTCCAGATCTGGGCGACCCCCGCGTCCGGATCCGGACAAGTCCAAGCTGTCCAGATCTGGGCGACCCCCGCGCCCGAATGCGGACAGCTCCAACCTGTCCCGATCTGGGCGACCCCCGCGTCCGGATCCGGACAACTCCAAGCTGTCCAGATCTGGCGTCAGGCGGCGCGGCCGGCGAGGGCCAGCACCTTCGTCCGGCGGTCGGCTCCGGGCGCCACCTCGACCACGGGGCCGAAGACGCCGGGCGCCCGAGCGGCGTCGCCGTAGCCAGCGATGGCCGCCTCGAGTGCGTCGAGCTCGTCGTCGGGGATCGACTCGTCGCCACCCGTCGCCCGGGCGAGGTCCCACCCGTGCACCACCAGGTCGAGCGACAGGAACCGGTCCACACCCTCCTCGAACGAGGTTCGACCGAAGTGGCCCTCCCACGACACCGAAGCGCGATCGGGGTCCTCCAGGTCGGCCAGGACGACCTCGCTCACCTGCCGGAACGCACCGAGTGGGTCCGAGTCGACGTCGGGCAGGTCCATCGGTCGGCCGGCGAGGCCTTCGAACAACCCGTGTGAGTCGACCACGTGACGGACCAGGTCGAGCGCCGTCCAGTCCTCGCACGGCGACAGCGACGACCAGCGGTCGGCGGGCACGGCGGCGACGATGGAAGCGAAGCGTTCGGAGAGGCGGCGATAGCGGTCAGCAGCGTCGGACATGCCCCCCAGCATCGCGGCTCCGCTCGCCCGGGTCTTGAAGAAACGCGACCCCCCTACGCTGACCTGAGTGGTCCGCCAGGTCGACGAGGACACCCGCGGCATGGTCGCACCGGCCGTCGGGCTCCGCCGCTTCACCCTGACACGGCACGCTCCGTCGGCGTCGGTCGGGCGCCTGGTCGACCGCTACTGGGTGGTCGAGTGGGACCTCGACGAGCCCTTCACGCAGCAGGTGCTCGCGCACCCGGCGGTGAACCTCTCCTCCGATGGCCACACGTCTCGTGTCGTGGGCGTGCAGACGAAGGTCGGTTCGCGGGTGCTCGAGGGGAGCGGCCGGGTGCTGGGGATCCTGTTCCGTCCCGGCGGGTTCCGACCTCTGCTCGGCCGATCCCTCACCTCGATCACCGACGCGACGCTCCCGCTCGCCGACGTCCTTGGCGGGGAGGCCACCGCCGAGCTCGAGCGAGCCGTGCGGGAGGCTGGCGATCCGGCCGCGCTCGGAGAGGTGGCGGACGAGGTGCTCGCACGGTTCGTCCCCGACGAGCGGCATCCGTGCGAGGACGCGATCGACATCGCGCGCAGGATCGAGGGCGACCGGACCCTCACCTCAGTCGAGGCGGTCGCCGAGGCCACGGGCACCTCGCCACGGGGTCTGCAGCGGATGTTCCGGGAGCACGTCGGCCTCAGTCCCAAGCGGGTGATCCGCCGGTACCGGCTCTACGACGCCGCCGAGCGCGTGGCCCGCGGCGGCGACGTGAGCTGGGCTGACGTGGCCGCCAAGCTGGGGTACTCCGACCAGGCGCACCTCAGCCGGGACTTCGCAGCAGCCTTCGGCGACTCGCCCGCTCGCTACGCGAAGCGCAACCAGGCCGCGCTCACCGCTCCGCGCACCTGACCGGATCAGGACAAGTTCGAGCTGTCCTGATCCGGGCGCAGGGGTCGCCCACAACCGGACAAGTTGAAGCTGTCCGCATCCGGGCGCGGGGGTCGCCCACAACCGGACAAGTTGGAGCTGTCCGCATCCGGCCAGCGAGCGGCCACATCAGGACAAGTTAAAGCTGTCCGCATCCGGCCAGGGAGCGGCCACAACCGGACAAGTTGGGGCTGTCCGCATCCGGGCGCAGGGGTCGCCCACAACCGGACAAGTCGGGGCTCAGCTCACTTCGAGGCGAGGTAGGCGGCGCGCTGGGCCCG
>JBIQID010000020.1:1329-8715 GCA_044508215.1 Actinomycetota bacterium | reverse complement strand
GGACAAGTCGGGGCTCAGCTCACTTCGAGGCGAGGTAGGCGGCGCGCTGGGCCCGCACGAGGGCGACCATGTCGCCCATCACGAGGTTGATGTCCTGGAGGTGGAGCCCCCACTCGGGGGTGAGATCGCCGCCGATGTCGTCGGCGCGGGGGTCGGCCGGGTCACCGTGGATCGTCACCTCGAGGTAGCTGAACCCGTCGCGCTCGACGCACTGGCCGGTGATCAGCCCGGGCGTGGACGCGAACGGGGTGGTGATGCGCCCCACCCTCGGGTCGACCAGGGGCGGCGCAGCGGAGGTCTCCCCCACCGGCGACGCTCCCGTGGTGAAGTACGAGTGCAGTTCGGCCGAGCCGCCCGACGGGGACGCAGGGTTCACGCAGCCCGCCACCTGGCCCTCCTCGCTCACCCGTCCGAAGAAGCCGTTGGCGGGTGGCGGGGCCGTGGACCGGTAGGTCGACCAGGTCACGACGCAGCCCGTCTGGTCCTCGCTGCGGCACAGCGGCACGTCCTGGAACGCACCGCCGACGTCCTTCCCTGCCGGCACGGCCACCGACGAGCCCGACAGGTACGCGCTCACGAGCAGCGCCCGCTGCGAGGGGTCCGGGTCGATCTGCTCGGCGATCAGTCGGGTGAGCAGCGACGAGCCCTGCGAGTGGCCCACCAGCACCACGCCCCGCCCGTCGTTGTCGTTGGCGACGTAGTGCTTCCACGCGTCCTCCACGTCGAGGTAGGCGCGCTCGCGGACCGCCTGCTCGTCGGCGTCGCCACCACCACCGAGCCCCGCCACCAGGGCGGTGAGGGTGCGCTGCCGGTAGACGGGTGCGTAGACCGAGCACAGCGAGCCGAGCCGGGCCACCTGGCTGCGGGCCGCCTCACCCTCCTGGTCGGGCGACGGGACGAGGTCGCTGTTCGGCGTCGGGTCGCTCGAGATGGTCGGGTACACGTAGAAGCAGTCGATCGGAGCGTCGCCGGCGGGCGCCCACTCCTCCACCTTCAGCGAGCCGTCGGCCCTGACCACCGTGGCGTCGAGGTCGTCGTCGCAGAGGTCCTCGGCGTCGGGGCGGCACAGCCAGTGGGCGGGGTCTGCGTAGATCTCGCTCTCGTAGCCCTCGAACGGGTTGCCGCCCGACGACCCGCCGGACCCACCGCCCGACGACCCGTCGGAACCGCCGGTCGACGTGGAGGGCCCGCCCGCCTCGGTGGTGGTGGAGCGACCGTTGCTCGTGTCGTCGGCGTCGTCGTCACCTCCACCGCACGCCGCTGCCAGGAGGGAGGCAGAGAGCAGCGCCACGACGAGCGCCCGGGCGCGCCGTCCAACTCGTCGACTGCTCATCGGTCCCATGCCGTCCCCCTGCTCGAGTCGCCACGACACTAGCGGCGGCCCTGAAATCGCCTCCGCGATGCCCGTCGCGATGATCGAGCGAGCCGGGGCCCTCGCCTACAGTCGCCGCGTGCGGAACCGTCGTCGGACGCTCGAGGGGTGCACCCTGGTGTGAAGCTGATCATCCAGATCCCCTGCTTCAACGAGGAAGCGACCCTCCCGCAGACCCTCGCCGACCTCCCCCGTGAGGTGCCCGGCTTCGACACCGTCGAATGGCTGGTGGTCGACGACGGCAGCACCGACGCCACCGTCGAGGTCGCCCGTGCGAACGGCGTGGACCACGTCGTGTCGCTCGGGATCAACCGGGGCCTCGCCGCCGCGTTCCTCACCGGCCTCGACGCCGGGCTGCGGGCGGGCGCGGACGTCATCGTGAACACCGACGCCGACAACCAGTACCAGGGCCGGTGCATCTCCGACCTGGTGGCACCGATCGTGGCGGGCGCCGCGGACCTCGTGATCGGCGAGCGCCCCATCGAGAGCGTCGACGACTTCTCGCCCCTCAAGAAGCGGCTCCAGCGGGCCGGCAGCGGGGTCGTGCGCCTCTTCTCCGGCACCGGGGTGCGGGACGCCGCCTCCGGGTTCAGGGCCTTCAGCCGTGACGCCGCGATCCGCACGCAGGTGTTCGGCAAGTACTCGTACACGATGGAGACGATCGTGCAGGCCGGTTGGGACGGCATCCGCGTCACCGGCGTGGACATCGAGGTGAACCCCGCCACCCGGCCCTCCCGCCTGGTGAAGAGCATCCCCCGCTACATCTGGCGGTCGGGCACCACGATCGTGCGGTCGTTCGCCCTCTACAAGCCGTTCCGGTTCTTCTTCGGCGTGGGCCTGGCGCCGTTCCTCGTGAGCCTGGCGCTGGTGGCCCGCTGGTTCTACCTGCAGCTCTTCACCGACGACATCGCCAGCCGTGTGCCGAGCCTGGTGGGCGCCGCGGTGATGTTCATGCTGGCCGCGCAGATCTGGATCTTCGGACTGCTCGCCGACCTGCTGTCGGTGAACCGCAGGCTCGTGTCCGACACCCGCGTCATGCTGCGCCGACGCGAGCTCGACGACCTGAGCAGCTGACCGGCGAGCGAGCCGGACTACGAGGACGGCTCGACGGAGAGCCCGTCCGGCTGGTCCAGGTCTGCGGCGGCAGGCGGATCCGTGGTGGCAGGCGGATCCGTGGCGTCGCCGTCGTCTCCGTCCCCTTCGTCTGCGTCCCCGTCCCCTGCGTCCTCGTTCCCTGCGTCGTCCGGCCCCGACCGACCCGCCCTCACCGCCGCCAGACCGAAGGCCGGCAGCAGCGCGAACGCGGCGATGCCGGCCGGCAGCATGTACCGGGCGTGCGGGCCGGTCATCGCGATGACCGAGAGCTGCTGGGCGACGAGTGGCGAGATCGCCAGCACCGGCCAGAACGACCGCGCCCTGACCGCGGCGACCACCAGGAGCACGGCGCCCAGGTAGATCCACGTCGGCGCCCGCCAGAACCAAGGTTGCCACCCGGGAGTCGACGTCCGGATGATCGCCTGGCGCGCGTTGTCGGTCAGCCACTGCGACACGGGCGTGGACTCCATGCCGACCTGGTTCGGGATCACCCCGTGGTAGAGGGTCTCGAAGTGGCGTCGCTCCGATTCGGAGGGGATGGGGTTCCACGCAACGCTGGCGGCGCAGAGGTGCCCGAGCGACGCCTCCACGGGGTTGGACAGGAGGGCGCGACGCCACGCTGCCTGCAGCCGATCCCGGAGGCGAGCCACCCGTTCGGCGGGGGCGAGCCGGTCCATCGGGGCCGCCGCCCAGTGGCAGTCGAAGTCGCGGCGCCACTCCTCCAGCGGGGCGAGCTGTTCGACCAGCTCCAGGTCCCGTGGCTCCATCTCGTCGGGGTGGTTCACCGCGAGGTAGCCGAGGTCGAAGGGTGCGAGGCCGGCCTGCTGCAGGTCGCCGGCCTCCCGGACGCCGGCCAGCGGGTTGAGCACCGACTGGACGGCGATGACCGCCACGAGCGCGATCACCCAGATGCCCGCAACGAGAAGCCGGCGGTGGCTGAGGACGAGGACCGCGGCACCGGAGAGCAGCACCACGATGATGCCGTTGGGGCGGAGGAGGTCGAGGGTCACCACCCCGAAGCCCGCCGCCACGTACGCGCCGGTGGTCGGCGTCGGGTGGAGGCCGATGCGGTGCAGTGCCAGCGTGGCGAAGAGCGCCGCCACCAGCAGGAACCCCGCGGTGTACGGCACGTCCTTCCAGAGGTGAACGGAGAAGGCACCGACCGGCGGCGTGAGGCACAGCAGCGCGCCGCCCACCCACACCGGCACGGCGGGCAGGCCCATCCGGATCCCGATGCGCAGCACCCGTGACAGCGCCCAGGCCAGGGCGAGCGTCTGGGACAGCACCGTGAGCGCCGGGGTGCCGAACACCCAGCGCGAGAGGTAGTTGAGCGCCGTGTAGGCCGGCGGGTGCCAGTCGACCCAGTCGCCGGTGAGCACCTGGGTCCAGATGTCCATCGAGTCGTTGGTCATCACCCCGGGACGCAGGGCGACGTACCAGAGGAGCATCGGCGCCCAGAGGACGAGGACCGGTGCGCTGCCGGCAGCTGCCTCACGCGGGTTCGGCAGGGGGCCGAAGCGTCGACGCCGCCCGGCGGCGGACGCGTCGTCGGGCGGTCTCGAGGCGACCGCCGGATCGTCCTCGAGGATCTCAGTCACCAGGCGGTCGAGCGTACTCCGCCGCCGCCGACGCCCCGGAGACCGCTACTCCCGGTGGAGGGCGGCCTGCACCTCTTCGGCCGGGCGTCGGGGGAGCAGCATCGGCGACTCGAGCGTCACCGTGCGGATCAGTCCGCCGTAGGGGAACGGCGGGCGGTAGCCCTCGTACACGGGGAAGCCGTGGTCGCGGCCGATGAGGAGCCCGCCGCCGCCGATCTGCCAGCGGAACGGCAGGTCGGCCGGCAGGGTCGCCTTGGCGACGGGCGTGCCGTCGACGCGCAGCTCGACCGGACCGCCGCCGCCCCGCTCTCGCTGGTACTCCACGGTCACCTTCCGTGCCCCGGCGTCGAGCGGGCCTTCGGCCACCACGAACGTCGGCTCGCCGAAGAGGTTCACCACGAACGTGGGGCACCCGTCGTCGACCAGCAGGGCGAAGCCGTTGCTCCAGTCGCCGAGCGCCGCGATCACGCCGTCGGCGCCGCCGTCGGGCACCTCCACGTCGGCGTGGATCCGGAAGCCCCCGCCCATCGGCGGCAGCTGGTCCTCGTTCACCGCGCCACCGCCCGGGCGGAACACTGCGGTGGCCTTCGGGCCCCACGGGTTCGGCTCCAGCGCGATCGCCCGCGTGATGAACCCGTCGTCGAGCGGCAGCACCTGGTTGCGGCCGGCCTCCAGCCACCACTGCTCCTTCAGCCGCTCCACCACCTCGGGGTGCTCGTCCGCCAGGTCGTGCGCCTCCGAGAAGTCGTCCTCCAGCCGGTAGAGCGACCAGCGGTCCCCGCCGAAGTCGTGGCTTCCCGGGACCAGGTCGCGCTCGACGCTCAGCTGCGCGCCGACGTGGTCGGTCGTGGCCTTCCACCCGTCGTGGACGATCGATCGGCTGCCCAGCATCTCGAAGTACTGGGTGCCGCGCCCGGGGGCGGTGGGGTCGGTGAACGTCGGCGCGATCGAGACTCCGTCCACCCGCTGCTGCGGGACACCGTCGACCTCGGCGGGCTGCTCCACGCCGGCCAGTTCCAGCAGGGTGGGTGCCAGATCCACGGCGTGCACGAACTGGTCGCGCACCTCCCCACCGCCGGCGCCGCCCTTCGGGTAGCGGACGATCAGCGGCGTCCGCACGCCACCCAGCCACGTGTACCGCTTCCACAGCTTGAACGGCGAGTTGCCCGCCCACGCCCAGCCCCAGGCGTAGTGGTTGTAGGCCCGAGGCCCGCCCAGCTCGTCGATGCGCTCCGCCAGCTCGGCAGGGTCGTCGACCATGTCGTGGGTGAACCGGTGCTCGTTGAACGAGCCCACCGGCCCGCCCTCGGCGCTGGTGCCGTTGTCCGACAGCAGCATGATCACCGTGTCGTCGAGGACGTCGATCTCCTCGAGGAACGACACGAGGCGCCCGACGTGGTGGTCGGTGTGCGACAGGAACCCGGCGAACACCTCCATCATCCGCGCCGACACCCGGCGGCGGTCCTCGTCCATCTCGTCCCACGCCGGCACCCACTCGGGGCGCGGCGGCAGCGTCGTCCCCTCGGGCACGACGCCCAGCTCCAGCTGGCGGGCGAAGGTCTCCTCACGCCACCGCTCCCAGCCCTGGTCGAACCGGCCGCGGTACCGCTCGATCCACTCCGGCGGCGCCTGGTGCGGGGCGTGCATGGCCCCCGTGGCGAAGTAGAGGAAGAACGGCTTCTGCGGGGCGACGTGCTGCTGGTCCCGCACCAGCCGGATGGCCCGGTCGACCAGGTCCTCGGTGAGGTGGTAGCCCTCGTCCGGTCCGTGCGGGGCGTCGACGAAGCCGTTGTCGCTCACCAGGTCGGGGGCGAACTGGTTGGTGTCACCGCCGAGGAAGCCGTAGAAGCGCTCGAACCCGAGCCCCAGCGGCCACAGGTCGAACGGGCCAGCGGCGTGCTCCTCCCAACGAGGGGTGAGGTGCCACTTGCCGACGGCGAACGTGCTGTACCCCTCGTCGCGCAGCACCCGGGCCGTGGTCGCAGCCGAGCGGGGGATCCGGGAGGTGTAGCCGGGGAAGCCGATCGGCACGTCGGGCAGGAAGCCCATGCCGACCGCGTGGTGGTTGCGCCCGGTGAGGAGCGCGGCACGCGTGGGCGAGCACAGCGCGGTGACGTGGAACCGCCGGTAGCGCAGCCCGTCGGCCGCCAGCCGATCGAAGGTGGGCGTCTCGATGTCGGACCCGAAGCAGCCGAGCTGCCCGAAGCCGGTGTCGTCGAGGACGATCACCACCACGTTCGGGGCACCCTCGGGCGCGCGCGGGAACGGCGTGAACGACGGGGTCGACTCCGCGACGGTCAGGCCGACGGCGGGCGGGGCAGGGACAGGTCTCGCCATGTGCCGGACAGTAGTGACGCCGAGCGCTCGAAGGTTCAGGTGCCGGGCCGCGAGCGCATGGCCGCTCGCCGACCTGCGGCGGGCGCCCAGCGTTCAGGTGCCGGCCAGGCGCTCCACCACCGGCGCCAGCGCGAGGGCGCTCTCGTTCTGCACCACGTGGTACGAGAAGCCCCACCGCTCGCGCCGCTCCTCGAGGCGTTCGCAGATCTCGTCGACCGTGCCGACCATCGTCATCGGCGACTCGAGCGCCTCCACCGCGTGCTCGGGCTCGAGGCCGAACCCGGGTGCGACCATCTCGGCGACCGAGCGGGCGTCGTCGGTGATGGCCACGACGGGGACCCACGCGTTGATCTCCAGCTGGTCGTAGCGGGCCCCGGCCCCCTCCTTCACCCATTCGACCTTCTGGTCCATGCGATCCGCCATCCCGTCGCGGGCGGCGTCGGCGTCGATCACGCCCGAGTGGATCGACGGGTTCACCCCCACGATGTCGGCGTTCGCACCGGCGAAGCGGAGCATGCGCTTCGAGCCGCCCGCGAGGATCAGCGGCGGGCCGCCGGGCGTGTGCGGGCGGGGCAGGCCCTCCAGCGCGGTGATCGTGTAGTGCTCGCCGTGGTGCGTCACCGGTTCGCCACCCCACAGGCCGCGCACGATCGGCACCGCCTCGAACAACCGGTCGACCCGCACCTTCGGCTCGTCCATCGGGATGCCCGACGCGTCGTAGTCGCTGCGCATCCACCCGGCGCCCATCCCGATCTCGCAGCGCCCCTCGCTGAGCACGTCGAGGCTCGCCGCCTCCTTCGCCAGCACCACGGGGTGCCGGTAGTCGTTGTCGAACACCAGCGTGCCCACCTTCAGCCGCTCCGTGGCCGCCGCAGCCGTGGCCATCGCGGTGAACGGCGCGAGCTGGTCACCGAAGTGGTCGGGCATCATCAGCGACGAGTAGCCCATCTCCTCCACCCGCCGGGCCGTCTCCGCCCACGACAG
>JBIQID010000020.1:0-1229 GCA_044508215.1 Actinomycetota bacterium | reverse complement strand
TGGCCGCCGACCCAGAGGTCGACCGGATGGAGCTGGGCAACGGCGCCTGGGTCGACGTCGCGCGGGGCTTCCTCACCGGGGCCGACGAGCTCTACGAACGGCTGGTCGAGAGCCGTCCGTGGCGGCAGGGTCGGCTGTTCCGCTACGAGCGGACGATCGACGAGCCCCGGCTCACGAGCGCCGTGCGGGTGGGCGACCCAGACCTGCCGCAGGAGCTGCTGGCGCCGCACCGCTGGCTGCAGCACCGGTACGGCGCGAGGTTCGGCGGGTTCGCCCTCGCCTGGTACCGGGACGGCACCGACAGCATCGCCTTCCACCGCGACACCGACATGCGGTGGCTCGACGACACGGTCATCGCGATCCTCAGCCTGGGTGCCGCACGGCCGTTCCGTCTCCGCCCACGCGAGCACCGGAACCGCCACGAGCTCGAGCTGCACGGCGCCGTGCACGACCTGATGCCGGGCAGCGGCGACCTGCTGGTGATGGGCGGGACCGCACAGCTGGGGTGGGAGCACGCGGTGCCGAAGGTTCCGGGCCTGCGGCGCGGCCGCATCTCGGTGCAGTGGCGGTGGAGCTCGGGACGGGGCCGCCCCTACCGTGGGGCCAGCTACCGGGCGCCGCTCCACTTCAGCCGTTGAGCGACGACCGCGCCCGGTGAACGAGGGGGTAGGTGCGCCGCATGAGGATCATGATCGCCACGGACGGTTCCGACGCGTCGATCGAAGCCGCGAAGCGGGGCACCGCGCTGCTCCACGGCGAGGACCTCGACATCACGCTGCTCACGGTGGTGCCGCCGCGGATCGAGCCGCTCGTGAACTCGACCGGGTTCGCCGGGCCGGCGATCACCCCTGGTGAGATCGACGCCATCAAGGAGGCCAACCTCCGCCAGGCCGAGGCAGCCCTCGAGGTCACCGAGGACGCCATCCGGGAGCCCGGCGAGGAGTTCCACCACGAGATCGTGCCGGGCTCCGACGTGGGCCACGCCATCTGCATCGCCGCCGAGCGGGAGGGCGTCGACATGATCGTGATGGGCTCCAGCTCGCGGGGCTGGTTCCGCCGCCTCTTCGAGGGCCCGACGGTGCACTACGTGGTGGACCACGCGCCGTGCCCGGTGCTGCTCATCCCGATCCACCACGACGGCGAGCACGACGACCACCACCACGACCACTGAGGGGTGACGCTCGGGCGGCCCCGGCCGTTCGGGCCGGAGGGCGTTCGGGCGGCCCCGG
>JBIQID010000167.1:0-4777 GCA_044508215.1 Actinomycetota bacterium | reverse complement strand
GTGACGTGGGGCGGTGCAGCCGAGAGGACCGGCGGACCCGTTCGCCGGTTCGGGCCGCCCGCCTCTACCGTGGTGCACCTGTGAACGAGCCTGTGCCAGCGTTGGACGTCGCCGACTCCGACCGTCCGATCGTCGCCGTGCAGGGCCTCGGCTTCGTGGGCGCCGCCATGGCGATCGCCGTCGCGTCGGCCACCGACGCGGCGGGCCAGCCGGCCTACACCGTGGTGGGCGTCGACCTCGACGACGACGCCGGCCGATCCCGGATAGCGGCCCTGAACGAGGGCCGGTTCCCGTTCGAGACGGCCGACGAAGAGCTCACTGCTGCGCTCTCCGCGGCCCACAACCAGGGGAACCTGGTGGCCGTCACCGACCCCGCTGCCTACGGCCTCGCGCAGGTCGTGGTGGTGGACGTGCCGCTCGACATCGACTGGCGGTCGGAGACCCCGGCGTTGCGGCTGGGCGGCTTCGAGGCGGCGATCCGCACCGTCGGCCGCCACGTGCAGCCCGGCGCCCTCGTGCTGGTGGAGACCACGGTCCCGCCTGGGACGACCGAGAAGATCGTGGTGCCGCTCCTCGCCGAGGAGCTGGAGGCCCGTGGCCTGCCCGGTGACGCCGCGCTCGTCGCCCACAGCTACGAGCGGGTGATGCCCGGCGCCGAGTACTTCTCGTCGATCGTCCACTACTGGCGGGTCTTCGCCGGCCACGACGACGCGGCGGCGAAGGCGGCCGAGGCGTTCCTCCGCACGGTGATCGACACCGAGAACTATCCCCTCACCCGCCTCGGCACCACGACCGCGAGCGAGACGGCGAAGGTGATGGAGAACACCTTCCGGGCCACGACCATCGCGCTGATGGAGGAGTGGGGCCGCTTCGCCGAGACGGTCGGGGTGGACCTCTACGAGATCGTCGACGCCATCCGGATGCGGCCCACCCACGCCAACATCCGCACGCCCGGCTTCGGTGTCGGCGGCTACTGCCTCACGAAGGACCCGCTGTTCGCCAAGCTCGCTTCCGACGTGCTGTGGGGCCAGCCGATGGAGTTCCCGTTCTCCACCAAGGCGGTCCAGACGAACGACGAGGCACCGCTCGTGTCGCTCGACCGGGTCCGCCAGCTGGTGGGTGGCTCGCTCGACGGCAAGCGGCTGCTGGTGCTCGGCATCAGCTACCGCCAGGACGTGGGCGACACCCGCTACTCGCCGACCGAGACCTTCGTCCGCGCCGCGCTCGACGCCGGCGCCGAGGTGGTGGCGCACGACCCGCTGCTCGACCACTGGGAGGAGCTCGACCGCGAGGTGCCGGCGGAGCTGCCGCCGGCCGAGGGCGTCGACGCGGTCGTGTTCGCGGTGCCGCACCGGGAGTACCGCACGCTCGACCTGCCGCGCTGGCTGGGTGACGCCCGTCCGGCGATCTTCGACGGGTTCGACGTGCTGTCGGCGGACCAGCGCCGCATGGTGAGATCGATGGGTTGTGCCGTGGCCTCCATCGGCCGCGGGGGAGAGGACGTATGACGAACGGATCGACAGGTCGGCGCAAGGCGCTCATCACGGGTGGCGCCGGCTTCATCGGCGGGCACCTCACCGCCCGGCTGCTGGCGGAGGGGTACGCGGTCGACCTGGTCGACAACCTCAGCCGCGGCGTGGAGGACGAGCTGATCGCCGGCTTCCGCGAGCACCCGGACTTCTCGATCGTGGTCGCCGACCTCCGTGACCCCGGCTCCCTCGCCTCGGTGGGCGACGACTACACCCACGTCTTCCACTTCGCGGCGCTGCTCGGTGTGCAGAACGTGTTGGAGCGTCCCTACGCAGTGCTCCGCGAGAACATCTCGATGCTCGAGACGATGCTCGACGTGGCCGCCCGCCAGGCGAACCTCGAGCGGTTCGTGTTCCCCTCGACGAGCGAGGTGTACGTCGGCACGCTCCAGCACTTCGAGCTTCCGCTCCCCACGCCGGAGACGACCCCGCTGGCGATCTCGCCGCTGGAGCACCCGCGCACCAGCTACATGCTCTCGAAGATCTACGGCGAGGCGCTGGTGCACCAGTGCGGGATGCCCCACACGATCGTGCGGCCCCACAACTTCTACGGGCCGCGCATGGGCCTCAGCCACGTGATCCCGGAGCTGCTCTCGAAGATCCACGCGATGTCGGACGGCGACGAGCTGGTGGTCGCCTCGATGGACCACTCCCGCACCTTCTGCCACATCGAGGACGCGGTCGAGCTGATCTTCCGGTTGGTCGACGGCCCGGCCGGGTTGGGCGGCACGTTCAACATCGGCGTGCAGGACCCCGAGGTCACGATCGGCGAGCTGGCGCAGGTGCTGATCGACACCGTCGGTCGCGACGTGAAGATCGTCCCCGGCGACACCACCCCCGGTTCGCCGTCGCGCCGGGCGCCGCACATGGGCCACACCATCGAGGCCACCGGCTACACGCCCCAGGTCTCCCTCGCCGACGGCGTCGCCCGTACCTACGAGTGGTACCGCGAGCGGGTCTTCGAGGGCGGCGGCGTCTCCGCCAAGTAGCCCCAACCCCCGCAACCCCCCGGTTTTGTCATGCAGGGTGCGACAGGACTGTCGCACCCTGCATGACAAAACGGGGAAGCGCGGGTCCCGTCAGGACGGTTCGAGGACGAAGTCGATCAGCTCTTCGACTGCGCCCACGAGCGTGGTGTCGAGGTCGCGGAAGTCGCGGACGTTGGCCAGGATCGTCCGCCAGAACACCGCCGGCTCGTCCACGCCCACGGCAGCGCAGATGCCGTCCTTCCACGGGATGCCGTGCGGGATGTCGGGCCACTCGCGAAGGCCCACCCGCCGAGGGTCCACCGCCGCCCAGATGTCCACGAAGCGGTGACCCCGGATGCACACGTCGGGGTGGTCGACCTGCGCGGCGAGGCGGGCCTCCTTGGTCCTCGTCCGACCGTCGTCGACCAGGTGGTCCACCAGGATCCCGAGCCGACGTCCCGACCGCGGGCCGAAGCTCCGCACCGCCTCGGCGAGGTCGTCGACGCCGTGGAGGGGCTCCACCACGATGCCCTCCTCGCGGAGGTCGTCGCCCCAGACCTTCTCCACCAGCTCGGCGTCGTGCTTGCCCTCCACCCAGATCCGGCTGGCGCGGGCGACCCGGGCGCGGAGCCCGTCCGCGGCGACAGACCCCGACGCGGTGAACCTCCGCTCGGTCGACGGCCCGGGTCGGGCGGTCACCAGCTCGACCGGCTCGTCGCCCACGAGGAACGCACCCCGGTCGTTCCGGAACCGCCGGTCGCGCCCGCTGTCGTCGCGCAGCACGACCAGTGCGTCGGTGCACTCGACGACCGCGCCGGTGACTCCCGTCGCCTGGTGCCGCACCTCGAGGCCGGGCGGTGCGGGGACCTTCCGGTACTGCGGGCCACGGCGGACCGGGGCGTCGACGTCGAGCGGGTCCGACAGGATGCCGGCAGCGGGCCGTCGGGGCGGGGTGATCACGGCCCGAAGGCTACGACGACCGCCGCGCCACCAGGCTGACCGTGGTGCGGCCGCCCGACACCTCGGTGAGGTCCGGCCGGAACACGTAGCCCTCCGGATGTCGGAAGTCTGCCAACCCTTCCGGATCATGGAGCTGGTGCGCGAGCACGTGGCGCACCAGCGCTCCCTTCAGCAGCTTGTTCCAGTGCGACACGGTCACGAGGCGGCGCTGCCCGCCGCGCACCACGTCATCGAGGAACCGCACCACGACCTCGGTGGTGCCGGAGCCCTCGGTGGGCCCCGACCAGGCCGCCGCGTGCTCGTTGGGCAGGAGGTTCCACACCGTCCGGCGCTCGGTGAGGGGAGTGAGGTGTGCGTCGAGGTGCGGGCGCCAGAACGTCGAGAGCTTCCCGAGCGATGGGAGCGACGCCCCCATCTTCAGCTTGTAGGGCGGGATCGGGTCGTTCGGGGCGACCACCCCGAACAGGCCCGAGACCACGAGCACCTGCGCATCCAGCCGCTTCCGGTCCCGGGCGCTCAGCGAGCCGGCGTCGAGGGCCCCGTACAGCACACCGCTGTACCGCTCGATCGCCGCCATCGTGGGCGCCCGGCGCACCTGCTTCGCAGCCCGGGTTGCCTCAGCCAGGGCCTCGCCCTTCACCCCGAACAACTTCGCACGGTCCGCCTCGGGCGCCTTCGCCGCAGCGGCCAGTGCTGCCATGACCTTTCGCCGTGCCCCGTCGACCTCCGGCAGCACGCAGCCACCCGGCGCCCAGGGCGGGCCGTCGCCTCCGGGGGCCTTCCCCTCGGAGGGCGGCAGGAGGACGAGCGGTGTCGGCGGCACGAGGCCCGGTTCTAGTCCGCCCCGCGCGCGCCACCGAAAGTGCAACGGGGAGCGCTCCCCGAGAGGTCCAGGCAACGGGTCAGGACGGTTGGGTAGGCCATGGGTCGATCGCGGATGTTGTCCGCGCATCGAGCAGGTCGGATCCCCCGACCTGACGCCGGCCCCGCCCCTCACGTGGGGCACAGGTCGTCGGCGGCGACGGCATTCCCTCCCCCTTCTCCACACCCACCGTCGCCGCCGATGACCGTCATCCATTGATGCGCCGGCCCAGCTCCGCCTCAGTTTCGGCCTCGTTCCTCGGCCTTCTTCGAGCTCCGCTACCCGGCTGGAGGCCCTGATGCGGACAGGTTGGAGTTGTCCGGTTGTGGGCGCGGGGGTTGCCCGGATCGGGACAGGTTGGAGTTGTCCGCTTCTGGTCGGGCTCGCAAGGGGTGCGCGGCCGGATGCGGACAGGTTGGAGTTGTCCGGTTGTGGGCGCGGGGGTTGCCCGGATCGGG
>JBIQID010000166.1:0-4803 GCA_044508215.1 Actinomycetota bacterium | reverse complement strand
TCGGGCCAGCGGGGGCGTCCCAATCCTTTTCGGAGGTCGAAGGGGCCACCGCTAGCCTCGACCGTCGTGCTCGGCCGCATCGACCTCCGTGACGTCCCTGGTGACGTGCGCCCACACCTGCCGCGGCCCGACGTCGCTGCAGGTGGGCCGGTCGACGCGGTCGCAGGCATCCTCGCCCAGGTCCGAGACGGCGGCGACACCGTGCTCCGGGAGCTCACCGAGCGCTTCGACGGGGTCGCTCTGGACGCACTTCGGGTGTCCGACGAGGACATCGCCGCAGCACTCGACCGGGTCCCTGAGGGGGTGCGGGAGGCGCTCGAAGCAGCGGCGGCGCGCATCCGCTCGTTCCACGAGGCGCAGCGGCGCGAGCCCACCACCTGGACCGAGGACGGGGTCACCATCTCGTCCAGCTGGAGCCCCGTCGAGAGCGCCGGCTGCTACGTGCCCGGTGGCCGTGCGGCCTACCCGTCCACCCTGCTCATGACGGCGATCCCGGCCCGGGTGGCGGGCGTCGAGCGCGTGGTCGTCTGCGTGCCGCCCGACCGCGAGAGCGGCGGGGTGGCCGACGTGACCCTCGCGGCCGCCGCGGTGGCAGGGGTCGATCACGTGTACGCCATCGGAGGCGCCCAGGCGATCGGCGCGCTGGCCTACGGGACCGAGACGATCGCGCCGGTCGACGTCGTGTGCGGCCCCGGCAACCGGTACGTCGCCATCGCCAAGCAGCAGGTGGCAGGCGTCGTGGGCGTGGCGGCGGCCTTCGCCGGCCCGAGCGAGATCGTGGTGGTGGCCGACGGGTCCGCTCCGCCGTCGTTCGTCGCGATCGACCTGATGGTCCAGGCCGAACACGGCCCCGACGGCCTCGCGTGGCTGATCACCTGCGACCCGGGCGTGCTCGACGCCGTCGACGCCGAGCTGGCCCAGCTGGTCGCGGCGGCCCCCCGGCGCGAAGAGATCGAGGCGACGCTCGCATCGGCTGGCAAGGCGGTGCTCTGCCGCGACGAGGCGCAGGCGATGGCGGTGGCCAACGTGATCGCGCCCGAGCACCTCCAGCTGGTGTGCGAGGACCCGGCGAGGCTGGTTCCGCTCGTCCGCAACGCCGGGGCCGTGTTCCTCGGTCCCTGGGCGCCGGCCTCGCTGGGTGACTACGCCGCAGGCCCCAGCCACGTGCTGCCCACCAACGGATCCGCACGCTTCTCGTCCGCACTCACCGTCGACGACTTCACCCGGCACCACCACGTGGTGGAGGTGGCGCGCGAGGGCTTCGACCGGCTGGCCCCAACGGTGCAGGCCCTCGCCGAGGCCGAGGGCCTCGACGCGCACGCCGAGTCCATCCGCCTCCGGTGCCGGCCGTGAGCGCCCGCCCGCCCGTCCGGGGCGACGTGGCGCTGATGGAGGGCTACCACTCCCCGCAGCTCGACGTCGACGTGCGCCTCAACACCAACGAGGCCCCCGAACCGCCCCCGGCCGCCTTCACCGAGGAGCTGTCGCGGGCGCTCGCCGACGTCGACTGGCACCGCTACCCGGACCGGTCCGCGCGGCGGCTGCGAGAGCGGATCGCCGAGACCGAGGGGACCACGCCCGATCGGGTGTTCGCGGCGAACGGCTCGAACGAGGTGCTGCAGACGCTGTGCCTCGCGTACGGAGGTGCAGGGCGTTCGGTGCTGGTGGCCGAGCCCACCTACGCGCTGCACTCCCACATCGCCCGTGTCTGCGGGACCGACGTGGTGTCGGTCGATCGGAGCTCGGACTTCTCCCTCGACGTCGACGCCTACGTCGCGGCCGTGCGGGAGGAGCAGCCGATCATCTCCTTCCTCTGCTCGCCCAACAACCCGACCGGTCTCGTCGACGAGCCCGAGGCGGTCTCCACCATCCTCGAGGCGGTGGCGGCCAACGGTGGACTGCTCGTGGTCGACGAGGCCTACGGGCAGTTCTCGCCGTGGTCGGCGATGGAGCTGGTGGGGGAGGACGTCCCCCTCGTCGTCACCCGCACCTACTCGAAGACCTGGTCCGCCGCGGCGCTGCGCCTCGGGTACCTGGTGGGCCCCTCGTGGCTGGTCGACGAGCTCGAGAAGGTCGTGCTGCCGTACCACCTCGACGCGGTGAAGCAGCTGGCCGGCGTGCTGGCGCTCGACCACCTCGACGAGATGCGCGCGCGGGTCGCGGCCCTGGTCGAGGAGCGGGGCCGTGTGAGCGCCGCGCTCGCAGAGCTGCCCGTCGACCAGTGGCCGTCAGGAGCGAACTTCATCCTCTTCCGTCCCGTGGAGCGCGACGGCGCGGAGGTCTGGCAGGCCCTCGTCGACCGCTCGATCCTGGTCCGCAACTGCTCGTCGTGGCCGGGCCTCGAGGGGTGCCTGCGGATCACGCTGGGCACAGTGGAGGAGGACGACGCCTTCCTCACCGCACTCGCCGACGTCCTGGGAGCCGAACGACCATGAGCCGCACCGCCCGCCGCAGCCGGACCACCGCGGAGACCGACATCACCATCGAGCTCGACCTCGACGGATCCGGGCAGGTCGAGGTCAGCACCGGCCTGCCGTTCTTCGACCACATGCTCGACCAGATCGGCCGCCACGGCGGCTTCGACCTCATGGTCCGCGCGGTCGGTGACCTCCACGTCGACGGCCACCACACGGTCGAGGACACCGGCATCCTGCTGGGCGAGTGCTTCCGCGAGGCGCTCGGCGACAAGGCAGGGGTGCGCCGGTTCGCGAGCGGCATGTACCCCCTCGACGAGGCGCTGATCGAGGTGGCGCTCGACCTGTCGGGACGGCCCCACGTGGTCTACGACGTGCCGTTCGGTGAGGTGCTGCCCCTCGGCGACCCGCCCTTCAACCCCGAGATGGCCGAACACTTCGTGGCGTCGTTCGCCACCTCGGCGGCCATCACGCTCCACGTCACCAAGCGGGCCGGCACCAACACCCACCACGTGATCGAGGCGACCTTCAAGGGGCTCGCGCGCACCCTGCGCGACGCCGTCAGGGTCGAGGGCGCCGGCGTGCCGTCGACCAAGGGGACGCTCTCGGGATGACGGGGCCCGACGACTCCACCGCCGGCGAGCGGCCGCTCATCGCGGTGCTCGACTACGGGATCGGCAACCTGCGCTCGGCCGAGAAGGCCCTGCTGCACGTGGGCGCCGACGCGCGGCTCACCTCCGACCGCGGGCTCGTCGCAGACGCCGCCGGCGTGGTCCTGCCCGGAGTGGGTGCCTTCGGCGCGTCCATGGCCGCGCTCCACGCTGCGGGCCTCGCCGACGTCGCGCACGAGGCAGCGGTCGGCCCGCGCCCGTTCCTCGGCGTGTGCGTTGGCATGCAGATGCTCTTCGACGGATCCGACGAGTCGCCCGGCGCCACCGGCCTGGGCGTCATCGGCGGACGGGTGCGGCTCCTGCCCGACCACGTGAAGCGACCGCAGATGCAGTGGAACCAGCTGGCGGTCCGCCGCCCGACAGCGCTCCTGCAGCACGGCACCGAGCCGTGGATGTACTTCGTGCACTCGTACGCCGCCGAGTGCGACGACAGCGTGGTGGTGGCGACCTGCCGGTACGGGGGCGACGTCGTGGCGATGGTCGAGCAGGGCACCTGCTGGGCCACCCAGTTCCACCCCGAGAAGTCCTCGACCGAGGGCCTGACGCTGCTGCGCTCGTTCGTCGACGTGGTCGCCGGGCGAGCACACGAGGCGGTGACGACGTGATCGACCTCTATCCCGCCATCGACCTCCGCGACGGACGCTGCGTCCGCCTGCACCAGGGCGACTTCGACCAGGAGACCCGCTACGGCGACGACCCCGTGGCCCAGGCGCGCGAGTTCGCCGAGGCCGGCGCGCCGTGGATCCACGTGGTCGACCTGGACGCCGCCCGCTCGGGTGAGGCGTCGAACCGCGAGGTGGTCGCCGCGATCTGTGCCGCGGTCGACGTGCCGGTCCAGTGCGGCGGCGGCGTCCGCTCGGTCGAGTCCGCCGCAGCCCTGGCCGATGCCGGCGTCGCCCGCGTGGTGATCGGGACGGCAGCGCTCGAGCGCCCCGAGCTCGTCGCCGAGGTGGCTGCTCGGCAGGCGGTCGCGGTCGGCCTCGACGCGAGGGGCCGGGACCTCGCCAGCCACGGCTGGGAGGTGTCGTCCGGGCTCGACCTCGTGGAGGTCGCCCGCCGCTTCACCGACGTGGGCGTCGCCGCGTTCGTGGTGACAGAGATCAGCCGCGACGGGACGCTCGCCGGACCGGCGCTCGAGCAGCTCTCCGAGGTGCTCGCCGCCACCCCCACCGACGTGATCGCGTCCGGCGGCATCGGATCCGTCGACGACCTGGTGGCGCTCGACCGCCTCGAGGTGGAGGGCCGCCGGCTCTCCGGCGCGATCACCGGCAAGGCGCTCTACGAGGGAGCCTTCACCGTGGCCGACGCCATCGCCGCGCTGGCGGGGGAACGGGGTCCCCGGTGACCAGCGCCGACACCACCGTGCGAGTGATCCCGTGCCTCGACGTCGACGGCGGCCGGGTCGTGAAGGGCATCAACTTCGTGCAGCTCCGCGACGCCGGAGACCCCGTCGAGCTCGCCGCGCGCTACGACGCCGAGGGCGCCGACGAGCTGGTGTTCCTCGACATCACCGCCAGCTCCGACGCTCGTGACACGACCGTCGAGATGGCGGCCCGCGTCGCCGACCAGGTCTTCATCCCGTTCACGATCGGCGGCGGCGTGCGGTCGGTCGACGACGCACGCCGGCTGCTCCGGGCGGGGGCGGACAAGGTGTCGGTGAACACCGCCGCCGTGGGACGCCCCGACCTCGTCCGTGAGATCGCCTCCGAGTTCGGCTC